>CAZOBB010000208.1:0-3211 GCA_964577975.1 uncultured Thermodesulfobacteriota bacterium | reverse complement strand
GGTGGAGTAGAGCAGGCGCATGACCACCCGCATGAAGGAGGGCATGGACGGTTCCGGAGTCAACTGGGGCACGTCCTCGAAGACCCATTGCCGCACTTGAGATGTTCCCTCCTTCCACGCCTTGTGGGTAACCTTCCCCTTGATCCTGTCCTTGACGAGGGTGTAGAGCGTGACGTCGGAAGGCCCTCGGATCGTGAACGCGTAACGCCGGATGGGAATGGTGTACTGCCCCACCACCATGCCGTAGATGTGGTTTTGGATGGTCGATTTGAAGGTGTCGCGACGCACCTTGTAGTGAATGGTATCCCCCACCTTGAGATCAGGGAGAAAGATCTTCAGGACTTTCTGGTTGGGGTCGTAGATGTTGGCTTCCGTGTCGGAGGCGGGGGTTTCCTCGCGGGAATTGCTCTTCAGATCGACCGGGACCCTTTTCCCGTCGGGCTTGATGATCTCCATGATCTCCACGTGGAACCGGGAATAGTCCTTGTTGAGATAAAAGGACTGGACCTTTTCGGACCGTTTCCCTTCCTCGTCCAGAATGGTCAGGAAGACCTCGTCCACGTCCACGTGGCTGCCGTCGCGTTTGAACCGTAACTCCTCCACCTCTTCGCTCAAAACGGCATGGGCTTCGGGATAGGCATTCTTCGTGACCTCACGAAGAAAGGAGGTATCGGCACCTATTCCTTTACTGCCTCCTCCCAAAACAAACCAAAAAAGACACACTAAAAGTAAAAGAAAGGGGAACCGTTTTTGGGAATGTCTCTTCATCGCAACCTCTCTTACGTTCCGCGTTCACGAGCTTGGGATTGTAAGGATAACGGACACCAATCCCCATGTCAAATGTCGTTTCCACCATCCCTTGACTTTCTGACGGATATGTGAAAACATTCACCATCAAACGCATGAACCACCCGTTAGGGAAAACAAATTTCAAGGAGGTTACCGACGTATGCTGAGCAAAACCTACATCCCCTACAAAGGATACTATTCCACCCCCTTTTGCCGATGGCAAGGGTCGATGGCAAATGAAAACTCTATCGAATTGGGCGCCAAGACCGCGCGCCGCTGGCTCCTCGCTAGCGACTACGATCCCACCATGTTTGATTATCTGTACCTTGGGATAACCATCCACCAGCTTCACCTCTTCTACAGCCACACCTGGGCGGCGGCCATGATGGTGGACGGTCAGAAGGACCTACCCGCCCTGATGGTCAACCAGGCCTGTACCACCTCGACCACGTGCCTCTACCTCGCCGCCACGAATATCGAATTGGGAGCCTATGATACGGCCTTCGCCCTGATGGTCGACCGCTGTTCCAACGGCCCGCACACCGTGTGGCCGAATCCTTTGGGACCCGGTGGAGAGGTCATCCATGAAAACTGGTTGATGGACAACTTCAACCGCGACCCGTGGGCCGGGCTCAAGATGATACAGACGGCGGAAAACGTGGCCAAGGAAATCGGGGCCACCAAGGAAGAGTGTGACGCCGTGACCCTGCGGCGCTACGAACAATATCTTGAGGCCTTGGCCAACGACCGGGCCTTCCAGAAACGCTACATGTTCCCCGCCGAGGTTAAAATCTCCAAGAAGCAGACCAAGCTGGTGGAGGAAGACGAGGGCATCATCCCCACCACGGCGGAAGGGCTTGCCAAGCTGAAACCCGTCGAGCCCGGGGGGGTCATGAGTTTCGGGAACCAGACCCACCCTGCCGACGGCAACTGCGGCTTTATTGTCACCACGAAGGAAAAGGCCAAGGAACTGAGCAAAGATCCCAACGTGGAGATCCAGATCGTTTCGTATGGCTATTCCCGCGTCCAAAAAGGCTACATGGCCAAGGCTCCCGTCCCGGCGGCTGAAATGGCCCTGAAGAACGCGGGTCTCAAGGTCTCCGATATCAAGGCCTTCAAGACCCACTGCCCCTTCGTCATCAACGACATCTATATGGCCAAGACTATGGGCATCGACGTCAACAACATCAACAACTACGGCACCTCCCTCATCTTCGGGCATCCCCAGGGCCCCACGGCGGGACGCCTCATCGCCGAATTGATCGAAGAACTCGTCATCAAGGGCGGCGGTTACGGGTTGTGGGCCGGCTGCGCGGCCGGGGACAACGGCGCCGCCATGGTTTTCAAGGTTACCTGCTAAAACCATTTGTCCATTCGATCGAAAGGCCTTCCCCTCCGGGAGGGCCTTTTTTTCGCGCGTGAGTCACGCAAATTACGAATTATCACTTTACGATAAATTGTTTTAATTAGTATCTCTACAACCCATCGAAATAACAAACTAAACATACATTTAGCCTGTTAACTATTGACAAATATCACAAAACACTGTTTATTTTATTACCGTATGGAAATTGATACACAGGTAAACCGCATACTCCGGTTGAGCGTTTCCGACTGGATCAAAAAATGGGCCATGATCCTGCCCAAGAAGATCGCGCTTGTCTACGATGACCGGCCTATGACTTACGCCGCGCTGAACGAACGGATCAACCGGTTAAGCCACGCCCTCTTGAATCTTGGCGTCAAACGGGGAGATCGCGTGGCGGCCTTGCTCACCAACTGCGTCGAATTCTTCGAGATCTTCTTCGCCTGTTCCAAGATCGAGGCCATCTTCGTCCCCCTGAACTTCCGGCTGGCGGGACCGGAAATCGCCTACATCATCAACGACTGCACCGCTGAGACCCTCTTCTTCAGCGGGGAGTTCTCGGACCGGATCACAACGATCAAGGAGGATATCTCGGTCAAGGCAGGCCATTACGTCACCGTCGGAGGGCCTAGCCCGGACTGGGCCGCAAGTTACGAATCGTTCGTCTCCGTCCACCCGGGACAAGAACCGGAAATCCCCTTCGAAAAGGACGTGGAATCCCCCCACGTGATCATGTACACCTCCGGAACCACGGGATTCCCCAAGGGGGCCGTCTTCACGCAGCGGAAGACCTTTTTCAACATCCTCAACGCCAATACCTACTACCACGTGACCCCGGACGACACCATCGTCGTCTCCCGCCCCCTCTTTCATTCCGGGGGGCTGCTCGTCGACTCCCTCCCCTTCCTCTACAAAGGTGGGACGGTCATCCTGAAACGACGGTTCGACCCGGAGGAACTCCTGGAGGCCATTCAGCGCTACCGGGCCACCGTGCTGGAGACCTCCGCCACCATGTACCGCTTCATCCTGGACCGGTGCCGGTTGGAAGACTACGAC
>CAZOBB010000207.1:0-6864 GCA_964577975.1 uncultured Thermodesulfobacteriota bacterium | reverse complement strand
GATGAGGATCCCCCCGAGAGGGTTGTTGATCTCGTGGGCCACGCCGGCGGCCAGTTTCCCCACGGAGGCCATCTTCTCCGACTGGACGAGCTGGAGATGGGTCTGCTGGAGCTGCTCCTCGATCTTGAGGCGCTCCCGGAGATCCGTAAAAATCCCCACGCTGGCGATTTCCTTCCCCTCTTCATAAACGAGGGCGGCCGACAGCTCGATGGGAATCTCCTCCCCTTCCTTCGAGAGAACGGTTATCCTGATAGGCGTCAGTTTCCCCACCCCGCCATACTCCTCGCTTCTGAGTTTCTGCATGATGTCCTTGGCCACGCCCTCGGGGTAGAGGTTGGTGATATGGAGCTTTCCCCCGATCACCTCCTCCGCTCTGTAACCCGTCAGTTGCTCGGCACTATGGTTAAAGATGATGATATTCCCCTTGATATCCGCGGCGATAATCCCATCTACCGAGCTCTCTATGAGGTTTACAAAGAAGCTATTGGCCTTTTTCAACTCACTCTCAATTCTTTTCCATTCCGTCAAATCCCGAACGTAGATGTAGATCAAAGAAGGCGTTCTCGCATCGTCTGGGGAAAAACAGGTATCGGTAGTTACAAGATCACCACTCCGCTTCTGGAAAGCAATCTCCTGGCAAAACTTCCCTTTTTCTTTTCCGGAGTCAGCGAAAACCTTTTTTAACGTATCGGCTTGAGATGGTTCGATGAAATCGTATAAAGAGTGATGAATAACTTCAGAACGATCGTACTCGATTAATCGAAGAAAATTCGAATTTGTATAAAGGATGGTCCCTTTCTTATCAACGACAAGGATCCCATCTTCCCCTTTTTCTAAAATCGCCCAGAAAATCTCTTCCCTCAATCCTCCGTTCGGCCCCACCACATGTGTGGTGTTTTGGTCAACACATTTTAAGGAGCGGGTGGAGCCCATGTCCCCCTCATCACAATATCCCGTGTTTCAACAGATTAAAAACCACAGGCATCCAACACCTGCGGAACTTTGTCCTCCCATCCTATCGGTACGATACAGACCCCCTGACACATCGCTTCAAGTGCCTTGATCAAGTCTGCGGTTATCTCTATAGATGCTTTCAATTTGTCCGGTTCTCTCATCATCCTCTGGATTAGATCATCCGGAACCATCACTCCATCAATGTGCTTGTTGATGTATCTCGCCATTCCCACCGATTTCAGAATCATAACCGACGCGATCACGGGAACCTTAAAGGGTTGAACCTTCTCCATCACCCGCCTAAATTGTTCTAAATCGAAAACAGGATTGGTGATAAAGAAATCAACCCCTAACCGTATCTTTTTCTCGACCTCCAAAACCTCAAGGTCAAGGACGTGCCCCGTGACGCCCACATTAAATGTCGACCCTACCAAAAATCGTGGAGCACCTTCCAGATCATTACCAGAAAGATCATAGCCTTCCTGAAGGCGCTTCACCGCCGCAAGAAGATCATTCACGTCGAGATCAAACACCTCTTTCGCTTCCGGATGGTCTCCAATTACAGGAGAATCTCCTCGCGTAACCCAGACCGTTTCCAGTCCCAGGGCATACGCCCCCAACAACTCGGACTGAAGAGCAATCCGGTTTTTATGACCACAGGGTGTATGATGAATAGGCTCAAACCCCTTTTCCGCGAGAATCTTTGATGCGGCAAGGGATGACAACCGCATGATGGAGGTTTCCAATTCTGGAACAAGAATGGCATCCACTCGACCTCTCACGGTCTCCGCATGCCCCAGGAACTTTGTCAGGTCCACACCTTTTGGAGGTTGAATTTCAACAATCTTTACAAACTCCCCCGATGTCAGGTGGTCCGCAAAGCCCATCGGTCCCTCCTTCTTTTTCTATCAACTTGGTCTTGGAAGCAGCCCAGCCTCCTCACATATTTCAGGAACACGATGTTCCCACTCGAGTGCCATGATATGAACCCCATGAACACCTTCAATTTCTTTCAACTGTTCGATGGTCTCGATACAGATCTTGATCCCTTCCGCCGCACCCTTCCCCTTTGGTGCCGCTACCATCCGTTTTACGATTTCATCAGGGATGGTCACGCCCGCCACGTTCTTCGCCATGTACCGTGCCATACCTCCGGACTTGAGCGGCATGACACCCGCCATGATATGGGTCCGCTCATGGAGCCCCAAATCCCGCACCATCTTCATCCACTCGCGAAACCGATCCATATCGTAGATCACCTGTGTCTGTATGAAATCGGCCCCGGCTTTGACCTTCTTCGCCAGCCGGATGGCCCGAAACTCGAAAGGATCCCCGAAGGGGTTTGCCGCTGCGCCCAAAAAGAGTTTGATATTCCCCTCAATTTCCTCTCCGCCCAGGGTCTTCCCCTCGTCTCTCATAGCCTTTAATACACTTAAAAGCTGGATAGAGTCAAGATCATACACGTTTTTAGAATCAATTTCATTCCCAAACCGCTGATGGTCACCTGTCAAACACAAACAGTTTTTGATTCCAAGGGCCGTCGCGCCAAATATGTCGCTCTGCATACCGATCCGGTTCCGGTCCCGGCAGGTCATTTGCATCACCGGTTCCAGCCCTAGGTCCATGATGATCTTCGAGGTAGCGATGGAAGACATCCTCACGATGGCCGTCTGGTTATCCGTGACATTCACGGCATCCACGACCCCTTTGAGATATTTAGCCTTCTCATAGACGACCTCAACGTCGTTTCCCTTCGGCGGTCCAAGTTCCGCCGTAACTGCAAATTCACCTTTCTCCAGTACCTTTTCAAGATTCGAGCCGCTCTTCATATCCGAAGGTCCTCCCTTACGATTTTCCTCGGTCCGCCGTCCCGACTGGTAATCCATTTCTTGGGCGGTATGATCTCCGTCAAGTTCTCCAGTTTTCCGATCGCCTTCAATCGGTCATAAATCAACTGCCAGGCGCAATCCACATCTTGACTGATCTCGCACTTCCCGTTCTGAGACCCTCCACACGGCCCGTTCAAGAGGCTCTTGGAACAGCGTGCAATGGGACAGATCCCGCCAGTCAGATGCAACACGCAGTTTCCACAGGCGGCACACCGTTCCGTGAAAACGCCATGCTCCTCCGGCAAGCCGAGGAAGGTCGTGTTCAGGCCCGGGTAGGCGGGCTTGTCATAAAACGTCTGCGCCATGAGCTGAACCCCGATGCCGCACGCGATGGAAAGCACGGCCTCCACGTCTTTCATTGCGTCTTTGGCTTCCTCCATAAATTCCGGCTCACATTGACGCGTGAGGGTCATCTCAACAATCTCGATGGGGTTTCCCGCCTCTTTCCTCGCCATGCGTATCTGGGAAGCCAGAACCCCGACTTCCTTCTCTCCGCCCGCCTGACAAACCGTCACACATGCCCCACATCCCGCAAGGAGAATCTTCTTGTGTGGGGCCAGCATCTCCAGGATTTCTTCGATGGGTTTCTGTTCTGCTATGATCATGCTATTACCCTTCCTTTATGATAATAGTTACGTACCTTTTCGAAGCACTTCTATCTCTTGCTGCAACAGCTCTGCAAACCTGACACCATTTGCTGGTGCTACCGGACAAAACACAATCTTCTCAGGTGAAAGCCCCAATTTCTCAAGTCTGCCTTTGAGGTAATTCACCCTCTTCTCTGCCCGGATATTTCCTCTAACATACTTGCAATTCCCCTCATAACAAGCAAACACCATCACCGCGTCTGCCCCCTCATCAAGGGCCTTCATAATGTATCCCGTTTCCGCTTTCCCACCACAGGGAATGGCAATCACCCTCAAACCTTCCGGCAACTCCAATCCTAGCGACAAGGCATGTTCATAGGCTGGCATCCCAGATTCTTCACAACAGAATGCCACAATCTTCGGATTTTCACTCCCCATTAGCTATGCTCCCACTCTTTTCTCTCAAACTGAAAAGATTTATTCTACAACCTCCATATCCCTACACATTCTTTTCCAAAAACTCCAATACCTCCACATCAGGATAGTAAATGAGCTGGATGGCTTTGGCAGGACACTCGCTCGCACATAGTCCACATCCGTCGCACGTTGCCACCTTCACTCGCGCTGCCTCCCATGTGCCCCCCTCTCTGGCACCTGTCGTGATATAGACATTCCGCATACCATACCGCTCAATTCGAATACTATCGTGGGGGCATATCCGGTAACACGTCAGACACGTGGCACACTTGCTGGGATCCACTTCCGCCACCCGATGCACATCTATCTGATAACTTCCCTTTCCAACCCACTGATACAGTTCCTCCGCGGCGGCTTGTGCCGTCATCCACCCTTCCGTGGGATATTCAGGGTACCAGGTATCACCCCCTACCACAACACCTTTTTTGGAAGTTCGACCCAGAAATTGAGGGTTGTTGGGACCGACAAATCCTCCCTCGGAAGAAATCCTCAATTGTGTCAAAAGGTTCCTCTGGTTTTCTGAAGGTCGCAAACGCTCCTGAACCACAACGACATCCAATCCTTCCAAGGCAATCTCCCACGGTGATTCCTTGGAAACGGCGGAACTGTCACGAAACCTTATGGTCCAACTCCCCGCCGTTCCTTCCACGACAGGTAGATCTTCATACTTAAATACCAAGATACCCGCCTCGCGCGCCCGTCTATATCCCTTTTCCATTCCATCGAGAGACACTTTCACATCCTGACAAAGGATGTACACCTCGGTTCCAAAATTCTCTTTCAAATATCTCCCTAATGTAAATGCCGTTGCGCTTGCCCATTTCTCGTCTCTTTGCTCCACATCCAAGACAAAGGCAATTTTCCTTATGGACTCACTTTTCTGCCCGTAACAACCTTTATGAATGTCGAGTTGAGAAAAAAACTGAGAAAGACCAATGACATCCATGCCATCATAGGCATCCGGAAGTTTGGAAATCCCTTGAAACGCCATCGCGATTCCCGACGCTTTCACCTCCATCCTCGACGCGTCCTTCAGAACACTCAAACGAAAATCTCCCCATTGGCCCTCAATCCCTTCCACGGTGGCACGGCCAACGACCTTTATCGAGGGGCGGGTCAGGTCTTTCGTTAAGGACGCATATTTCTCCGCCACACTCTCATCCACCTCCACAAGAACACGAAGAGGATCCATTAAACCCTCTAACGATTCATAAGGATGAATCAGTGTCACCGCCAATCCCATGGTCGAAAGGGCATCCGCCATCGCCACGCAGACAGGGTGATCCCCTACCACGGCCACTTCAGGAGCTATCGTGATCTCCTGGATCTCAGGAGGCTCCACCGGTATCCTCAAGACAGATTGACCCACACTCATCTCCTACCCTCCAGGTATTCCAAAGCTAGCAAGGCAACTCGTTTCGCGTCGGTTATGGAGCGATCAATATCTTTCGGGCCTGATACCGTGCCGGCCAGGAAAATCCCATCATCCCGGGATGGGGAATCAACAAACCCTTCCTTCCCCTTTTGTAACTCGAGATTTTCCCACAAGGATTCATTCTCTCTGTTCGGTTCCATCCCAATGGAGAGAACGATCATATCGAAAAACTGTTCTTCCAGCTCCCCACTTTCCGTATTCAGCACCCGCATCATCAATCCATCTTTCCGATGATACTGGTAAATCTTGGAAGGAATCGCCCGAATAAAATGGAACTGAGGATCCTGCTGGCACGCCATCAATGTTTCATCGAACAATCGCCCAGCCGGCTGAATATCCATATAAAAAAAGAAAATTTCCGACGAGGGATTCTGATTTCGGATCACCCGACCCATCCTAAGGGCGTACGCACAACAAGCCTTCGAACAATAAAGGTGTCCGATACTTTCATCGCGCGATCCCACGCACTGAATGAATGCAATTTTTTTAGGGATCTGTCCATTCGAGGGTCGACGAATCTTTCCTTCTTCCCGCAACATTCGTTCCAGATCCAACGCCGTCACGACATCCGGATACCTTCCATATCCGTATTCTCCTTTTTTCGACGCATCAAATGGAGAAAACCCTGTAGCGAAGACGACCGCGTTCGCATAAAGTTTCTCCTTTCCACCCGCTCCCTCCACTTGGACCTGGTATCCCGTGCCGTTCTTTTCCACCTTTGAGACGCGGCGATCCGTCATGACAGACAATCCATCCATCGATTGCGCCCTCTCCCGCTTCTTGTCCGACACACAGACAAAACAACGTTGGCATCGCTCCGTGGCCTTACAACAATAATCCGCTGCCCATCCCCCAATTTTCGACTCTTTCTCAATCAGGGTGACGCGCAAACCCGCCTGCGCCAGTTCACCCGCACAGGTGATCCCCGCAATCCCTCCTCCTACCACAATCACATGAGCATCACTCACCATTGACTCCGTAACACCCTAATTTTATAAATACATTTATATATGACAAAGAGGGATGGAAAACCATCCCTCTTTTTGAAAACCCCTAAACCTCTAACCAGGAATCCGAATAGAGGATATCGCCCCGCAAGACTCTGACTGTCTTGTAGTATTTCAGCTCTTCCTCGTTGAGATCGTCAGGGTTGATCTCCTCACCATCCAGCATACGGTAGATAAGGTTGACGATATCCTGGCGTCCGCCCCGGGCAAACTCCATCATGCCCTCGTCCAGGGGATCCATGATGCACGAATACATCCCCTGTTTCTGAAGCATGATCATATAGGTCTGGTTGAGGATGGGACGAAGATGGTTCGGAGAACCATTGGAAACATTGGACACACCGCAGGTCGACTTGCCATTGGGAGCCATGTAAGGAATCTGCTCCGTGAATTCGAAGCAGGCCTGAACCTGCTGCAACTGGACGTTGATGGGAAGAACGATCGGGTCAAACCAGATGTCCTCTTCCGCGATCCCGTACTCCGCCGTGGCCTTGTGGAAGATCTCCGCCGCCAAA
>CAZOBB010000206.1:0-5565 GCA_964577975.1 uncultured Thermodesulfobacteriota bacterium | reverse complement strand
GGGGTCAAGATCATCCGGGTGGGAGAAATCGAACCTCGGGACCTGGATGAGAAAGACCGCTACACCTTCACGGTGTCCCTTTGCCGGCAGTGCGCGGACGCCCCCTGCGCGGACGTCTGCCCCGTCGAAGCCATTACGCGGCGCGCGGACGGCGTGGTCATTCTCGATTCCGAAAAATGCACCGGCTGCCGGGCCTGCATGGACGCCTGTCCCTATGATGCCATCGCCTTCGACGAGGCATCCAACGTCGCGATGAAATGCAACCTCTGTGTCCACCGCATCGACAAGGGGTTGGTTCCCGCCTGCGCGGACAATATCTGCCCGGCCCACTGTATCTATTTTGAGGCGGAATCAATGGCATAGGGGAAGGAGAGAAACCTCCCTCCCCCTTTGGTCATCCAGCTCAGCTCGGCCGGGCGAGGGCGTATTCCAGCTCTAATGGACTCAAAACGGTCGTAGAAGGTGATCCTTGGGGCGTCGTTTTAGGTGGTGCAGTATCATTTTGTCCTCCTTTCACTACTGTTGACCCCACCGCTTCTTTTTGGTTTTCTCCTTCCCGAGGAAGGCTATTAAGTTTCATCCGTTTTTCTTTAGACATCTTTTTCCTCCTTTCCTTTTCATGTCTTATCAAGCTTAAAATAAAAAATGGCGGAAAGTCCTAAAGACCCCCCGCCATTTAAGTGGCATAAATCGCCCAAGGACCGGGGGGGCCCTCCCAATAAAGAAATAAAAATACGCATTCCTATTTTCCCTCATCTTTCCTTCTCTGACATCCCATACTCTCATTTCCCAACTACCTCTCCAAAACACTCAATAAAAAAGCCGTGAGCTTTGTCCGCCCACGGCTTCACTTCCCACGTGTCTTCATGACACACTACTCCGCGGGCAGACCTCCCCCCTTAAAAAAATAATAAAAAGAAAAGTAAAAAGAAAAGATTTTGCCTTTTTGACTTAGTTCAGTACACACAACCTTACCTTCCGCTACCCCTTCTCTTCCTCCTATAAGCATTCTCTTACCCTAAAAAATCCCCCTTGTCAAGGTTTTTTTTAGATATGAATGTCCCTTTTTAAAACCGCATATCCTTATTCACACCTCGCTTTACTCTATGCCTTTCTATGCATTCCTCCCGATTCTTTCCCAAAACCATCCCACGTTCATCCCAATCCCATTTTTTCCTTGACACCCCCTATATATTGTGGTAGAAGTTAAAATAGGCACAATATATAGTGTTAAGAAGAAGGTTTGCCATCTAGGAGGAAGAGAAACACGTGATTCAGAAAGTCTGCAAACGAGACGGGCGCCTGGTTCGATTCGATCAAGAAAAAATTGCCAATGCCATTTTCAAAGCCGCGCGTTCGGTGGGAGGTGTCAATCGGCGTCTTGCTTACCAGCTCTCGAATCATGTCGTCGATGCCCTTATAAAAAAGTTCGGCGATGACACGATTCCAACCGTTGAAGAAATCCAAGACCTCGTCGAGAAAGTCCTCATCGAAAACGGCCATGCCCGAACGGCCAAAGCTTACATCCTCTACCGTAAACAACACGAAGATATCCGAAACATCCAAAGCCTGTTTCTAGACGTCGAGCAAACGGTTGATAAATACATCAGGAGGGAGGATTGGCGAATCAACGAAAACAGTAACATGAGCTATTCCCTCCAAGGATTGAACAACCATATTGCGACCACTATAACCGCGCAGTATTGGCTCAATCGCATTTACCCCCCGGAGATTCGTAAGGCCCATACTCATGGAGACTTCCATATCCATGACCTAGGGCTTCTTTCCGTTTATTGCTGCGGATGGGATCTGAGAGACCTGCTCCTGAAAGGTTTCAAAGGCGTTGAGGGCAAGGTTGAGAGCCGCCCCGCTCGACACCTCCGGCCTGCCCTGGGACAAATCGTCAATTTCTTCTATACCCTTCAAGGAGAATCGGCAGGTGCCCAGGCTTTCGCCAATTTCGACACGTATCTCGCTCCCTTCATCGCATTCGACAAGCTTACGTACGAAGATGTCAAACAGGCCTTCCAAGAATTTATTTTCAACATCAATGTGCCTACACGGGTGGGGTTTCAAACCCCCTTTACCAATTTGACATTGGATTTGACTGTTCCCACCACCCTGGAAAACGAGGCCGTCGTTATCGGGGGAGAACTCACCGAGTACACCTACGGAGAATTTCAAAAAGAGATGGACATGCTCAATCGGGCCTTCGCTGAAGTCATGATGGAAGGCGACGCGAAAGGGCGCATCTTTACCTTTCCCATTCCCACCTATAATCTTTACAAAGAATTCGATTGGGATCGACCCGTCCTCAAACCCATCCTCGAAATGACGGCAAAATACGGCATTCCTTATTTCGCCAACTTCGTCAACAGCGATATGAAACCGGAAGACGCCCGTAGCATGTGCTGCCGGCTGAGATTGGATAACCGGGAGCTTCGCAAACGGGGAGGCGGCCTGTTTGGGGCAAACCCCTTGACGGGCTCCATAGGCGTCGTCACATTGAATATGCCACGGATCGGTTACCTCGCGAAAGATGAAAAAGATTACCTCGACAGGGTGGGTCAACTGATGGATTTGGCGCGGGAAAGTCTCGAGATCAAAAGGAAGGTTTTGGAACAACTAACCGAAAAAGGGCTTTATCCGTACGCCAAATTCTATCTTTCCGACATCCACAAACGCTTTGGCCAATACTGGAAAAATCACTTCAATACCATCGGCTTGAACGGGATGAACGAATCCCTCCTCAACTTCATGGGGAAGGATATCGGCTCCGAAGAGGGACGGGCCTTCACTCTCAAGGTCATGGCGTTCATGAAAGAGCGGCTCAAACAATACCAGGAAGAAACGGATAATCTATACAACCTTGAGGCCTCACCCGCCGAAGGCACCGCTTACCGTCTCGCTCGGTTGGACAAAAAGCGTTTTCCCGATATTATAACCGCCGGGAAAGAAGAACCCTACTATACCAATTCAACCCAGCTTCCCGTTGGATACACGGACGACCTGTTCGAGGCCCTGAATCTCCAGGATGAGATCCAATCCCAATACACAGGGGGAACGGTATTGCACGGATTTCTCGGAGAGGCCTTGGAAGACAAAGAAACATGCAAACAACTGATCCGAACCATCGCTCATCGCTATCATCTCCCCTATTTCACGATCACTCCCACCTTTTCGGTATGTCCTGTTCATGGATATTTACCGGGAAAGCACGAAACATGCCCCAAATGCGAGGAGGAGAAAAAACGCCGGCTTTTAGCCCTGCTTCAGAAAAAGAAACAAGAACTTGAGGAGGCCGTCACATGGAAGGAAACGAAACGCGCGATCGCCTAACCCAGATCAGTCTGGAAATCGCAAAAATCGAGGAAGAGCTAAAGCGGGTGGAAGGAACCCCGTGCGAAATCTACAGCCGCGTGGTGGGCTATCATCGCCCCATCCAAAATTGGAACAAGGGGAAACAAGAAGAGTTCAAAGACCGCGTTACCTTCCGAATATGACCTTTCCCTTGGAAGAGACAGCCATCTCATGCCCTTTCACCGAACGTTGCGGCTAGGAACGTGCAACACGTATCTTATCCCGGCCACAAAGGGTTTTATCCTCGTGGACGCGGGGAACCGGCGGAAGGGACCTCTTTTTCTCAAACACCTCGCGAAAATGGGGGTCGTCCCCAGTCAAATCGGTCTTGTCATCCTCACGCATGTCCACTTCGACCATGTTGGCAGCTGTCGCTTCATCCAATCGGCGTGCGACGCTAACGTGATGGTCCATCAGGTGGAGCGTCCCCTCTTGGAAGAGGGAATCGTGGTTATTCCTCCAGGCATCCCTATTGTTCACGCCTTTGCCTCGCGTCTGGGGAATCGCTATCTTAAGGACCGATTTCGATTTCCCCCTTGTCGAGTCGATTACGAGATAACCGAAAAAACTTCCCTTTCCCCTTTTGGAGTGGCGGGATATGTCCTTCCCACCCCCGGACACACGAGGGGATCTCTTTCAATAGTGTCAAAAACGGGAGAGGCGTTTGTGGGAGATCTTATGGTGAACTACCGTCCCTTTGCCTATGGGGGATACCTTCCCCCCTACGGTGAAGATATTCCCACAATCCTCGATAGCTGGGAGAGGCTTTTGAGAGAAGGAGCCAAGACCTTCTATCCGGCTCACGGCTGGCCTATTCCCGCCTCGAAGCTCCTAGCCGCTCTTCAAAACCACCGCAATCGCCATGCCCATGGATAAAATGGTTCTTCTTCACCAGAATACCCTCCCATTTCCGTTCCATGATCTCCAACCGTTCACGGTGGTCGACTTCCCCGGACATATCGCTTGCACCGTGTTCACCTCAGGATGCAATCTTCGATGCCCCTATTGCCATAATGCCGATCTTATCTCACCCCGTTTTCCACCGACCATTGACGAAGACGCCTTTTTCCACTTTTTGAAAAAAAGGAAAGGGTTACTTACCGGTGTCTGCATCACAGGGGGTGAGCCGACCCTCCACGATCTCCTCCCTCTCCTCCAACGGATTAAAGGGGAGGGATTCAAAATAAAACTGGATACCAATGGTACACGGCCGGAACGGTGGATTCCATGGGCCCAGCAGGGATTGATCGACTACGTGGCCATGGACATCAAGGTCCCTTTGGAAGATTACAAAAAAATGGGAGCTTCTTCACAGGACAGGGAGGGAATACGCGAGAGTGTTTCCTATCTCTTGAAAAACCGCTCCATTCCTTATGAATTTCGTACCACCATCCACCCGAATTGGTTATCCAGGAAGGATATCGAACGTCTGGGAGAATGGTTGAAAGGAGCCAAAAAGCTCGCCCTTCAACCCTTTACATACTCCGAAAAAATCCTTGATCCTTCCACTTGTGAAGGGCCCGGCTACTCCGATGAAGCCCTACGGGAATTCCAAAAAATTCTGTCCCCACGCATCGCTGATGTCATCGTGAGGGGAAATTAAGCGCTCCTAGGGTATCTATAACGACCCTTGCCGCCAGAAGCGAGGTAATACCCCCGGGATCACAATGGGGGTTTACTTCAACCACGTCCATCCCGATGAAAGGGTTCCTTTCCGTCAAGGCGGTGATGAGAGACCTCACCTGTCTGTAGGTAAGCCCTCCCGGTTCAGGGGTGCCGGTGCCGGGCGCAAGGGAAGGATCAAACACATCAATGTCAAGGGAAAGATAGAGAGGCCGTCCCTCGGGAATCGCTTCCAGTACAGGATCAAGGCCTCTTTCCTCCACCTGTTGGGCCGTAAACTGGCGAACTCCATAGCGGCGTCTCGCTTCCATCACGTCTTCCCGGTCACTCAACAGACCTCGAAGGCCAACCTGAACAATCTCCGCGACGAGCCCCTCTTCGCAAATCATGCGCATGGCACTTCCGTGGGTAAACGGGCTTTCGAAGGTGCTGTCGAAATCGGCGTGGGCATCCAGGTGAACGAGAAACACTTCGGGATCGGCGAGTCCCTTCAAGACAGGGTAGGTAATGCTGTGGTCTCCTCCCAGAAAAACCGGGAAGACCTTTTCGCGAAACAGCTTGCGGACCGCCTCCTCGATGGCG
>CAZOBB010000205.1:0-2853 GCA_964577975.1 uncultured Thermodesulfobacteriota bacterium | reverse complement strand
GTCTGTTCCGCCACGATGCGACGGCTTCGATTTTTGAAGTAGGTGTAGAGGAAGACGGAAAAGAAGATGATGAAAAATCCCGTCAGAAGCATCCCCTTGTATCTGAACTCCGCCAGCTGCACCTCGATCCGGTTCCGGGGAATGCCCACGACGAACCAGCCCTGCCATCTTCCGAATTTAAAGGGGTGCGCGCCGGCCAAGAGGCGTTCACCCTCAAATATGATCTCTTTACGCTCGAATGGGAGGTGAAAGGTGGTTTCGAGGCCGTGAGGTTTGAGGTCGGGCCCCATGTAGAGCGTTTTTTGCTTTTTCCCTTCCTTGAAGACCAGCCAGAGGTGGCGGCAGTAAAACTCACGGTAGGTGGTGAGAAACTGATGAAGGAATCCCTCGAAGGAGCCGATGCACCAAAAGATGTAATGGGTCTTTTCGGTTTTTCTGATTTCCTGGGCGAAGAGGACGAGTTGATTTTCAAAGAGAAACTCCGTTACCGGGGCGTTCATCGCGTCTTCGGGGAGGTTGGTGAAGATTTCTTTGATGTTGACGGGGGGAATCGAATCCCTGGGGTAGTGGGTGATGATCTTTCCGTCAAGGCTGGAGAGCCCCGCCCATTTGGTTAGACCATGATTTGTCTTGATGAACGAGGAGAGAAGGGGCTTGATGTCCCGGAGCCTCCAGGAGGGCTTGTGTTCGAGGTATGAGGTGATGAGCTGTTGGCTGTTGCGGATTTCGTCAAACGCGTAGGCGATGGTGGTCGATCCAAGATGGGCGATGAGCTGGGCCTGAAGGAGGTGTTGCTGGATGACCCGTTCCTTCTCCGCGGTAAAGATGGAGTTCCCCAGGTATCCGAGGATCGCGAGGCTGAGGCCGAGGGTAAAGAAGTATTTAAGGGACCTCGGGAACCGTTTTTTTGAGCCGCTCCGTTTCCTTAATTTCTCGCTGGGCTGAGAGGATATGGTCTCGGCGGAAGGTTTGTTCAAAATTCCTCCTCTTTACGAAGGAGCCTTTACGATTTGGAATTTACATCTCTATTTTTAATGGGGGGTGGGCAAGGTGTCAAGCAGTATTTTTTTGAAGGGGTATTTGTGCTACAACGTTTCCATGCGTTCAAGCGGGTTTCAACGGCATCTTCCCTCGGCCTTCATGGTCCTTGTAGCCGGAGTTTTGTTGACCCTTTCTTTCCCGCCTTTTACCTACTACGCGCTGGTTTGGGTCGCCCTGGTGCCTCTGTTTGTCGTGCTTGAGAAGGAAAACGGCATCCGGGGCGCTTTCCTGATCGGTTTTTCTTTCGGGCTTGTGCATGTTTCAACGACCATGTACTGGATCTATGTCTCGGTCCACCGTTATGGAGGATTGCCGGTTTGGGGCGCTTCAGCCTTGACCCTTGCCGGTATCTTCTATCTTTCGTTTTACTGGGGCCTTACCGGGCTGGCCTTTGTCTTTTTTAAGAAGATTAAGCATCTCTGGCTGTTTCCCTTCTTCGCCGTTTTGATCGAGTATATTCGAGGCGTCCCGTTGATCCGTTTCCCGTGGGGCGTGGTAGGGATGGCCCTTCCGCCGCACCTTTCTCTCGTGCAAATCGTGGACCTGGTGGGTATTTACGGGCTGGGATTCATCATCTATTTGGTCAATTTCCTCATCTACCTTGCGATCCGGGACCTGAGGGAGAATCGGACCCTTTTGATCCTGCGTGAGACCCTTCTGATTATTGTAATCCTGCTTGCGTGCCAGCGTTACGGGACCATGAGGATTGAGGAAGTCCGGCATCAGATCGCGAAGTGGGAGAAGATCAGGGTTTGCGTCATCCAACCGAATATCGGCCAGTCGGATAAATGGCGGCCATCCTGGAAGATCAAGGGGTTGAGCCGTTATCTCGATATGTCGCAACGGGCGGTTAAGGGGTTCCGCCCGAACCTGGTGGTATGGCCTGAGGCCTCGGTGACGTTTTATCTCCACGAGGAACCAAGGCTGACGAAAAAGATTCTCGATCTGGCGCGGAAGGGGCATTTCGATCTCGTTTTCGGTGCCCTGTCGTATCAGCTGGGAGTGGCGAAGACGGTTTATCACAACAGTGCCTACCTTGTTTCTTCCGAGGGGACCATTGTGAGTCGTTACGACAAGATGAAACTCGTCCCCTTCGGAGAATACGTACCCCTGCGGCGGCTGCTTCCCTTTATCAAGAACATCGTGGGAGCGGAGGAGGACTTTACCCCCGGAAAGGTGTTGAATCCCCTCGAGTCGAACGTGGGACCTCTTGGAACGACGATCTGTTTCGAGGGGATCTTTCCCGAGATTTCCCGTGACCTGGTTCGAAAGGGCTCGGTTCTTCTCCTCAATCTGACCAACGACGGGTGGTTCGGGCGGTCCTCAGGTCCCTATCAGCACCTGCGCCTGAGCGCCTACCGGGCGGTGGAGGATCGTGTCTATCTCGTCCGATCCACGGGGACGGGTGTGTCCGCCGTTGTGACGCCTTTGGGGCGGATACCCGTTCGCATTCCTCTGGATTCCGAAGGGTTTTTTCGGGCCGTTATCCGGTTGAGGCGTGGGAAGATGACGATCTATGCGAGGTACGGGGACTTCTTCGTGGTTTTTTGCGGGCTTGTCGTCCTTCTTGTGGGGGGATGGGCCGTGCTGAGGAGAAGGAGAGAGGAAAGGAGATAGGTATGGAAGGAAAACGCATTTCGGAGTCGAAGGTGGAAATGGCACAGGTCATGCTGCCGGAGGATGCCAATGCCGCGGGCAATGTCCACGGGGGAACCATCATGAAGCTTATCGACAACGCGGGGGGCGTGGTGGCTCATCGCCACGCGAGGCGGAACATCGTGACGGCCTCCATCGATCAGCTGTCCTTTCACG
>CAZOBB010000204.1:0-3731 GCA_964577975.1 uncultured Thermodesulfobacteriota bacterium | reverse complement strand
GTAGAACGGCCACACACCCGGCTTGTCCGCGATGAATTCAAATGTCATCGTCTCACCCGGACAGGGCACCCCGTTGACATTGTATTGACAGATCCCGAAGCCGTGCAGCTCGTCCCGCATGGTCTCCATATTGGTCAGATGGAAAATAACCTTATCCCCCTCGTTGACCTCGACCACGTTGGGCCAGATGGAGCTTCGGATCTCGCACGCAAAGACCTCCACCGTGTGATCGTCTTTCCGAACAACCTTGGCCTTTTCCGGCTTGTACACCGCGAACTCCTTCTCGGGATTCGTCTGCGGCGTGTAAACCTCGAAAACGTTCGGCTCAATGATTTTCGCCTCGCAGATCTGCGCGTAATGGGGTTCCGGTTCCGCAAAAGCCTGATAAATGATCCGCATCTTCGGGCCGGAGAGATCGATCAGCTGCTCGGATTCAGGTTCGTCCGGACCAATTTTCAGATGCGTTCCCTTGGAAAGCTTGTTCAATGCCAGAACCCATTCGCCACGCGGATGCATCGTATCGCCGTGCGGGGCGGCAATGTGGCCGATATTGTACTGGATCGGGACCTTGTCCACCATCTTCCACTGGTCCTTGTTCCCATCCTTCCAGCCCCACTTGGCTACGGCACTCTCCACAAAGAGGGAGGTGTAGGCATAACCCTTGTTGTCGAAGACCGTATGCAGCGGGCCCAATCCGACGGGGACCTCTGCTACTTTCGTGGCCTCCTCCTTGAGGATCGGGATGCCCATATCGACCGTCGCAATCTTGTTCTCTTTGATGGCCTTCAGCATCTTCTCGAAAGAGTGGATCACGACGACCGGCGCCAGCTTTCCGTTTCCGACGATATACCGGCCATCCGGTGTCACGTCCACGCCGTGCGGGCTCTTCTTTGTATACATCCCGAACACGAACCGGTCGTTTCCTTTGAACTGAGTGGGATCGATCACCTTCATGCCACCGATCATCTTGTACTTTCCGGCCGCAACCGCCTTTTCCGCCATTTTCCAGTTGATGGCGACGATGTAATCCTTGTCACGCTGGGAAGCCACCACCTCCAGCGGTTTCCCCTTGATGAACTCGGCCTCGGAGTTATAACACGTCACGAAAAGCCAATCGCCGCTCGGTCCCTTTCCACCGTCGGACAAGTCGAAGTTCCAAGGCGGCATCAGGACCTGGAAACTCTTTTTCAGGTCCATATACCCCGTTTTGGGATCCACATGAATAAACGTGATAACGCCTTTATACTTTGTTTTATATTCCTCGATAGGCGCATAAGTTCCCGTCGGAATCGGTGCCGAGAAACGGGATCCCATGATTGTATACTCCGTATTCCACGTCACGTAGGCACCCACATGGTTTCCGCTCACATTTGGGACGGGACCTAAGATTTGCGCCGTTTTAAAACTCCTCAAATCGATCCGGGCTACCCGGGCATGGGCGCAGTCGTTGACGAACAACCACCGGCCGTCATAGTCCCCTTTGGTCTCACTAAGGGCCGGATGGTGAACATCACCCCACGTCAGGCGGTCCCCCATCATCTTTTGGCTCGCCACATCGTAACCCCAACCCGTGGCCGAATACCGGGAAAAAACCGGGATGGTCCGGATGTGACGCATGGAAGGTATTCCAAAAACATACACGTTCCCGCTATGTCCACCGGAGAGGAAAGCATAATACTTGTCGAAATCTCCAGGTGGCACGTAGGTCTTCAGGGCATCCTTCACAATCTGGCTCTTGGACGCCCCCGTTC
This sequence comes from uncultured Thermodesulfobacteriota bacterium, assembly GCA_964577975.1. Taxonomy (GTDB): domain Bacteria; phylum Desulfobacterota; class S145-22; order S145-22; family S145-22; genus JAOZMY01. The sequence continues at coordinate 1,980 of CAZOBB010000204.1, read as the reverse complement.
CCTTGACCTTGCCGCGGCGTCTTCGCCTTGCCTGCGCATTCCATGCGAGCAGGGAAAGCCCCACGACAATCGCAAGAATCAGATATAAGGTTTTTACTTTCTTTGTCCTCATGACCTTCACTCCTTTCAAAAGGTTTCACTTAACGACTTTACACCAATCTTTCAACGACCCTTTCTCTTATGCTTTTACCACCCCCTTTACTTGATGATTGGCCGGTTTATCCCCCCCTCCATCCTGTTTTTTTCATCCAATCTCTCACCTCCTTCCTCGTTCCCGAACGTTTATTCTTTGGGAAGGGGTTTCCCCTCCTTTTCGAGCTGCCTCGCTTGGGCATTGGCCTCCTTCAACTTGTTGAAGAACTGGGTTCTCTCCGCCTCGTCCTTGAAACGGTAAGCCGGGGTCTTCAGAATAAAGCTCATCGTTCCCGTCGGTTTCTTCAGGAAATTCTCCAGGTTGATTCCATGATAGCGGATCGGGACATCATCCTCCGCCTTCGAAAGATCAGGACCGATGTTGGTGGGCGAAAAGACATGGAAGACCGCGATGGAATGGCAGGTGAAACATCCCTTCTTGACGAAAATGCCTCCCGGCCCCTTCATCATGGCCTCTTCCTTCGCCAACTCCTCAGGGGGTACCACCTCTTTCGGTTTTGCTCCGGGGATGTAATCCATCGGGATATCCACCTTGCGCCAACTCATGAGGACCAGGGCAATCGCCCGGGCCTGTTTCGTGGTGAAGTTGTATTTGGGCATGATGGTGGTGGGAACCACGAGTTTCGGATCCCGTAAGTGATCAATCTGCCAGCTCAATACCGTCTTCTCCTCTTGGGAGGTATAACTGAAATCGAATTCCTCGACCGGCTTGTCCCCCTCATAGGTCAGATCGGGCCCGATGGTCCCCCCCCGGCCATTGATGATGTGACAGGCCCGGCACCCTTTCTTCGCCACCAGGTCTTTCCCGTAATTGATATAGTCCATCCCTTTCGTTTCCCTCTCGTACCTGTGGCAGAGATTGCAATTCACCTGGATCGGGGCCGTGGGATCCTTGATGAGGTAATCCTCAGCAATGTCCGGAGACATCAAAAGATCTCCCCAGATCCCCTCATCCACCCAGCCGTGGGCATCGTCGGTCGTCAGGGCATACCCCTGCCCCCCGTGACAGATGGAGCATCCAAACTTGATAAACGGATGAGTCTTGATGAGATCGGGTTCCGGATGGGTCACAAAAAGAGGGTTTTCCTCCTCCTCCAGCCCCTTCCATTCCACGCCCATGTGGCACGTCACGCAACGGTCGGTGCGGTGAAGCTCCGGAATCCAGATCTGTTTGATACCGGTCTCCACCTTCGCCGCCTTCTCGGGGCCGAACTTTTTCGCCACGAACTTGACAAACTCCGCCTGATACTTCCTCCACTCTTGCCGATTTTCCTTGACACCGGCGGCGATGACGGCCGCAAAACAGAGAATACCCGCCATGAAGATCAGGACCGTGTCCCGGTTCGCCAGCCTCTGGCGCCACAACCGCTGATCCCTTTCCTTTTTCTCCTTTTTCCCTTTTCCCTTCCTCTTAAAGATCCCCATTCTCTCCACTCGCTTCTTTTTTCTTATTTCCTTTTACCCTCGATTGAACCATCTTCTTTCATGTCTCTAAAAGTGCGTGGGGAGTTCCGGCCACGGCTGCCACGGCCAGTAGAAATCCCAGTTCGGACCCCGGCAGACTCCCCCGATGAAGAGCAGGACGAGTATCCCAAGCACGACAAGAGAAAAAACGAGGTTCTGGCGGAGCCGCTCCCTGGCAAACCAGATCCCCGACGCCTGAACCGACGACTTGTCGAGAAAGGGCCACAAAGCCAACCACAGGGCCAAAATCCCGGGAATCAGCACACCTCCCACGAACCCGCCGTTGATGGTAAACTGACCCAACCGAACGGTGGTATCCGCAATCAGCTCCTGGAGCCACAAGAAGTACCAGGGCGCCTTGGC
>CAZOBB010000203.1:0-2873 GCA_964577975.1 uncultured Thermodesulfobacteriota bacterium | reverse complement strand
ACCGGGATTGAAAGATCTTGTGGAGAAGAACGTAAAGGAGGGCCGGTTGAGCTTTTCGACCGATATCCCGGGGGCCATCCGGAACAATCTCGTGATATTTCTTGCCGTGGGGACCCCTTCCGATGATGACGGGGGAGCCGACCTGCAATACCTCTTCGACGCGGTGGATGAGATCGCCCGTAATCTCAACGGCTACAAGGTCATTGCCATCAAGAGTACCGTTCCCGTCGGAACGGCGAAACGGGTGATCCAGCGGATCGCCGAACAGGTGGAGGGGGTCGCGTTTGACGTGGTCTCGAACCCCGAGTTTCTGCGGGAAGGGTCGGCAGTGGAGGATTTCCTTCATCCCGACCGCGTGGTGATCGGGACGGAGAGCGAACAGGCGATTGCCATCATGAAGGACATCTACAGCCCCCTTTACCTGATCGAAACCCCTTTCGTCATTACCAACAACGAGACCGCCGAGATGATCAAATATGCCTCCAACACCTTTCTCGCCGCCAAGATCTCCTATATCAACGAGGTGGCGAACATCTGTGAGCTCGTAGGAGCCGATGTCCACGTGGTTGCCCGGGCCATGGGGCTGGACGGCCGGATAAGCAGAAAGTTTCTCCATCCGGGCCCCGGTTTCGGGGGGTCGTGTTTTCCGAAAGACACGAGAGCTCTCTACCATCTCGCCCGCGAGAAAGGGTATGATCCTATGCTTATCGGATCTGTCATTAAAGTGAATGAGAACCAAAAGGCGCGAATGGTCGAAAAGGTAAAACGGATGGTTGGGGGAAATTTGGAGGGAAAGGTGATAGGGGTTTTGGGTGTATCGTTCAAGCCAAATACCGATGATATTCGCGAATCCCCTGCCATTTTTATGATAAAAAATCTATTGGAACTAGGGGCAAAAGTCCAGGTCTTTGACCCAGCCGCCCTTGGTGAAGCCCGCAAGGTGTTTGGCGATACCGTTGTATATGCGGCCAATGCCTACGAGGTTGCCGAGGGTGCGGACGCTGTCGTTCTGATGACGGAGTGGAATCAGTTTCGTCGCCTTGACTTACAGGAACTCAAGGAACGCATGAAGACGCCGGTATTCGTGGATACACGGAACGTGTACGATGCCCGCAAGATGTCTCAGGCTGGTTTCGTTTATGAGGGGGTTGGCCGTTGAGGCAGTGCCTCTTCCTGGGGGATGCGCATATTCTTCCAGAAGACAAGGCGTTTCAGGAACGGTTCGCGCGTTTTTTGCTGTCCCTTCCAGGCATTTTTGACCACCTTTTCATTCTTGGAGATTTGTTTGAGTTTTGGTTTGGATTCAAAAACTACGCCTATGAGCAAGAGTATGGTCCAATCCTCGAGTCGTTTCGCCATATTGCGGCAAAAGGTGTTCAAATTGTCTATTTTGAAGGTAATCACGATTTTTCGATGGGACCCATCTTTGTGGAGGAGCTTCAAGCCAGGGTTTATCCAAACGCCCATACCTTTCACGTGGATGACAAACGGTGGTACGTGACCCATGGAGACCTGGTGGCGGCGGAGGGAATAAGATATGGCACCTATCGAAGGCTTGTCCGAAATTCGTTCACGTATGGTTTGATAAGTATGCTGGGGCCGAAACGGGTGTTGAAAATAGCGAGAAGGCTAGGAGCGATGAGTCATAGGATCTATCATACTCCTGAGGCCTACGATGCCAGGAGGTATACGACTTTTGTAAAGAAGAAATTTTCAAAGGGATACGACGCTGTGATCATGGGACACACGCATCGGGCCGGAATTATTACCTACTACGTAGGGGATAAAGAAAGGGTTTATGTCAATTGCGGTGATCTGAAAAATGCGGAGACGTTCGTCGTGTATCGTCCGGGTGAGGGATTCGAGATAAGAAAGGGTTTGGAACCTTTTTGAAGATCCTAGCGATGGGTCAACGAAAGTATTTCCCGCCACAGTTCCCTTTTGCCGACTCCTGTTTTGGCGGAATAGGGAAGGGGAATAATCGACATTTTCGGGCCGAGGCAATCGTCAAGGGCCTTTTGGATATGTGATAGTTGCTGTTTGAGCTGCTGTTTTTTTAGCTTATCCGTTTTGTTGGCTACCAAGATAACTGGGATGTTTACGTCCGTGAGCCACTGGAGGAAAGTCAGTTCATCTTGTTGGATACCTCTTCGAACATCGATGATGAGAACCAATCCTTTCAAGTTGGTATTCTTGAGGAGTACCCCCTCCACAAGATCTTTCCAACTTTTTTGCATCGATTTCGGTACCTTAGCGTAGCCAAATCCTGGAAGATCAACGAAGTGGACGGTGTCGTTGATGTTGAAGACATTGACCATTCGTGTCTTTCCAGGGGTGGAGCTCGTCTTGGCGAGGTTTTTTCGGTTAAGAAGGGAGTTGAGGATGGATGACTTTCCTACGTTGGAGCGCCCGGCGAAGGCGATTTGGTTGGGGTAGGGGAGCCGTAATTGGTTTCGCTCCGCGAACGATTTGACAAATTCGGCCTTTGTAATCTTCATAGGACTGTTGAGGGAGGATTATGAGGTTGGGTTGTATGACGTTTTTCTTTAACGATTGTCTTGTATAACTTTTGGATCTGTTCCATGTGGCGGTCGATGTTGAGATTCTTGACTTGCTGAGGAGAAGCCCGAAGCGCTTTTAGGCGATTGTCCGCGTCGAGAAAAAAGCGGATGGCCGTGGCAATTTCGTGTGGATCGTCGTTCCTTTTTAGTGTGATGCCCGTTGTGGGAACATCTATGAGGGTGTGCACTCCGTTCCAACGGGAGGTGATCACCGGCAGTCCGGAAGCCAAGGCCTCCAAGACGACAAGCGAAGCGGAATCATAAAAAGTGGGGAGGACGAAAATATCGGATGCCGCATAGATCCTTTCCATC
>CAZOBB010000202.1:0-59295 GCA_964577975.1 uncultured Thermodesulfobacteriota bacterium | reverse complement strand
TCGTAAACCACGTCTTCGTAGAGGGTGTGACCGATCGACTTGACGACCGCACCATAGATCTGCCCCTGGGCGAGTTCCGGGTTGATGGGGGTGCCGGCATCCATGAGGGCGTAGTATTTTTGCACCGTGATCTCGCCGGTGCGGGTGTTGACCGCCACCTGAGCGAAGTGGGCGCCGTAGGGAAAGGCGAACTTGTCCGTGGTGAAATGCCCCTCCCCGATGAGCTGGCCGCTCCCCTCGCCGGCGTGGGTCAACCGGGCCAGCTCCGCGTAGGTGATCTCCCCCTTTGCGCCGACGACCTTTCCCGGGTAGACGATCATGAGCTTTGCCGCCTCTTCCCCCAGGAACCGGGCCGCCGCCGCGAGGATCTTTCGTTTCATGTCCTGCGCGGCCAGGAGCGTGGCTCCCCCGGAGAAGAAGGTGCCGCTCGACGCGAAGGCCCCCGAGTCGTAGGGGGTGTTGTCCGTGTCGCCGGAGAGGATGCTGACGGCGGCCATGTCGACGGCCAGCGTCTCCGCCGCCATCTTCACGCAGACGGTGTCCAGGCCGGTACCCAGGTCCGCCCCGCCGGTCAGGACCATGAAGGTCCCGTCCCGCAGCATCTTGATGAGGGCGTTGGACTGGTCCAGGCCGGGCAGGCCCGACCCCTGCTGCACGATGGCCACGCCCTTGCCGATCTTCACGTCCGGGTCGTTCGAGACCTCCCGTTTCCCCCAGTCGATCATCCGCTTCCCCTGCTCCAGGGCGGGACCCAGGCCGCAGCTTTCCACGGGCGCGGCGACCCCTTCCCGCCCTTCGCCGAGGCACTTGAGGATTTCCAACATATCCCCTTCACGAACTCGGTTTTTCTCAATGAACTCTAAGGGGTCCATCCCGAGGGCCTCCGCCATCTCGGCGGCGGCCATCTGCATGGCGAAGGAGCCCTTGGGGGCCCCGTAGCCCTGATAGGCCCCCGTGGGGGAGATGTTGGAATAGGCGACCGTTACGTCGAAACGGACATTGTCACAAAGAAAGAGGGGCAGCGACTTGGAACAGGCGTTCATGGGCACGGTGAGGGCGTGCGCCCCGTAGGGGCCCGTGTTGGCCTTCAGGTCCATCTGCATGGCCGTCAGTTTACCGTCTCTTTTCGCCCCCAGCTTGACCGTGATCTTCATCGGCTTCCGCGTGCTGGCCGCCTCGAACTCCTCCTTGCGGGTGTACTTGTAAAAGACGGCGCGGCCCGTGGTGTAGGTGGCGTAGGCACACAGCTCCTCCAGCAGGATGTCCTGTTTGGAGCCGTACCCGCCGCCGACCCGTTCCTTGATGACCCGGATGCGGTTCTCGGGGATCCCCAGCACCCGGGCGGTGATCCGCCGCACGTGGAAGGGCACCTGGGTGGAGCAGTGCATGATCAGCCGATCCCCCTCCATCTTCGTGTAGACGACGTGGGGCTCCAGCGGGGTGCACTGGACGTGGGAGGCCGGCTCGTAGGTCCGCTCGATCACCACGTCCGCCTCGGCAAACCCCTTCTCGATGTCTCCGATACCGCCGGAAACGCTGGCGGCGATGTTCCGGTGCGGGTCGGCGCCGATGGGGAAGGGATAGATGATTTTCCCTTCCCGGGGATCCTTGCCCCGGTTCCGCTCCGCCAGGTCGGACGGCGCTCCCGTCATGTATTCGAGGACCGCGTCGTGAACGCGGGGAGCCTCCGGGGCCAACGCCTCCTCGATGGTCAGGACGGGCGGCAGGACCTCGTAGTCCACCTTTATCTTCGCCAGCGCGGCCTCGGCGATCTCTTCCGTCTCCGCCACCACGGCCGCGACCCGGTCTCCCGTGTGCCGCACCTTCCGGTCCAGCAGCCGCCGATCGTAGGGGGATGGTTCCGGGAACACCTGGCCCGCCTGCGTGTACCAGACCTCCGGGGTGTTTTCATGGGTGAAGATCTCCACGACGCCAGGGATCTTCTTCGCCTCGGACGTGTCGATGGCCTTGATATAGGCATGGGCGTGAGGACTGCGGAGCACCTTCATCACGCAGGCGTCCGGTTCCACCCGATCCTCCACGAAAACCCGTTCGCCCCGCACCAGCTTGGCCGCGTCCACCTTTCGTTTGACCTTTCCCACAACCCGCAGGTCGTCCCGGAACTCGGGGGCGAGGGTCGAGGTGTAGTCGGGATCCTTTCGCCGCGCCACGGCCAGTTCCACCGCCTTGAAAAACTGTTCGTATCCGCTGTCACGGACGTAGAGGGAAGAAAGCGCGTCTTTGATCTCCTCCTTCGTGGGTTCGGGATTCCTATTCAAAAGATCGTCGATGAGCAGGGCCGCCGCGGGCATGTTGTAGCCCGACTGGACCACCCCCGCGTCCACCATGGCGGACTGGACGGGAGAGAGAACCCCGTCCCGGGAAAGCCACTCCACCGTCCGGATCTCCTTCCCGTCGATCTGGGCCGCGATGAGCAGGGAGGCGTAAACGATCTTCCCGTTCACCCAGATCAGGTCGGAACCCGCGAAGGCGTAACCGTTGTCGCTGTCCCGGACCGAGGCGATTCCAATGCGTTTCAGAAGCTTCTTTGCGTTCTCCCCGGGCTCCGTGTAGATCTCCCGGGGGGTGCCGTTCAAAATAATTTTTATCTTCATGATGCCAGCCCCTTGCATTCCATGACCGCGCGGGCCACTTTCACCGCCGCGATATATTTTCTGTAGGCGCGACTCTCCTTCAACCCGTCGGGGGGATCAACCGCCGCATAGACCGCCTCGAACACCTCCTCTTCCGTCGCAAGCGCCCCGGAGAGGATTCCTTTCTCCACCGTTGTCAGCCGGACGACCCGATCCGCCACGCAGCCCACGGCGATGACGGCCTCATCCTTCCCCACGCGGACGGCCAGCGTCACCGACGGGTAGGCCGCCGCCGAGAGAACCGCCCGATCCACGACGCACGCTTCCGCCACTTCGGACAGCACCACCCACGCGATGAGCCCCTCCGCCCCCTGATCGAGGTAGTCCTCCACCGGCATCTCCGTTCCCTCAGCGGTTCTAATCCGGGCCTTCAGGGCGATCAGGGCGGGGATCACGGAGGAATCCGTCCGGTTCGCCCCGATGGCACCCCCCAGCGTCGCCATGGTCCGGATACAGCGGGAATAAACAAAGCCGGCCGCGCGGCGCAGGGGTTCCGGGACGGCCGGCGTATCCACCAGGGCCTGGAGGGTAATCCCGGCCCCGATCTCCATCCTGCCCTCTTTTTGTCTCACCTCATCCGGCAAAAGGCCCTCCAGCAAAACGACCTTTTCCGGGCGGATACCCGAGCCCGCCCAGTTCACGTAGGTGCCCCCGGCGAGGTAGGGGGCCGCTTCCTCCTTGTGAAGTCTCACCGCCTCCGAGAGGGAGGCGGGCTTGAAAACATCTTGAATCATTTATTTACTCCCATGAAATCGGAATATTCGTGGATCTCGTTTACCTTTACCCTTCCAGTTTTGCCGTCTCCGGCTTCACTTAATCCCTTAAAACGTAACAACTTAAAACCATCCTTCCGACTCACCCTCTCAATTTCTCCGAGATCTTATTGGCCCTCCGGGTCAGTTCCTGCTCGTCGATGCCCACGAGGCGTCCTCCGTCCACCACGATTTCCCCGTTGACGATGGTATAGGCCGTCTGGTGATCATACCCGGAGAAGATGAGGGCCGCCAGGGGATCCGACAACGCCCCCGCGTATCCCAGCTGGTCGATATTGAAGACGGCCACGTCCGCCGCCCAGCCTTCGCGGAGCTCGCCCACCTTCTCGAACCCGAGGAGCTTCGCCCCGTTGATCGTGGCCATCCGGTAGACGTCCATGGCGGTGACGGCGTCGCTGCCGTAACGGACCCGCTGCAGCAACAGGGCCTGGCGCATCTCCCCCAGCATGTCCGAGGTGTCGTTGGAGGCGGAGCCGTCCACCGCCAGCCCCACGTTGATCCCGGCGGGCAGCATCTCCGTCACCCGGCAGATCCCGGAGCCGAGACGCATGTTGGAAGAGGGGCAGTGGGCGATGTGGGTTCCCGTCTCCCGCAGCCGTTCCAACTCGTCGTCGTTGAAATGGATCCCGTGGGCGTAGAAGACATCCTCCCCGATGAAGCCCGTGTCCTCCATCAGCTTCAGGGGCCGTCGGCCGTACATTTGGAGGCAGAAGTCGTTCTCGTCCTCCGTCTCCGCCAGGTGGGTATGCAATCGAACCCCGTGCCGCCGGGCCAGGGCCACCGTCTCCTTCATCAGCGGCTCCGTCACGCTGAAGGGGCTGCACGGCGCCAGGACGATCCGCCGCATGGCAAGCTCGGAGGCGTCGTGGAACCGCTGGATGACCCGCTCGCTGTCCCTGAGGATCTCGTCCTCCGTCTGGACCACCGAGTCGGGGGGAAGTCCCCCGTCCTTTTTACTCAGGGACATGGAACCCCGCGTGGGAGAAAAGCGCATCCCCAGCCGCTCGGCCGCCTCGAACTGGATCGCCATGATATCCCCCGTGATCCCCCGGGGGTAGAGGTAGTGATGGTCCGTCGAGGTGGTGCATCCCGTCTTCAGAAGCTCCCCCATGGCGAGGAGGGAACTGATATAAACCCCCTCTTCGTCGAGGTTCTTCCAGATCTCGTAGAGATAGACCAGCCAGTCGAAGAGCTTGGCGTTCTGCACGGCCGGCAGGTTCCGCGTGAGGGTCTGGTAGAAGTGGTGATGGGTGTTGACGAATCCCGGCACCACGACGAAGGTGGAACCGTCGATGAGACGGTCTCCCGTACCGGGGGTAAACGGGATCGACTCGGCGATCTTCGCCACCCGGTTCCCCTCGATGAGCAGGTCCCACCCCCGCCGGGGGGGCTCGTCCGCCGAGATCATCAGGCAAAAACAGTCTTTCAGTAAAATGGCCATCCTTTTATCCTCCCACCAACTCCCGCAAAAAATTTTCCAAAAGGTTCAACACCACCTGCTTCCGGTAGGCCGCCGTGGAGCGCTGATCGTCGATGGGGACGATCAGGGCGCCGTAATCGTTCAGGAGCGAGGGGATCATCCCCTTCAGCTCCGAGAGCGATCTTCCCGCCATCCGCTTTTCCAGCTCCGTGGAACGGACGACGGTGGGGCCCACGGCCCCGAAACTGAAAGCCAGGGTATTGGCGATCCCGTCTTTTACTTCCCCCACCGCGGCGAAGGAAAGCTTCGCCAGGGCATTGGCCTTGCGGGTGCCGACTTTGCGGAACAGGTGGACGTTGGCCGGTCTCAGAGGGACCCGGATGGCGACGACAAGCTCGTCCTCGTTCAGGAGGGTCCGTCCCGGCCCGGTGATGAACTGCGTGACGGGAATTTCCCGGGGACCCTCCAGGCTCCTTACCTCCACGCTCGCGTCGAGGGCGTAGAGGGCGCAGGTCCCGTCCCCGGCGGGAGAGGCGTTGCAGACGTTGCCCGCCAGAGTGGCGATGTTGCGAATGGCGGGAGCCGCGATACTAAGCACCGCCTCCCGCAGGAGGGGCGGTGTCTCCGGGCACCGGGCCAGCTCGGCCAGGGTCACCCCCGCGCCGATGACGAGTGTTTTCTCACGGACCTCCAGGCCTTTCAGTTCCTTCAGGTGCGAGAGGAACAGGACGTCGCGCGGGAAGCCGGGTGGAAGGCCCGTCCACCGCTTGTGCTTGACCATCAGGTCCGTGCCCCCGGCAAAGGGAACGGCCCCGGTCTCCCGACGTATCCGCAGGGCCTCCGTCAACGTTTCGGGTCGGTAGGCGCGCCGTGTCATGATCTCTCTCCTTCCGCCGCATTCCGGATACCCTCCACGATCGGGTCGTACCCCGTGCATCGACAAAGATTCCCGGAAATCGCTTCCCGGATCTCCGTCTCCGTGGGGGCCGGGTTGTGTCTCAGCAGGAAGGCCGCCGCCATCAGCATCCCGGGCGAGCAGAAACCGCACTGCACCGCCCCGGCGTCCGCCAGGGCCGCCATGATACGCCGTCCCTCCTCCGTCTCCGCGAGCCCCTCGGGGGTCGTCACTTCGCGTCCTTCCACGACGCCCACGGGGACGAGGCAGGAATTCACCAGGTCGCCGTCCAGCAGGATCGCGCAGGCCCCGCACTCCCCCTCGCCGCACCCTTCCTTGGCCCCCGTCAGATGAAAATCCTCTCTCAGCACGTCGAGCAGCCGCTTCAGGGGATCCCCCGAAAAGGCCACCCGCTCTCCATTCAGAACAAAATGTACCTCGCTCATCTTTTAAGCGCCTCCATCACCCTTTCCGGGGTTACGGGGATTTCTCCGATCTCAGTACCCAAAAGGTGGCTCACCGCGTCCGCGTAGGCGGGTGCCGCGGCGTCGAAAACCAGTTCCCCCGCCCCCTTGGCGCCGAACGGCCCGTAGGGGTAAGGGTTTTCCACGAAGGCATTCGTGACGGAGGGAAAATCCATGGCCGTCGGGATCATGTAATCGGTGATGGTATGCTGCCGGAAAAGACCGTCTTCAAGCTCGCACTTCTCCAGCGAGGCATACCCCAGGGCCTGGATCACGCCTCCCGAGACCTGGCCCGCCACGATCCGCTCATCGATGGGCACCCCCACGTCGAAAACGCTCCAGATCCCCTCCGTCCGGATCTCGTAGGTTACGGGGTCGAGGGAAACCTCCACCACGTTGACCCCCCAGCTGTAGGAGGGATAGGCGTCGCCCTGAAGGGTCGCCTGGTCCCAGGAGAGTCCCGGGGGATGCCGGTACTGTTTCCGCACCCGGCAGCCGGGCCCCTCGTCCCAGCGCGCCTTCAGCTCCCGGGCGCACTGCTGGACCAGGTATCCCACCACCATCGTGGAGCGGGAGGCGACCGTGGGACCCGAATCGGGAACCCGGTCGGTGTCGGGGTTGTCGTAGACGACAGCCTCGATCTCGAGCCCCAGTTCCCGGGCCGCGATCTTCCGGAGCACCGTCTGGAGCCCCTGCCCCATCTCCACCGTGGAGACGTAGAGCCCCGCCCGGCCGTCCGCCAGGCGTTCCATCTCCACCACGGCCTTGATGATCTCCTGCTCGCCGTTGCCGGTGAATCCCCCGCCGTGATTCACGAAGGCGATGCCGATTCCTCTCAACGGATCACGATCGTAGGCCCTTACCTTCTTGGAATACCCGGACAGGGCATCCACCTTTTCGAGCATCTCGTTCAGTTTCACGTCCTCCTTCAAGGTGGCGTTGGTCACCGTGACCTCGCCCTTCTTGATGAAGTATTGCCGCTTGAAGTCCGCGGGAGACTGCCCCAGTTCCCGGGCGACCCGGCTCATGTGGACCTCGATGGCGAACAGCCCCTGCGGGGCCCCGAAGCCGCGGAAGGCGTCGGAGGGGAAGGTGTTGGTGGCCACGGCGCGCCCCCGGATATGGACGTTGGGGATATTGTAGACCCCGATGCCGTGCAGGATGGCCCGTTGCAGGACGATCAGGCTGCTCGACTCGTATCCGCCGGCGTTGATCACCGTGTCGATGTCCATCCCGATGATACGGTCCTCCGCGTCGAGGGCGGTCCGGATGGTGATCCGGCTGGGATGCCGCTTGCAGGTGAAGCTGATGTCCTCGTCCCGCTCGAAGACGAGCTGGATGGGCCGCCGAAGCTTGTGCACCGCCACCGCCAGCGGCGTGGCGATGACGTCGGGGAAGTGTTCCTTGCCCCCGAAGGCCCCGCCGGTGGTGACCTGCCTGACCCGCACCTCCGGTTCCCTCAGCCCCAGAACCCCCGCCACCGCCCGGCGGATGTAGAAGGGGCATTGGGCCGAGGCGTAGATCGTCACCTTTCCCTCTTCGTAGGTCCCCACCATGCCCTGGGGCTCCAGGTAGAGATGCTCCTGGAACCCCGTGCGGTAGGTTCCCTCGATCACCCGGGCGGCCCGTCGAAAGGCCGCCTCGGGATCGCCCTTGCGCAGGTGATACTCCCCGTAGAGGTTGTCCTTTCCCACGATGGGACCCCCCTTGCATGCCAGGCCTTCCTCGATAGTGAAGGCGGGTTCCCGGTCCTCGTAATCCACCCGGATCCGGGACAGGAGCTCGAGGAGGACCGCCTTGTCCGGGCCCACGAGCATTCCCAGGGTCTCTCCCCTGTAACGGACCTCCCCCTCCGCGAAGACACGCCAGTCGTCCTTGATCATGGGAATCCGGTTCTTTCCGCCCTCCGGGATGTCCCTGGCGTCGATGTAAACGTATCCTTCTGGGAGCGGCGGCACGGTGATCCCGAGAATCCTGGCCCGGGGCCGATCGGACCGGAGGAGACGGGCGTAGAGGAGCCCCTCGAAGGTGTAGTCCGAGATGTAACGGGCCCGTCCCGCCAGCTTCTCGACGGCGTCGACCCTCCGAACGGGTCTACTGATGTTCTCCGTCATCATGGTATCCTATCCTCGTTTGCTTGCCCCGTGAAATGGACGCCGTCACAGCGAAGCGAATTTCACCGGGGTTGCGTTTGTCTCGTTTTGCTCAGTCTGAAGTCCGAAGGTTGAAGTCTGAAGGCGCGGCCACCGGCCACTAAGCAAAAAGACTTCGGTCTTCGACCTTCAACCTTCAGAATCTTTCGCTCTCACACTTCCTCGCTCATTGTGATCTTGCTATAAAAAAGTGGACAAGCAGTTAAGCCGTTTTTTCATAGTGTTCTTCCCATTGGCGTTCGTAATCCGCCGGGGATAGGTACCCATTGGTCGAATGTTTCCTCTTGCGATTGTAATAAACCTCTATGTACTCAAACAAGGCCCCCCGGGCTTCTTTAACCGTTCTAAACCGGTAAGGATGGATAAGCTGGGTCTTGATCGTGTGAAAGAAAGATTCCGCCACCGCATTGTCCCAGCAGTTCCCTTTCCGACTCATGCTCTGGATAAATCCATGGTCCCTGAGAATCTCACGAAAGGCACGGCTCGCGTATTGAATCCCCCGATCACTGTGGATCATCAAACCCTCCGCAGGCCGACGCCTCTGAAGCGATTGACGCAAGGCCCGAAGTACCGATCCCTTCTCCAGGGAATGGCTTATGTCCCAACCAACGATCTTCCTGGAATACAAGTCCAAAAAGATACTCAGGTAGTGCCAGCTTTTCCCTATGCGCATGTACGTGATGTCACTGACCCACACCCGGTTCGGAGATGATACCTCAAAGTTCCGGTCAAGATGGTTCTCATTCATTCCGCCCAAAATCCACGAACGAAAATCGCGCTTTTGGGCATCCCATCAAAGAATTTGAGTTTTTTTCCGTTTTGGTGTATATAAGTCCAAAATCGAGCTTCAAGGAGTGGTAGTTAAATGGCACGCGTGACGGTAGAAGATTGTCTGCAAAAAGTGGAAGGTCGTTTCGATCTCGCCATTTTGGCGGCGAGACGCGCTAAGATGATTCAGCAGGGATCCAAACCCCTTATCGATACGGGAAACAAGGCTATTGTGACGGCATTGCGTGAAATCGCCGCGGGCAAGGTCTGGTTTGAGCCGAGAAAGAACACTTCGGAGGTAGATGCCTCCTTCGAAGAGGCAAGCGACAAAAAAGAGGGAGAAGAAGAAAACGCTTCTCCCTAATCCTTTCTCTAGAAAATAAAAACTGCCTTGAACTTCACTTTTTCTTTCGATGTTCTTCCAATACTTCTACGCACTCTACATAACATTTTGCCGTGCCATCAGAATCTATTTTTACCTTTCCTAACATAAGATTCACCTTGTCTCCGACAAGTAAGCTTTCTATCGTCAGGGGCGTTTTTGAATTGGCAAGGATTATCTTCGTCTTTGGATGAAAATAGAATTTCAATTTTTCTCCATCCTTGAAACCTTTCCCACCCTCAATCCTAATCAAAATGTAGTCTTCTCCAATCTCTTGAATGATCCCCGTCTCTATCGGCCTGTCCGCTGAATAGGAACGGGAAAAAATAAATAATGAAAAAAAACATAAAACAAGCGCCATCGGAAGAACACCTTTCACACCACTACGCATCTTTTCCCTCCATGTTGATCCTTTTTTTAAAAAACTTCCCGCCAGTAATGAATCTTAAAGCTATTCAACCGAAGTTTTACGGCTGTCGCATGGACTGTTGTATCACTCGTTTGAACAATTATCTGGTTGTTTTTGCTATCGTAAACGGGAGCCGACGGCAAACCGTTACCAATAATAATCGATTTTGGGACCTCGCCTCCTACTTCTCCCGTCGATGTGTCTGTAGCATCCACCACCCCATCTCCATTCACATCCAATACCGGACTATCGGGAGCGCACCCCGTGTCATATTTCACCGCATATAGTCTAGCCACCCCCCCATAACCACACACATCATCGTTGGGCGTAAAGGTAGTGAAAAAAACGATACCTCCCACCAACAGACTCGTTGCCGTTACTCGCTCTCCCTCGTTGGGAAGATCGAAATACCACCCCCGCTTCGTCACGGGGATTTCCCCATTTTCTGAACAATAACCCGTGATCCCCGGGCTATCCGAATTTACGAGATCCGATTTGGGTACGGGTAACGTCCCTTCATCCAAAATACAATAAAAGCTTTGTGTGTCCGTTGTCGTTTTATCTGCTGCTACGTCGAATTTCCCAGTTCCAAAATAGACCGCTACCACCTGCCCACCCGTCCGATCAAACAGTGACAAACTCGGCTTGATCCGTATGGGCTGGGTCACCCCCGTCGTCGTCAAAACGGAAACTACGGTGCTTGCCGCATCTCCCCACGGCGTTCCAATATGGTCAGGGACCGTCGCTTTCCACATTCGTCCCAACATATCCCCTATGTAAATCCGGTCTATGCATGTATTATCGTCAAAGTCGATAACGGCGGGAGAAGCCATCACATTCCCTGTGGCATCATCCACCTTGATCTTGAAAATCGTACTTCCATCCGCCATGTCCACACCAAAAAGGTATCCCTTCGTATCCGCATTGTCATAACCAGAGCCAAAAACCCCCATCCACTTGAAGTGAGTGGTACTCCCCGCCGTCACCAAACCCACGGAAGGAATTGACCACGATTCTCCGAGATCTCCATCGGTAAACTCCCACATTGGCAGAGGATACCCTGTATCACCCGTGATATCCAACGCGAAATAAGCCTTTCCTCCTTGCCGCTCTCCCTCCAACAGAATTGTCTTCCACCCATAATCATTCGCTACGGAACTTCCTACCTGGCAATCGGCAATCACCGGCGTTAAGTCGACATAATAGTTGTGAGAATAGGGATCTAATGCCAGAGATTTCAGATTCCCTAACAAGTTATAAGGCACGAACGCCCATTGCTCCACTCCATCCTGAACGCGAAACGCGTGGATCATACCATCATTGGCACCCACGATCACCAATGGCGTTCGATTATGGCGGTTCGCTTTAAAATCGGAATAATGCGTCACACCCGAAGAACTATAAACCGCCACAGCATCCCAATACGCATTCGGTGCACTTCTTACAATCGGTGTAGAATATATAATATCTCCCAATTTCCATTGACTGCCTCCGCTCCCCGTGGGATCCCGATCACGAAAATGTTCGGACGTTCCTGACCAAACCCATGAGGCGTCATACTCTCCCCGAATATATTCAATAAGGTGATCCCTATCCGCGCTATCTACTCCCAGCAGAGAAGCCGTCAAATTCGTGTTGGAGGTATCAAAATATTCCTGAACAGTGGACGTCGGTGATGTGGCCGTATAGATCACCCTGTTACCAGCCGCCTCGTTTAGCAAAAGTTCCCCTGACTCCCAAAGGGGGGCTCCTCCAGAATTATACGGCAGGGCAAAGCACTCAAGGTATCCCTTCCAACCTCGCGGATGGAATTTTGCCCTAAAAAGTTTATCCTCTGTCGACTGCGATGTGCTTAACACGGCCACCGCTGTTCCAGAGGAAATTCGGTACAAAATATCATTGATTGCAGCTTGAAGACTCGCATAAAGCGATTCCTGATCCGATGCCCCATAATAATGGCCATGCCCATGATCTTCATCCGCAGCTTCTTGAAGCAGGCTTGCCGCGGCACCGCCAAATCCTATCGTATATGTGATAAAATTTTGTTTAGATGTTTCTCCGGGACCGTTTCCCAACGAAGGCGCAAAGTCATGATCATACCCATACAACGCCACATCGTCCAAACTATCACTTGTCGAATGGCTCCCATCATCAGGATTTCCATCATTGTCATAATCTTGTATGTTGGATGGAACATTACCTCCATCCTGATAAGATTCACCATCCGTTGTCACAATAACGAAATTCTTTTGACACCAATAGTGAATAGGACTAATATAATGTCCACTACCATCCATAATTTTCGACGCAAAAGGTCCAGAATAAACAACGCCCCAGGGCGAGGCTTCGCCTCCGAAATAGCAACAAGCCTCATAAAGGGTATTCGCTAAGGGTGTACATGCCAAGGCAAAAATGCTATCTACATAGTTAATTAAATCTTCCTGGTCTACATGTCCGTTTCCATCATAGTCATCTGTTAGGTCAGTACAGGGGAAAACTACTTCTCCTCCCGTGTTCTGATTACATCCATTTTCAAATTTCATAACCCCAAACTGGATCCCGGTAGTATTGCGAATCAATTTCGTAACAACCCATTTTGCCATTGTAATTCTTGATAGCCTACCCATATTGTAAGGACCATAGAATTTAGAATTCGCATTACCCCAACTCCCTTTAAAAACGATCCATTCAATTCCCCCTATCGTCATGACAACATAATCAGAGGTGGCTAAATTCGATTTGATAAGGGAAACCTTGCTTGACAGATCAACAAACACATTTGGATCATAGCGGTATGATCCAGAGGATCCGGTCAGTCCGGGCAGAAAGGCAAGCCATTTATCTGCAAGATCGGCAAGGTGGTCTGCAATCTGAATAACCTCTGCCTTACAGTCATATCCCAATGAGTATACCCCATGATTGGGATCATCATAAATTGCCTTCGCAATCACATAAACCGCATCATCCGGATAAACAAGATTCGTATGCCCCCACCTCATGCTTCCTGAAGTATCTATAGAAATTAAAACATTTGGTGACAAGGAAGTTGTCACAAACGGAGGAGTTGCCTGTGGAGACGCTTGCCCCAAAGCGGGAATTAAAAGCATCAACAAACACACAAAAATACCACCTAGTCTTCTCATTTTTTCCACCTTACTTCTCGAAATTTTCACCCATTTATTTACCACGCATTATTTTCTAAAAACACGACTGACTTCTATTTCGATATTCTTCGCACCTTTAGCTCCGTTAGCTTTTCCTTGGGATGTAATTAGGTAGTAATATTGACGGAAAAGCGTCGGATCCCACCCCGCCGGGGGGTGGGTACTTTTCACGCGTGCATCTATCCTGAAATTATACTGCATATCGGTTCCCAACGTTAAATCCGTGCTGAAATACCCTCCCAACGGCGGCACCGAAGAAGACGTCGTCGGTTTCGTACCTCCATCCGATGTATTCACTTTGAACCAACTCACTCCTGCGTCGCCTCCGGCATCTGCCGCATTGAATAACAACGTGGCAATTCGCTCGTTCCCCGAGATCTTTGTATCGATGGTCGTATTTTGTATGGCGAAGATCCCCGCTACCGTTGCCACCAACAAAACGATCAGCGCAATGACCAAGACAAATCCTTCTTCCTTTTTCTTTCCACCAACCCTTTTTTCTATTCCCCTCATTTTATCACCCCACCTCTCTCACAACCCAAAATTCCTCAACCTCACCAACGTGTTAAAAAGCCTCCTTCGAAACGGTTGGAGGGCAGTGCTGGATCCTGGTGTGTAGACTACGTTTCCCGTCCCTAACGGATAGGTAGTCGTATCCACATAATCTGGATCTTGGGCGCGGTTCCTTAGCAAAAGATAGATCGTCACAGCTCGGATTTGGTCGATCGAGTGGGAGCTCGCCGTTGGATCAGACAGGGTACTTCCATCCGACATTTCGAAATCGAACTGTAAGATCTCCACCCCTTCCGCAAGGGATTGAGGCGTTCCGTTCAAGGTGCCGTCATTATGATCGTTGATTCGTAAAACATTCGATTGCACGTCATACGTTCTTGTCGTTAAAACATACGCGCTTCCCCCCGTGTAGGAAGCCGAGTTGTCAGTGGAAGAGTCAAACGCTGGTGTCAATCCGGACAGAAAGGTATCCACATTTCCCAATGTAAAGGTCCGTTGGGCTCCGCTCCCAGAGACTTGTGTAATCCTCCGTATCACACTGTTGTTTTCGCTGCTTGTCCATAAGACGATATTCTTGTTGGTATAATCCGTATTTGGCGCGAAGGTCCCCCCTGGCTGCACCTCAACTGTAACACTCGTGGGAGGCGAGCCCACCGAGGCCTGAATGGATAGACCACTGAAGTCCTGATCTGCATACAACACGGTCACCACGTCAGAAACGGGGGTCGTAGCGTTTGTGATATTGTTATCAGTGACACGAATCGCCTTCGCCGATGGCACGAGATACCCCGCCATGCGTAAATCCCGCATGAGAAGATTCATCGCTACCCTTCCTTGTTGCTGCATGTCCGTTTTCTGATTGATGAGAAAAAAGCTCTTTTGCTGAGAGTTGAAGGTGCCATAGACTGCCCCGACAATAATAATGCTCAAGATGAGGGCAATAAGGAGCTCGATAAGCGTAAAACCCTCTTCCCTTTCTCCCATCCTAATCAAAACTAACTCCCCCTCGCTTACTGATGGATAATTGTTGACAACTGAATACTCCTGTTTTGCCCTTCCGGCCCAGTCCAGGAAACTGTAAGATTAACCGTTTTCGCCCCTACGTAAGGCGAATCGTTCGTTACCGTCCATGTCCTCGTATAGGTAATGCCATTCCCACTCTGGATTGCATCGTTTCCGTTCGTCACTGCCGAATACGAAGCATTTTTCAATTCCTCGATTTTATCTTGTCCGTAAATAGAAGCCTGCGTCACTTGATTCGCAAAAGAACCTCCTCGTATCGCCGTCACCTGCAAAAGGGCCATGGCAAGCATGCCAACCCCCAGGATCAAGATGGCGATCATGACTTCGATGAGCGTAAAACCCTTTTTCTCCTTCTTCTTATTCTTCACGAATCGAATCATTTTCTTACCCATTTACCCGTTCCCGCATTCCAATACCAGATTTGAACATGGCCCGTGGCCGAATATCCCACCTTCACGGCATAGGTTTCATACGTGTCGGTGATATAAGCCACTCCTGAACCTGATGTCCCGTCCGGATTGAATTCACACCGATTGTTTGTAAACGAGACATAATCACTTGGTATACTGAGAGTTGTTCCACCCGATGCATCGGGCCCTCCTCCAGGCGCATTGGCCGATTGGAGACCAAAGCCAATATCCCTATGGGATTTATCCCCAAACGAGACCACCTTCTCAATGGTATCATCCCCGCCGTTCCAGGTATCCCAGGCGCCATTTGCCCCCTTATCCGATTTGATACAGTACCGATTGTTCGTCGGATCAAACTCCACACAACTATCCTCATTATTCTTGACTGCCAGCAACCGGGCATTTTGCATCATGGAGGTCATCTCCCGGGCCGCTCCCACAACCCGGTAATGACGAAGCCAACTTCCCAAGAACGGAACCGTAAAGGTCGCCATGATGGCAATCAACGCCAACACCACCGCCAACTCCAGCGTGCTTATTCCCCTTTTATCCTCCATCCTTTTTTCCACGTGCCACCTCTCCTCGCTTCTTTTTACGCAAATTCCATACCATCTATCTTTCATCCCTATTCTCACACCCACCGCGACAGACACGTTCAAAAACGCCGAATCTCCTCCGTCTTGCCGCGAAAATATTTTCGCCTACGGCGAAATTCGTTTCATCTTCTCCCGTTTCATCATCACTAAAAGTGCCGAAGACAAGACCATGGCGAGGAGAATCCTTGGGCCTAGTATCCACCGCGCCATCCCCCCTACCACGACAAAGATCAAGGTATCCTCCACGACGGCGTGGCAGGTCGCGAGGAAGAGCCCCAACAGCCACAGATCCGCCTTCGCCAATCCCTTCTCCCGCGATATCTTGATAATCACCCCCGCCCCGTAGGCTATCCCCAAAAAAATCCCCGTGAAAAGAGGAACGAGCGTATAGGGAGAAAACCCCATCCGCTCCATGGGCGTCCCCTTCTCCCCTATTTTCTGAAACCTCCTCCAGACAGGGAGGGACCGGATCAATTCGAAAAGGACAAGTAGGGGAACGATGAGGAGCAAAAGCTGAAGCGACAGCTTCACCGATCCCCACAAGGGTTTCCATAAGAGGGCCTGAAAAGAGATGGTATCGATCATATCAGTGTCCCATCAAAAATTTACTGACCACCCACCCCACCACCGCGGAGCTAACCAGTCGGAGCATCGCCATCTTCAACGCCGGGATTTTCGCCTCCTTCAAAACGGCCGTTTCCACCACGAGATTATGGGAAATCCCCAACATCAAACCTAAAAGGGTAATCTGAGACACGTTGAGATGAAGGGGAATCATCACGGCGATCGCCGCGTAGAGGTTGACCACGTTTCCCGTCACGAGAACGAACCCCGCCTCCCCGGGAAGCCCCCAAAGCCCCATGACCGGCGACAAAACACGCCCCAGCCACGGCAACACCGGCGTTAGCTTCAACCATTCAATCAGAAAGTAGAACGGAACGATGACCCTGACGAGCCGATACGTCGTGAAGAGGCCCGACTTCAGCCCCGTCCGGATGGCCTCTTTCCAGGGATAGCCCACAGGTTCCACGGCGTTACGCCTTCGTGTTTTCAGGGGCAAGACGCACGGCGACCTACCGAAGATTCTCGACATACCATTCGATCGAGGCCTTCAACCCCTCCTCGACCGAATACTCAGGGACATACCCCAGCCATGTCCGTGCCACGTCTATCCCCGCAAGGCTGTGTTTCACGTCACCCGGCCGGGGAGGCCCGTACACCGGCTTCAGCGACTCAACATCCTCTTTGTAGGGTTTCAACAGGGACTGAAGGAGATTCAAAAGGGTATTCAAATCCATCCTTTCGCCGCATGCCACGTTGAAGACCTTCCCACCGACTCCCTTCGCCTCACAGGCCAGCAGGTTCGCCTTGACCACATTTCCCACATAGGTGAAATCGCGGCTCTGCGTCCCATCGCCGAAGATCGTGGGAGCCTCTCCTTTCAAAAGTTGGCGGAGAAAGATGGGAATCACGGCCGCATAATCGGAATAAGGATCCTGTCGAGGGCCGAAAACGTTAAAGTAACGCAAGCAAACAACCTCGAGTCCAAAAAGTTCCGTATAGACACTTGCGTAGTATTCTCCTGTCAGCTTTGAAACGGCATACGGTGATTTGGGAGACGGAATCATGCTTTCCACCTTGGGAAGCGTTTCACTATCCCCATAAACGGAAGAAGAAGAGGCGTAGATCACCCGTTTGACGGCTGTGTCCCGGGCAGCGATGAAGACATTCAACGTCCCCGTGGCGTTCACCTCATGGGTCGTCAGCGGATCTTCCACAGAGCGTTTAACGGATCCCAACGCCGCCTCGTGAAAGACGAAATCCACCCCCTTCATCAAAGAACGAAGCGTGTTTAAATCCCGAATATCTGCTTTCATAAACGAGAAATTTCCATCCAATTCAAGATGAGCAACGTTTTCTATCTTCCCTGTCGATAAATTATCCAAACACAATACGGTATGCCCTTCCTTCAAAAGGGCTTCCACCAAATGGGACCCGATAAACCCGGCTCCTCCCGTCACGAGGCATGTGGCCATAACTTTTCTCCTTTCACGTATCCAGTTCCCACTCGTGGGGAAGACGACATATCCCCACATCTTTGATGCGGCTCCTCACGGCGAACGCCGTGTGGTGCTTCAGATAATCGAAGGGATACCCGTCCTCCGCATGCACGGCCACGTCGAGATAGTAGGTTCCCTCAATCAGATTGTTCTCATGAATCACGAAACGGACGGTTCCCTCTTTTTTCACAAGTTGAATGGGTATCTCTTCGATGTCCGTGTTGGTACCATAACAACAGATATTGTCCGCGGAAAAGATGCCGATGCCAAAAACGACGGATTGGCTAGGCATCCTATTCACGCGATAGGAGATTTCGATCACCGTGGTCTCTCCCAAGCTGTAGATGGATCGCTCCTCTCCCCCCGAGGTCAACAACCGCACATCGGTGATTTCGATCTGACGGTCTCCCCACCGCTGTTTCAGCAGATTCGCCTCTAACCGGTGCCCTTCTTCAAATGCCCTCTCCTCATCTTCTTTCACCTTTTCACGGTATCGGTCGATGATGCGGCGGGGCTCTCCTCGATCCGCGATGGCCCCGTTGTGAAGCCAGATCGCCTCATCGCACCACTTCTCCACCGCCGACATATCATGGGTCACCATCACGATGGTTTTCGTCGCCGCCTTGAACTGATTGATTACCTCCTTGCATTTGTGTCCAAAGGATTCATCCCCTACCGCCAGTACCTCGTCGATCAGCAAGATCTCGGGGTCCACATGCACAGCCACGGAGAATCCCAACCGCATATACATTCCGGAAGAATAGGTGCGCACCGGCATGTCGATGAAGTCCTCCAGCTCGGCGAAACGGACGATCTGATCGAAGCGCTCTCGAATCTCCTGCTTCGTCAAGCCCAAAAGTATGCCATTGATGAAGACGTTCTCCCTCCCCGTGAACTCGGGATGAAACCCCGCTCCCAATTCGATGAGCGACGAAAGCTTTCCGTTCACGCGAATATGCCCCGAATCGGGTCGATATATCCCCGCGATCAACTTCAACAAAGTGCTCTTTCCCGACCCGTTCCTCCCAATGATCCCCACTGTCTTCCCCCTCGGAATGGTCAAGGTAATATCGTTGAGGACCTCGATGAAACGACCCTTCTCGGGCACTCGGCGCCTCCGGAGGAAAAAATCCTTCAACGTCACGTAATTGCTCTTCAGCACCGTCCGCTTGAAGCGCTTCGTCACATGGCTGAGCTCAATCGCCGCCTCGTTCATATCTCCTCCGCGAACGACTCGCGATAACTGTTGAAGATCGCATTCCCGAGGATGACGATCACGATCCCCAGCCCCGCCAGTATCCCTAGCACCCTGAAATCCGGGAAACGATTATAAAAAAAGACATCCTGATACATGAGCGTCAGCAAGGCCATGGGGTTCAAGTCCACAAGGAAACGAAAACGTTCGGGTATCTGTTTCAGGGGATAGATGATAGGACAGACGAAAAACCAAAGGGTCAACACATTACCCAAGATATGCGTCAAATCCCGGAAATGGACATTCATGGCGGAAAGGGCCAACACCAAGCCCAACGTAAAGAGAAACTGGACAACAAGGATGAGAGGAAGCGTCACGAGGGGCCAGGTGGGAACCACGTGGCTCGCCCATAAAAAAAGAAAGAGGATGGGAAGGCTCAACAGAAAGTTGATGAGGTTCGCCAGCAAAGTCACCATGGGAAGAATCTGAGGGGGAAAGAAGGCCTTGGTAATCAAATCTCCCCGTCCCACGATGCTATTGACACCCTCCAGAAGGGAGGCGGAAAACCAGATCCACGGCAACAGTCCACAAAACATGAAGACGGCATAATGCTCCATCTGAATCCGCATGTACACGGAAAAGACCAACGCGTAGACGGCCATCAACAGTAGGGGATTCAAAAAAGACCAGAAAAACCCCAGCACGGATCCCCGATACCTCAATTTCAACTCTTTGATCACCAGCGTCCAAATGAGGGCGCGATACCGATAGAGGTCTCGAATATCGAGCGCGAGGGTCTTGAGGGCTACCACGATTCTATCCTATCGCCGTCATCGGTCACATAAAGGATAGACTTGGAAGAGCTCGCCTTCCATACCATTCGAAACAGATCTTTGAGTGGAATGGCATCGGGATATTCTTCCTTATATGCCGAGAGAAACCGGAAGCGAAGGCTTCGGGAAATCCTCCGTGGAACGGTCCGGTTGATCTGAACAAGATTCTTAATCACCGCCCTCTTGGAAATCTTTTTCCTAAAGTCTACATGATCGTAATCGAGCAAGGTAATCCCGAAATGGGCGCCCTTTTCTTCCATCATGATGTTACACGTCTTCAGATCCCTGTGAAAAATCCCCTTTTTGTGAAGCTGCCCAAGAAAACGTCCCAACGCGTTGGCCAGCCGGCGCTTCTTCCGCCGGATCTCCGCCCCCCGAAGCCTCAATAATCTATATAGCATCCGGTCCAGCTCCACTCCTTCCGCCACCTCCATGATTAGGTAACCCCCTTCCTTTCTCCTCACCATGGCAAGGGGCTTTGCCACGGGAATCCCCCGGGCCAACAAACCATTTCCTCCCTTCCACGCCCGCAATGCCCGTCCTCCGCGAACCCATTCTTTCAGTCGATCCAGAAACCCGCGTTTACGATACCACTTGACACACACCGGACCTTCTCTTTCCCTCTCCACCTTTACAATCACAGATTCAGGGGCGTTTTTCAAGACGTTCTCCGGGTGATCGCGATACGTTTTTCTAAAATCCTTAAGGATTGTCAAGATTTCCCCTTTCCCCAATTCTCGACGTGCGGCAATTCGAATTCCCGGGGCGCGATACTGATAAAACTCGGAACTGTTCTTCATGCACCGTTTCGACCGACTTTTTTCCCGACGTCGCTGAAGCGCCTCCTGGCGCGCCAGGACTTTATCCTCCGTCCGCATACGGAGTGGGAGGAGGGAGACTTCACGATAGCCGTCCAGAAACTCGTCGACTCCCATCTTTCCCACGAGCGGAAGCAACGAGGCAACCATGTTGGCGAGGGTCTCGACTTGCTGTTTCTCGTCCAGTTGCTTCACGAAACGCAAGGGATAGACATCGAGCAAGACCATCTCCATATCTTTACGGACGAGAAGGTTCCCCGCGTGAAAATCCCCATGCACGATCCCTTTATTGTGCAGGAGGGCGGAGAAATTACCCGCCGCGCGCATGAGCCTGAGACGTTCGAAATAGGGAAGGGCTTCCTTCACCGACAGGATGGCATGAAGGGTCGAACCCTCCAGGAAACGGTATGCCAAAAAGCTCTCCTTGATCCGATAACCCTCCCGTCGATGCACAAGAAACAGAGGTTTGGCAGTTAAGATTCCCCTTTTTCTCACCGCCCATGCGTGCCAAAGCTCCCTTTTGGCATAGGGGGCGACATGCCCCTTCAAGGTTCGAGAAATGGTGGGAAAATGAAACGCCTTGATCAATACGGGAAAATCTATGAACGGGAGGTGGGCCATAAAGATGGTCCGGTATTTGTTCTCCTTGATGACGAGTGTCCTGCGGTCGCAGCGGAGCTTCTCTTCGGAAATCCGTCGAATCTCCTCTTTCACGCCTCTCAGCTCTCGTGAAACCCAGAAATCCGGCGAACGTTTCAGCAACCCATTCGGCGAGGAATTTTTTTTGCCCATCGTTACGATACGAGAGAAACCAGGGATCGGAAATCCAACTGTCCCAACGGAACATACGTTGCTTTCATAATCTTCGCCAAATCCCATCCGTACCCAAACGCGCAAGGATCCACCTCCGTATCGACGAACATCACCGGCAACGAAGCCTCCTCGATACGCCTCGCCACCGCGACGGCGTCATCCAGGGGATCCCCACCATTGAATGCCACATTGGCCCGGCCATCCGAGATGACGACCAGAAGCACCTCTTGTTCCGGGTATTTGATTCGTTCCCTCTTCAACGTCATCAACCCCAACAGCAAACCAGCCGCCAAGGGGGTTTTCCCACCCGTGGGAATCCTTTTCAGATGCCGTCTCGCCAAATCGACACTCCCCGTCGGCGGAAGCACCAACCGCGCCCGCGTCCCGTGAAAGACGACAAGCCCCACCCGATCCCTGTTTTGATACGCCTTGACCAAAAGGGACAAGATGGCCGCCTTCGTCTCTCGCATCTGCTCCTGAACCCCCATCGAACCACTGGCGTCTACCACGAAAAGGACGCAACGTCCCACCTTTTTCTGCCGCCATTTCACCCGAATGTCGGAGGGACGAATCGCCAGCTTTCCCCTCGTACCCTTCACCCGCTGATGCTGAAACATGGCGGCGGTTCGCAAAGTGGCATCGAGCGCCACATCCCTCGGTCTCCCGTGAGGGAACACGCTCCGAACATAGGCCCCTTTCGAGGTCGCCTGCGTCTTGATAGATTTCCCCCCCGCCGCTGGACGGGGTAACCGAGCTGTCACCTTGGGAAAGGTAAGATTGTATTCCCTCTCTCCCACGGAAAAGGTTCGGGTCGCGGCCTTACCGGCTTTGGAGTGCCTCAAAACGCGCTTTTTTTTTTCGACGGCCGGGAACATCTCCGCTGCTCGAGCCGCCTCCTTCGCCTTTTCCAGGGCCTGCTCCACCGTCTCCATGGAAAACTCCTCATCCTCTTCCATCAGGGATCGGCGAACGCGATGGGGCAACACCAGCGCGGCGGACTCCCGGACATCTTCCTCGGTCACCTGCTGACGTCCCTTGTACGCGGCCAAGGCGGTTGCCGCCTTCGCCATGGTAATGTCACCCCGGTGTCCATCGATCTTCAATTCGGCGCACACCTGCGAGATCATCCGGAGAATCTCGCGGGAAAACGTCACGGAAGGCAACGCGCGTCGCGCCTTCATGATCGCTCGGCTCAACCGTTCTTCCATCCCTCTCCACGCGTCCAGAAAGGCCTTGGGGTCACGGTCGTACGCCAAACGGCGCAAGATCACCTCCTCCCGCACGGCGGGAGAGGCAATCCCTCTGACCTCCACGCAGAGACCAAACCGGTCCATCAACTGGGGACGCAATTCGCCTTCCTCGGGGTTCATCGTTCCCACCAACACGAAGCGGCTAGGATGCGAGAAGGAAATGCCCTCCCGTTCCACGTGATTCATCCCCATGGCCGCGGCGTCCAACAGGATATCGACGAGATGATCCGGCAGGAGATTGATCTCATCCACATACAAAAATCCGCGGTGTACCTCCGCCAGGATACCCGGCTCGAAAGATCGCCGCCCCGTCTGAATCGCCGTTTCGATGTTCAGGGTGCCGATCACCCGATCTTCCGTGGCACCAAGGGGAAGCTCCACGACCCGGGTTTCCTCCAAGATGGAAGGGAGGGGTTTCCGGCCTCCCTCCTCGAAACGACGCCGGCACGTCTCGCACATCAGCCGAGGATCCGAAGGATGGCAATGATACGGACAGCCTTCCACCACCTCGAGCTTGGGAAGCAGCCTGGCAAGGGCGCGCACCGCCGTGCTTTTGGCCGTTCCCCGCTGCCCCCGAATCAACACTCCCCCCAACGTCGGATCGATCACCGTCAAGATCAACGCCCGTTTCAAAGGCTCCTGATCCACGATCGCTGTAAAGGGATAGACAAACTGCTCCATCCGCTACCTCCCGAAATCGCGCCTTGTATAGTATATTTATTGATATTTTTCAACCAAAAGAGCAGAGAGGCACTCCAAAGGCAGAATGAAGACTCCTTCCAATACGTTCAAAAAACCTGCTTCCCCTCTCTTCCTCAGGGCGCTCATCCCTTCCAAAACATGACGGCAAAAAGTGGACGATTACTAGTATTTCTTTTTTAATTCCGTATGTTGCAGTTCTATTAAAATTTTTTAATTTTTCTCTTGACAAACGGTATAAGAGGCATTATAGTGTGTCACGAGGTCACAGGGGAAGGGTGTGAAACCAGCCCGCCAAGGCCTCTAAAAAAGAAAGGAGGAGGTGAGAAAGAGAATTATCGAGTGTATTGGGGGAAAATTTTAGAGAGTCAAAACCCATAACCCAAAAAAACGAACAAAGGAGTGACAGATGAAAAAAGCTGTATTACTCATTGCGGCGGTTGCATTCGTCTTCGGACTGACGATGGTCACCCTGCCGAGCGTTGCCCAGGCGGGAAAGATTGCCGTCCCGAAGGGTGAGGTCGCGGTCGGTGCCGCCAAGAAATTCACCTTTTATGGCTATGTCAAGTTCCGCGCCGGTTACGTGGACAAGATGCAGGCCAAATCCCTGCAGGTATATCAGCGTATCCCCAGTGACGACACAACCGCGGGGGAAAACGGCTGGATGGTCACCAACTCCCGCCAGAGCCGCTTCGGCTTCAAGATGGTAGGCGACAGCTTTGCCGGATGGACCACCGGTGGCCGGATGGAATTCGACATGTTCGGTGGTGGTCATGATCACCACAGCGAGGTTCCCCGCATGCGAATCGGCGAAATGTACCTGAGCAAAGGGAACACGCGGATCACGATCGGTAAGGGTTGGGCCATGTTTGGTACCCGTCACGCGCCTTACGTGGAAAACTTCAACTCCATCGTGGGTGACGGTTTCCGTCGGGCCCTTCGTTTCGACATCGCCCAGAAGTTCCCCAGCGGGGACAACACCTTTGGCGTCGAGTTGATGGTCATGACCTATGATGACGATGCCAATGGCTTCAACACGGAATATCTTGGATTCCCCTATACCAGCATCGAGCTGTCCTTGATCAGCAAGGCCTTGGGCTATGCGGGCGGCAAACCGCTGGGAATTTGGCTGCAGGGAATCTATGGCAATATGTCGGAGCCGGATGACATCTATACCTACACCACCGACGAAGAGACAGGAGCCTCGACGCTGACGAAGACGAGCGGGGATGACTATGACGTCTATGGTATCGAGCTCGATTACTACATCCCCATCATCTCCTCCAAGGATCGCGCCAAGAAGGCGGGCAACCTGGCGCTGGCCGGAAAGTTCTACTATGGTCAGGCATTGGGTAATGCTGCCTCTCTGACCCTTGGATACAACACCGTTACCAAACCTAACGGCAGCCTGAAGGAAGTTGAAGGTTACGGTGGATGGGTAGGCCTGACCTACTACGTCTGCGACAATGTATGGCTCGATGTCTACGGTGGCTACGACAGCATCGACGACAAAGACTACTTCCCCGGCTCCATGGTCAACGAGGCGTGGAACATCACGGCCAACATCTTCTGGAAACCGGCTCGTAGCTTCCTGCTCTGCGCCGAGTACAACTATGCCGACAACGAGTACGTCGACACGGATGCCTATGGCAACGACAATGCCTCGATGAACTCTTTCATCCTCGCCGCTTACTACTTCTTCTAAGATCCGGCGCGAACAAAGGCAAAAAAGGGCCGCGGTATCCCGCGGCCCTTTTTTTCGCGCGTTTTTCCCTCAGGGCTCCTCTTTTCCTCCCACGACCAGCGTCACCTCCCCCTTCACTTGACGCCCCTCAAGGGTTTCCATCAGACTATCCGGCGTTCCCCGAAGGATCTCTTCATATCGCTTCGTCAGTTCACGGCAGAGGACCACGGGGCGTTGGCCCATCACCTCCCCGATCTCGCGAAGGGTGCGTAGAACGCGGTGGGGAGACTCGAAGAAGACGAGGGTATAGGGAAGGACCGCGAGGGTTTCCAATTCCTTCCGCCGTTTCCCCGCCTTTTTCGGCAGAAACCCTACAAAAACGAAATGATCGGTGGGAAGCCCCGCCACGGACAACGCCGCCGTCACGGCGGAGGGGCCGGGAACCGGCACCACCCGAATGCCGCGTCCGACCGCCTCCCGCACGAGACGGTAGCCCGGATCGGAAATCAAAGGGGTCCCCGCATCGCTGACGAGGGCGAGGGTCTCTCCCCTCTCCAAACGCCTTACCAACTCCGGCACCCTCCGTTTCTCGTTGTGCTCGAAGAGGCTCACCAAGGGAGTGTGAATACCGTAACTAGAAAAGATCCGCCTGGCAAGACGGGTGTCTTCCGCCGCCACAAGCGTCACCTCTTTGAGGATGCGCACCCCCCGCGGCGACAGATCCTCCGGGTTCCCAATGGGGGTGGCCACCACGTAGAGAACACCCCCCTCTGTGCCCGATGGTACCATCTTACACTAGGAGCTCGGCTCGCTGTGGCGATACTTGATCACCCGCACCTTCTCGAGGGTGATAAGGCCTTCCGTAACCGCCTTGTCCAGGAGGGGAAACAACCGTTCCAATCGTTCCTGTTTGTCCACCAACTCCACGATGATCGGCATATCCTCGGACAGACGAAGAAACTTGGAGGTATGAAGACGGCTGTCCGCCCCGAACCCCATGATCCCTCTCACCACCGTGGCGCCGGCCAGGTTCATCTCCCTCGCCTTCAACACGATCCATTCGTACAGTGGCATCCCTTCATACTTGTCCCCCTCCCCGATGAAGATCCTCAACAGCATTCCCTCTTCCGGTAATTTCATGAATCCTCCCCCCTATTTTAAGGATGACAGCAGGAGACCGGCAAGGCCAATCCCCACAAAGACAAGGGCGATGCTCAAAAAGTTGTTCAAAAAGATATTGGTAAGGGCTAACCGGATCTCCCCGTCCCTCAGCAAGTTGAAGGTCTCAAGGCTGTAGGTGGAAAAGGTGGTGAGCGCGCCCAGCAACCCCACGAGAATGAAGAGACGCGCCGAAACCGGCACGATGGTCTTCTCGAAGATTGCCCAGAGAAAACCGATAAAAAAGGCCCCCAGCAGATTGACCGTCAAGGTTCCCCATGGAAACGTACTCCCAAAAAACCGGTGGGCGATGCCGGAGATAAGGTATCGCAATACGGCTCCCACGCCTCCTCCCAACGCAATCATCACATACTTCATGGTTCTTTCGTCCCTTCATTCCCAATTCTGTTTTATCTACACCACGCCGGCTTCCCGAAGGCGGATGATCTCCTCTGGAGGGAGGTTCAACACACCGGAAAGGATCTCATTGGTATGCTCCCCCAACAAGGGGGCGTGGAAGACCTCCGGTTCCATTCCCTTGACACGGATGGGGCTTGCCAGCGTCTTCACGTCCCCGCAGATGGGATGAACCATTTCCGTAATCATGCCCCTGGCCAGTAGTTGCGGATCTCGCAGAACCTTGTCGATGGTCTTGACCTCACAGGCGGGAATTTCGTGTTTCTCCAGCCGTTCCAACCAGTAAAGGGTCGGCCGGGTCAGGAAGATTCGCTCCAGCTCCGGCTCCAGTTCGTCACGGTGTTCCACGCGCCCCACGTTGGTGAGGTATCGGGGATCCTCCGCGAGATCCGGCCTTTCGATGGCCTCGCAGAAACGCCCCCAATATCCCTCCCCGAAGACCGCCACAACGATGGAACCGTCCTCCGTCTCGAACACCTGATAAGGAACCACGGATCGATGTTTGGATCCGGAAGGCCCCATGATCTTCCCATCGGCAAGGTAATACTGGGCGATGTAGGGAGCCAAGAAAACGAGGCTGTCGAAGAGGCTGATGTCGAGAGACGCCCCTTCACCCGTCCTCTCCCGCGCGAATAAGGCCCCCACGATGGCGAAGGCCGCCGTCATGGCCCCCGCCAGATCTCCGATGGGAATGCCACACCGAACGGGTTTCCCTCCCGCCTCTCCCGTCAACGCCACGATCCCGCTCAGCGCTTGCAACACCAAGTCATAGGCGGGTCTATCGCGGTACGGCCCCGTTTGCCCATACGCACTGATGGCACAGGTAATCAGACGCGGATTCGCGCTTCGCAAGGTATCCTCATCCAATCCCAGTTCTTCCATGACACCAGGGCGAAAGTTGTTGACCACCACGTCCGAACACGCGACGAGTTTCAAAAAGAGTTCACGTCCCTCGGGGGATTTCAAATCGAGGGTCATGCTCCGCTTGTTGCGATTGATGCTGATGAAATAGGCGCTTTCCCCTTCGATGAAAGGGGGACCCATTCGTCGGATCTCGTCCCCCTTTCCAGGCCGTTCTATCTTGATGACTTCCGCCCCCATGTCCGCCAACAGCAAGGTGCAATAGGGGCCCGCAAGCATCCGCGTCAAGTCGAGCACACGAATGCCGGTCAAAAATGAGATCATGCCGCCTTGGCTTTCATCTGCTCCCGAAGTTTTTCCGTCGCTTCCCTATCCACTTCAAGGGTTTCAGGATCGATCACGACACCGTAATCCTCCCGCGCCTTTTCAACCGAGACCACATCGTTCCGCACATCCTTCAATACCTTCTCCACCGGGCGCAGATAGGGGGGGCCATAGCCTCCCCCTCCCCCCGCCTGTTGAAAATAGATGGTCCCCGCGGGAACATCTTCGATGAGGTCCTTGGAAAGGGCCTTGTACACCCGGCCATCGGGGTAGGTAAGCTCGATCTTGTTCAGCGTTCCTTCTTTGCCGCCGTGGGCGCCAAACGCCGGTTCCACGTCCCCATCCCCAAAGGTAACAACCTTCGTGTGGTCGCTTCCGATCTTGAATTTCGTTTCGACACCCAAACCTCCGCGCCACTGTCCCGCCCCGGCGGAATCCCGCCAGTATTCATGGAGGAGAAGGAGATGGGGCGTCTGCTGTTCGAACATCTCATAATCCTGATCGAGCACGCCACCGGAGGCATCGATCATGCCGATATGATCGTAGCCGTCACATCCCTTGATGGCCCCGGATCCTCCCTTCAATCCCATGAAACCAATATCGACATAGGGGCTGCCGTTTCGTGGATCGATGCCCGTCGTCAAAGAGCAGAGAAGTTCGTTCCACTCCGCCGTCACCCGATCGGGGATGGCGGGCCCCAAGGCCCGCATGATGGCATCGGCGTTGTTGGGACAGAGATGGTTTCCATAGGTGGTCGCCTTGGGATAGGCGGCGTTGAGAATCGTTCCCTCGGGAATGATGATGTGCATGGGACGCACCATGCCATCGTTGTGAGGGATATTGGGATTGATCATCTGCAGAAACGTCAGCGTCGTCGCCGAGGCGCTGGAGGTATAGGTTCCATTGACGAATCCGTCCGTCTGTGGTGATGTTCCCGTGTAATCGAAGGTGATCTCCTCGTCCTCCACGGTGATGGTCACGTGTATCTCATAGACGGATCCCGGATTTCTGCCATCGTAATAGACGCGCGACGTTCCCTTGTAGACACCGTTGGGAATGGTCCGAATCTCCGAACGCATCATCTTCTCGGTGGAATCGAAGAGATGGTTCTTATGCGCCTCGAAGACTTCCAAACCGTAACGGTCGATCAGCTTCAGCAATTCCCGCTCTCCCACGACACAGCTCCCGATCTCCGCCTTCATGTCTTCTGCCACGATATCGAGGCGGATGTTGGCAAAGATGAGGTCCCACACGTCCTTTCTCAGTTTCCCCTTCTCATAGACCTTAACCGGCGGAATCCGCAGGGCCTCTTGCCACACCTCCGTGGCGTTGGGGTTGTAGCCTCCCTGTACACACCCTCCGATATCCGCCTGGTGTCCCTTGCACGCTGCCCAGGCCACCAGTTCGTCCTTGTAGAAGATGGGCTTATAGACGGCCACGTCGTTGTTCTGATTCCCCATGGAAAAAACGTCGTTGTGGAAAATGACATCTCCCGGATAGATCTCGTCGCCGAAGTATTGGATGATATACTCACAAACCGGCCCCAGAGAGAAAGACAGGATGGGAAGGTTCTCCGTCTGCTCCAGCATCTTCCCGTTTCGGTCGTACAACCCCGTCACGAAATCCTTTGCCTCACAGAGAATGGGGGAGCGCGTCGTCATCATGAGGGCGATACTCATCTCCTCCGTGATCGATTTCAATCTCCGCTGAAGGATGGATACCAATACCTTGTCGATCTTTACATCGCTCATTTCAAAATCCTCCCCGCGAATTCATCCTCGCGCGATTTAAGGTAAAGGGTATAACTACCGAACTTATCCACCAAGACCGAATACTCCGGCGTCACGAAGGTCGTGGTATTGACCTGCTCCAGAATCGCCGGCCCCTCGATCTTGTTTCCGTAGCGCAGTTTGAAGCTGTCGAAGACGTCCACCTCTTCAAACCGTTTCCACGTGGGAATAAAGACCTTCCGCCTCCCCTTGAAGGCCTTGGAAGGGTCCTCTCCGTCGTAGGGCTGCTCGTTGAATTTCGGCTTGTCCGTCTTTCCAATACAGGTGAGGCGCATGTTGATCAATTCCACCGGCGTCCCTTCCTCTCTCAAATCATAACCGTACAGCTTGTTGTGCCGAGGATGAAACGCCTCCTTCATGGCCTCCACGTCCACGCTCATCGCCACCTCTTCCGAGATGGGAACGTTCACCTCATGATACTGTTTGATGTAGCGAAGATCGAGAGAATAGACAAACTCGATTTTGTCTTCCGAAATGCCTTCCTCCTTCAGGTGGGCAACTCCCTCCTTCCGCATCTCATTGAAATAGTCCTTGAAACGCTTCGTCTCAATGTCATCGAGCCGAACGGCGTAGGTCTGCACGAAATCATGCTTCAGGTCGGACATGAGCATTCCCGCCGCGCAGAAGATGGAGGATTCCCTAGGAACGAGAATCACGGGAATCTCGAGCTCCAACGCGATCATGCAGGCGTGGTTGGGACCGGCGCCTCCTGCCGTGACGAGGGGAAAATCCCGTGGATCCTGTCCCTGCTTCACGGAAACCTCCCGCACGGCCGCCGCCATGTTCACGTTGATGACATTGTACATCCCCAGCGCGGCCTCGTAGAGATCCATCCCCAATCTCTTGGCAATCTTCTCTTCGATGGCCTTCTCCGCCTTCCCCAGATCGAGAGGAATCCTCCCGCCCGCGAAGTAGTCCTTGTCAAGATAGCCCAGGACGAGGTCCGCGTCCGTGCACGTCGGTTCCTCGCCTCCCAGGTTGTAGCACGCCGGCCCCGGTTTCGCGCCGGCGCTTTGGGGTCCCATACGAAGCAGCCCCCCCTCGTCGATCCAGCCGATACTTCCACCCCCAGCCCCAATGGTCACCACGTTCAACATGGGTAAGGCGATCCGGAGGCGGTTGATCTCACCCATCGTCGTCACGAGAGGAGTCCGGTCCTTGATGAGGGCGGCATCGAAACTGGTTCCGCCCATGTCCACCGTGATGCAATCATCGTATCCCTGCACCGTGGTATACATGATCCCCGCCACGGGTCCCCCCGCGGGCCCGGACAGCAGGGTAACCGCCGCCCGCTCCATGGCGATCTCGGGGGCCACGACCCCCCCATTGGACTGCATGATCAAAAGGACCCCCTCATAGTTGACCTCTTTCAGCTTTTTAAGGAGGGCATCCAGATACCGTTTGAGAATCGGTCCCACGTAGGCGTTCAAGACCGTGGTGCTCACCCGGTCATAGAACCGGATCGATGGCAGGATATCCCCCGACAGGGTGAGATAGGCGTCCGGCATCTCGCGGCGGACGATCTCCCCCGCCTTCTTTTCGTGGTCGGGATTGGCGAAAGAGTTCATGAAACAGATCGCCACCGCCTCAACGCCCTCTTCCTTGAAAAATGCAACCTTATCCAGGACATCGTCCTCCTCGATCGGCTTGATCACGTCACCCTTGTAATCGAGCCGCTCGTCGATGGGCAACCGAAGATACCGCTGAACCAACGGTTCCACGTTTTGATAGTGGTTATTGTATTGCTCCTCCCGTATCCCCCGCCGCATCTCGAGGGCGTCCCGAACCCCTTTTGTCGTCAGGAGACCGGTTTTGGCCCCCGTATAGGTCAAGACGGCGTTGGTGGTGACGGTGGTTCCGTGCACGATGACCGTCACGTCTTTCAAGAATTCCTCCACGCTGAGGTTTCGATCCTCTGCCATCTCCTTCAATCCTTGCATGGTGGCGATGGAAGGATCGTCCGGTGTACTCAAGACCTTGTAGATTTGGGAGCTTCCATCCTCCATGGTCAACAGGAAATCCGTAAAGGTCTCCCCCACGTCGATACCTATCTTGTACTTCATCACTTCCCCCATCTCATCACGTTAATGTTAAAACCCACAGCTAACACCTCCATCCACGAATATAACCTGCCCGGTCACGTAGCGGGCCTCATCGCTTGCAAGGAACAGGTGAACCACGGCGATTTCGTCCGGTTCCGCCATCCGTCCCATGGGAATTTCTTCCTCAAAGCGTCTCCTGGCTTCCACAGGAAGAGATCGGGTCATGTCGGTATGCGTGGCACCCGGTGCTACACAATTTACGGTGACACCTTTTCGGGCGTATTCCAACGCCAGGGTTTTTGTCAAGCCGATAACCCCCGCCTTGGCGGCCGCGTAGTTTCCCTGGCCAGGGTTTCCCAACGAGCTGATGGACGAGGTATTGATGACCCGGCCAAACCGACGTTGGGCCATCGTCTCAATCACCGCCTTGGTGCACAGAAACGTCCCCGTGAGATTTACATCCAGCACGGCCTGCCAATCCGCCAAGGCGAGATTCCGAAACATACGGTCCCGAATGATCCCCGCGTTGTTGACGAGGATGTCCACCGCCCCTAAATCCTCTTCGATAGCCCGCACCACACGACCCACGGAACTCTCGTCGCACACATCCCCCTCATAGGTCCTGAAAATCAAACCGGGCTCCAGGGCCATCCTCGCTCGGAAGTCCCCCAGCGTCTCGGGGGCAATGTCCATCACGGCCACCTTCGCCCCCGCTTTCGCCAAGACGCGACTCACGGCCGCCCCAATCCCCCGGGCGCCGCCCGTCACCCATGCCACCTTTCCGTCCAGTCGAAACATCCTCAAATAATCCTCGGTTCGTTGAACTCTCCAAACACCTCCCGGAAGACATCCGTCATCTCCTGCACGGTCGCATACGCCTTCACAGCCGTCACGAGATAGGGCATGACGTTTTTCCCCTCCTCCGCCGCCTTTTTCAATTCCTTCAAAGCGGCCGTCACCTCCCGGTCGCTCCTCTCCCGCTTCACCTCTTTGAGTCGCTCGATCTGTTGCTCGACGACACTGGGATCATACTCGTGGAGCTCCACATCCTCTTCTTTCTTGGATTCATCCGCGTAGAGATTGACCCCTACCTTCTTCAGTTTTCCCGTCTGCAGGTCCTTCTCGAACTGATATGCCTGTTGCGCCACCAGCTTCTGGACGAACCCCTGCTCGACCGCTACCGCCATACCTCCCATCTTGTCGATCCGCTCCATTTCTTCGATGATCTTTTCTTCCATCTGCTTGGTAAGGGTTTCGATGAAATAGGAACCCGCCAAGGGATCCACGGTATCCCGCAAGCCCACCTCTTCCATCACGATCTGAAGGGTTCTCAGGGAAAGAAGGGCGGAATGGGGGGTCGGGATGGTGTAGGCCTCGTCGTAGGAGCAAAGGGCGATCGTCTGGGCGCCGCTAAGGGCCGCCGCCAAGGCGTAGAAGGCCCCTCGAATGATGTTGTTTTCCGGTTCCTTCTTCGTCAAACCGTAACCGCCCCCCCCAAAGAGCCCCCGGAGGAAGAGGCTCTTGGGATTCTTCGCCCCGTATTTCTCCTTGAGATTTTTCGCCCACAATTTGCGCCCCGCCCGGAATTTGGCGACCTGTTCCCATAGGTTCCCGAACACGTTGAAATTGAAAGAAAAACGCCGCACGAAATCGTCGATATGATACCCCCGTTCCAGGACATTGTCGATATAGGTATTCGCGATCTGGATGGCGAAACCCATCTCTTGAGCCGGTGTCGCCCCCGATTCCCGAATATGATACCCGCAGATACTGACGGGATTGCACCGCGGCAGCTCATTCATCGAGTATTCAATGGTGTCACCGATCAACCGGATGGCGGGTTGGACGGGAAAGATCCACGTCCCCCGCCCGATGATTTCCTTCAAAATATCGTTCTGCGGCGTAGCGCTGATCTGATCTTTTTTATAACCGTACTTTTCCGCCACGGCCTGAAACATGGCCAACATGATGGAGGCCACGGCGTTGATGGTCAGTCCCACACCGATGCGATCCAAAGGGATGTCTTTGAAGGCAATCTCGAAGTCCCGCAAGGTATCGACAGCCATCCCCACGCGACCCACTTCGCCCGCCACACGGGGATTGTCCGAGTCGTACCCCATCTGCGTGGGCAGATCAAACGCCACGTTCAAGCCCGTCTGTCCGTGGGAGATCATTAGTTTGAACCGCTCGTTGGTCTCTACCGGAGTCCCAAACCCCGTGTATTGACGGGTCGTCCACGCCCGCGTCCGGTAGCCCTGAGGGTGAATCCCACGGGTGTAGGGATACTCACCGGGATCTCCCAGATCCTTCTCGTAGTCGAAGCCAACTTCCTTGAGATCCTCCGGACCGTACACCGGCTTGATCTTCAATCCGGATTGATACGTGACCTCTAAAATCCTATCCTTTTCATCCTTCGTGTAATACGCGACCCCCATCTTTCCCTCCAAACGTCCTCGTCGTTTGCGTCACAAAAAAAATAATACCCCTTCATGGCAGCCTGAAGGGGTGTCGCTTGGCCTCTTATCACTCCAATATCGGCATGGAAAAAGGCTTGGTCTATTCACCACGTCCCTTTCCGGTAACGTTTCTGATCCCCTCCACGATTTCATCGAACGGTGTCCCTCCCGGGAACACCGCGTCCACGCCAAGGGCCTTCAATTTCTCCACGTCTCTATTCGGAATAACGCCCCCCACCGCGACTTTCACGTCTTCCATTCCCTTTTCCTTCATCTTCTGGATAAGCTCCTCACAGATGGGAAGGTGCGCCCCGGAAAGGATACTCAACCCAATCACATCCACGTCTTCTTGGATGGCCGTCTGGATGATTTGATCGATGGTCTGGTGCAAGCCCGTGTAGATGACCTCCATTCCCGCCTCTTTCAAGGCTTGCGCCACCACCTTGGCTCCACGATCGTGACCATCCAGTCCCGGCTTTGCGACCAAGACCCTTATCCTTCTTCCTTTTCCCTCCGCCATCTTACCCCCTCTCCTCTATAGCCTTCCCGTCAACTCACGCGCGATGACCGTCTTCAGGATTTCATGCGTTCCTCCGCCGTACAGGAGAAACCGCGCGTCCCTGAAATACCTCTGCGCCGGATATTCCATCGCAAAACCATAGGCCCCATAGATCCGCGTGACCTCATCCACCACTTTACAGGCCATCTCCACGGCAAACATCTTCGCGCTCGCGGCTTCCTTCGTGTGCGGCAAATCATTGTCTTTCAACCACGCCGCCTTATAGACCATGAGCTTGGCCGCCTCATAGTTCATGTACATCTCGGTCAGCTTCGCGGCAATCAACTGGAACTTGGCGATCGGCCGCCCAAACGCGACTCGCTCTTTGGAATACTGCAACCCATCCTCGAACGCCGTCTTGGCCAGTCCAAGCGCCAACGCCCCGGTCATGATCCGTATCTCGGCAAGGATCTGCCCCAGATAAACCACGCCCTTACCTTCCTCGCCAAGGAGGTTTTCCGCCGGTATTCGACAATCCTCAAAGGTCAATTCCGTATTTTCCGATCCTCTCGTTCCGAGCTTGTGGATCTTCTTTCCCACGTTGTACCCCGGCGTATCCCTTTCGATAAGGAAAAACCCCAACCCTTTCAGACCCTTGGAGCGATCCGTGGAGGCCACGACCGTGGCGAAATCGGCCACCGTGGCATTCGTGATCCATGTCTTTTGGCCATTGACCACATAGGAATCCCCTTCCTTCTTCGCCACCGTGTGGATATTCGCCAAATCCGACCCCGCGTTCGGCTCGGTAAAGGCGATGGTTCCAATCTTCTCACCTCTCAAGGCGGGGAAAAAGCATCGTTCCTTGATGGCATCGGACCCAAACCGATAGATGAAATCCGTTCCCATCAGGGTTTGCATCGCAATGTTCGCACCCACACTCAACGATCCTCTCGCGATCTCCTCGATAAACAAGGCATACGTCACCATATCCGCTCCCATGCCTCCGACGGACTCGGGATAGCGGATGCCCAGATACCCCAATTTTCCCATTTCCTTGATGATATCCGTGGTGATTTCGTCCTTGACGTCGATCTCTTCCGCCCTTGGTTTGATCATCCGGTCGACAAGCCGTGCCACATTGTCTTTGAAAAACTGCTGCTCCTCTGTCAAACGAAAATCCATGCACTCCCCCTTTTTCGATCGATTGTTGTGGGCTTACGTTTACCCTATGTCAGAGCCCGTGAAATGTCAAGAATATTCCCGTTCCGCCCGCCGTGAATGTTCCGACATCATTTATGTTTTCCGCCAACCGGCCGATAATGTAGAGAAAAAAAGGAGGGGAAAAACGTGAAAATTATCTGTGTGGTGGGAAGCGTGTTCTTCTTCCTGATGGCAGGGTTGATGGGATGTTCCACCCAACCCCCAAGCGTGTTGTCGAGTGCCGAAGAAGTTCCGGGCATCTACGAAGGGCAAACCCCTTCCACCGATTATATCCTCATCCGCGTGACGGGAAAGGGCATCGCCCCATCCGGCACGACCAATCCCGCGCAGGCCAAAATCCTCTCCGAACGCGCGGCGGAGGCCGACGGCTACCGTCTTCTGGCGGAAAAGCTCCGTGGAATCCTGGTCTCCACCTTCCAGACGACCCGTGACGCTCAAGTGACCGAAGACGTCATCCACACGCAAACGGAAGCCATCCTTCGCGCCACGCAGATCGTGGATATCCGGCATTATCCCGACGGTCTCGCGGAGGTGGATATGGTCATTCGCATCAGCAAATCCGATGCCTATTTCTAGGCTTTCACTCACCCTTTGCCTCGGCATCCTTTTCGGATTCTTCCCTCCCTCCGCAAAAGGAGAGGTCTGTTTTAAGCACGCCTGCCTTGTCGTCAAAACATGCACCGTTCACAACGGGTATGTCGACCATCAAGAGGCAAAGATCTATTTCCTACCTCCCCCTTCTCCCCCTGCCGGACATCCTGTCATTTTACGGGGAACCGCTTCCCTCACCCTCCCGTGCGAAAAAGAGGAAGCGATAAAGAGAGCCGTCCTCAATGCGCTCGCCTCTTATACGCCCCCTGCCCAAACTGCTCGGGTCGCCACGGCAACGGTCGTTCGCCACAATCCCTCCACCATTGCCGAGGCAAGTCGAGTGACGACGATGACCTTTTTCTCCCCCCCCGTCATCCTCGCTTATCACCTGGAGGGATACACCCTCCATGTAGCCCTTAAAACGTTCCTTCTTCCCTCCCCCCCCTCTCTGATCTATCCTCAACCATCCCCTCTTCCCTCCTCCCCTTTACCTCCCGTCATGGGGGGACTACTCTCCGATCTGACCCATCGGCTTTTTCAGCTTGTTCCTTTTTAGAATCCTCCGATTTTGGTATGGTGCCCCCAAAACCTCACAATAAAGGGAGGGAAAAGATGGAATACGCCATCGGCTGCGACGTGGGAGGATCTTTCGTCAAAATGGGATTGGTCGCACGCGGAGGAGAGGTGCTTCACCAGGAAAACCTTCCCCTCCTCCGCCCCGAGACCCCTTTCCGTTTGGCCACGTGGCTCTCTGAAACCCTTGAAAAATTCCTCAAAAAGACCCTCCCCAAAGGCGCGACCTTTCTCGGCGCCGGCATCGGAATCCCCGGCCCTCTGCGTTATCCCGAAGGAATCCTCTTCGATCCCCCCAACCTTCCCTTTCAAGGAAAGATACCGCTGGGCCCCCTTTTCCGAGAGGTCTATCCCCATGCCGCCTTTTTCGACAACGACGCAACCATTCAGACCCTTGGTGAACAGTGGCAAGGACTGGGACGCGGGCTCCGCGCCTTTCTCTACCTCGCCTTCGGAACGGGCATTGGAGGAGGCATCGTCATCGACGGAAAGATCTACCGGGGCATCTCGGGGTTTGGAGGAGAAATCGGACACATCACCGTCAATTTCCAAGGGAGGCGGTGTCACTGTGGCGCTCGGGGCTGCATGGAGGCGTACGCCTCCATCACCGGCATCGCCAATAGCCTCCGGGAAGAATACCCCCATCTCCCGCCCGACATCTCAAAGGCATTGGAGAGAAAGGAACTCCACCTTCTTCCCAACCTACTCGTCGACAAACTCTCACGGGGAGAAACCCAATGGCGACGTGTATGGGAAATCTTCGCTGACGCCCTCGGTGCCGGAATGGGATCTTTGATCAATCTCTTTAATCCCGAACGAATCATCATTTCCGGCGGTCTTTCCCACTACGCCGACCATTTTCTCCCGAGGGCGGTGGAACAGAGCCGACGATTTTCCTTCCGCCACCCCGCCCGCGATTGCAACGTCGTGGTTTCCCAATTAAAAAACCGCGCCGGAATTCTCGGCGCGGCCCTCCTCGTCTTTCAAAACGGATAACGCTCCGCCTACGATTCTTTCAGCCCCAAGACGTCCTGCATGTCGTACAATCCATTGGGTTGACGAACAATCCACAGGGCGGCACGGATGGCACCTCGGGCAAAGTTGTCCCGACTCATGGCCCGGTGCGTCAGCTCTATTCGCTCCCCCGTCCCGATGAAGAAAACGGTGTGTTCCCCCACGATATCGCCCCCTCGGATGACTTGCATGCCGATCTCTTGCTTCGTACGCGCCCCCACCATCCCTTTACGTCCGTACACGCCGACTTCTTCGAGATCCCTTCCCAAGGCGGCAGCCACCTGGCGGCCCAACTTCATCGCGGTTCCAGAAGGGGCGTCTTTCTTTTGATTGTGATGGGCCTCCAGAATCTCCACGTCGTAATCATCCCCAAGAATCTTGGCGACTTCGAAGGCCAGTTTGAAAAGGAGGTTGACCCCCACGCTCATGTTGGGTGCGATCAGGCACCGCCCCCTGGTCGCCCATCCTTTGACTTTTTCCATGTGGGAGGCGTCAAATCCCGTCGTGCCAACCACAATCGCCTTAGAGGCGGCCATCGTCATCTCGATGTGCTTAAGGGCACTGTCAATATGGGTAAAGTCGATGACGACATCTCCCCGTTCCAAGACCTTTTCGAGATCATCCACCACTTCAACCCCGTTTGCTCCCAATCCCAAGACCGCCCCAATGTCTTTCCCCACGAAAGGATGGTCGGGACGCTCCACCGCCCCTATCAGCCTCGCCCCTTCCGTCTGGGAAAGCAGGGTTATAATTCGTCCTCCCATTCGGCCACCCGCGCCACAAACGATGACAGAAATCATTCTTCCCTCCTTTATATCAAGCTCGTACTAAAGTAGCGCTCCGCGCGGTCCGGCAAGACCGTCACGACGTTCCCCCGAATCTTCCGGCTGATCTCGATCGCGGCCCATACATTGGCTCCCGAAGAGGTTCCCACCAACAGACCCTCCTCACGGGCCAACCGCCGGGTGGTGGAAATGGCATCTTCATCCGTGACCGTGACCACATCATCGATGATCGACACGTCCAAAATCTTTGGGACGAATCCATCCCCAATGCCTTGAATCTGGTGAAGTCCCGGCTCATCCCCCAACAGGGCCGCGCTATTTTTGGGTTCCACGGCCACAAGATGGATATCCTTATCCTTCTCTTTCAAAAACCTTCCGACGCCCGCCAAAGTGCCCCCGCTTCCCACCCCCGCCACGAAAGCGGCGACATTACCCTCCATTTGTTCCCATATCTCTTTGGCCGTCGTGAGATAATGGATCTCCGGGTTGGCGGGATTCTCGAATTGCTGAGGCACGAAAACCGTGGGGTCTTTTCGTTGAAGCTCTTCCGCCTTCTCGATTGCGCCTGTCAGGCTCTTTTCGGCGGGCGTGAGAACGAGCTCCCCCCCAAAGGCCGTGATTATCTTTTTCCTTTCCTCACTCATATTCTCCGGCATGACTATGCGCACGCGGTACCCTTTCTGAACCCCCACAAACGCCAATCCGATTCCCGTGTTTCCCGAGGTAGGTTCCACAATGACAGATCCCGGTTTGAGACGCCCGTCTCTTTCCGCCGTTTCGATCATATGAAGGGCGACTCGGTCCTTGATGCTCCCGCCGGGATTGAGAAACTCCGCCTTGGCAAAAATAGGAGCAGAGGTCAGCTTTCGAATCTTGACCATCGGGGTTTTCCCGATGGCTTCCAGTATGTCCATCGTTTCCAATCAGGTCTCCAATAATCCGTACGTTTTGAGTGCTTCCTCCAGTTTCTTGTCGTTCGCCTCGGACATCGAGCAGAGCGGAAACCTAAGCTCATGGGCTATCTTCCCCATCTTCGCCAACGCCGTTTTCACGGGAATGGGGTTTGTCTCATAGAACATGGCCCGGTGTAACGGCAACGTTTTATAATGAAGCTGGCGCGCCTTCTCGATGTCTCCCG
This sequence comes from uncultured Thermodesulfobacteriota bacterium, assembly GCA_964577975.1. Lineage (GTDB taxonomy): Bacteria > Desulfobacterota > S145-22 > S145-22 > S145-22 > JAOZMY01. The sequence goes on along the minus strand of CAZOBB010000202.1, from coordinate 19,450 downwards.
CCTTCCAGGCGTCATAAAGTGCCGCCAAGTCACCTGGGATCACATTGGCCGTCACGGAGATCATTCCCTTTCCGCCCACGGCAAGCAAGGGGAAATTGATGAAATCGTCCCCGGAGATAACGGCGAAATCTTCGTCACAACGTTCAATAATCTCTGTGACTTGTCGGAGAGAACCGGTAGCCTCCTTCACCCCCACGACGACATCGATCTTTGACAGACGCGCCACCGTTTCAGGAAGCATGTTTACACCCGTTCTCCCAGGCACGTTGTAAAGCACCATTGGAAACTCCACCGCCTTGGCGATGGCTTCGTAATGCTCGTAAAGCCCCTGCTGCGTCGGCTTGTTGTAATAGGGTGTGATGAGAAGGGCTCCATCCGCCCCCGCGGCTTTGGCGTCCCTCGTTAAACGGATGGCCTCCGTGGTGTTGTTGGACCCTGTACCCGCCATGACGGGAACGCGCCCATTGACGGTTTCGACCGTCAGCTCTATCACGCGGTCGTGTTCCTCAAAAGAGAGCGTCGCGGACTCCCCCGTCGTCCCACACGGCACGATAACATCCGTTCCACTCTCGATATGCCACTCGATTAAATTCTTAAAGGCCTCTTCATCCAGACGACCGTCTTTGAAAGGCGTGACGATTGCAACCATACTTCCTTCAAAGATCATGGTTTCCCCTCCTCCGTCTTAAATTAGTTTCTCGCGCGATTCGGGAATGGCCTCCGGATGAAGCCATCCTTCATAGATAAACCGCACCTCTCCCTCGAAGAAAACGGGCGCCCAGGCCCCCACCTTTCCTTCCCACCAGACCGTCAAGATTTCACCACTCGCCGCTCGAACCGAAACGGGTGACTGAAACCCCCGTTTCATGGACATCATGAGAACCGCCGCAACGGACCCAGTTCCACAGGCGAGGGTCTCATTTTCGACACCCCGTTCGTAGGTCCTCAAGGCAAGGGCGTTTTCCCCCGTCACCTTCACGATGTTCACGTTCGTCCCCGCGGGGCCGAATTTTTCGTGAAAGCGAATCTTACGACCGATCTCCACCAACGGGAATTCTTCAAAATCGTCCACTTCCATTACCACGTGCGGCACACCCGTGTCGACGTAAAACAGAGAAAACCTCCGTCCCTCCACCTCCACCTTCACGTCGGGGTCGAAAAGCTTCGGATCCGTCAACTGGACCTTTACCCGTTTGCCCTTGATCTCTGCCCGAATGGGGCCCGCCAGTGTGGAAAAGGTCATCGTGGCCCCTGCGATCCCTTGCTCGTAGGCATAACGCGCCGCGCAGCGGCTCGCGTTGCCACACATCTCCGCGATGGTTCCATCGCTGTTGAAAAAACGCCACGCGAAATCGTAGTTCTCATCCTTTTCAAGGACGACCACCCCGTCCGCCCCCACGGAAAGGGCGCGCTGGCAAATCTGACGCACCCACATACTGTCCACCCACGCGAAGGAACCATCCATCCCGTCCAAAAAGATAAAATCGTTGCCGCTTCCGCTCATTTTAGTAAATCGGATCTTTTTTGCCGTCATACTTGATCACTCCTACGAAAGCCAGGAGGGTATCTCCTCTCCACGCACCAAATCCTCATACGTTTCACGGCGCCGAATGACGGAAAAGCGGTTCCCGTGCACCATGACTTCCGCTGGTCTTGGACGTGAATTGTAATTGGACGCCATGGTAAAGCCATAGGCCCCCGCGCTCATGACACTCATCAGCCCCCCCGGCGCCACGAAAGGAACCTCCCGATCCTTGGCGAGAAAATCCCCCGACTCACAAATGGGACCCACGACATCCGCCCGCACCCTTTCCGTTGTTTGTTTGACGGGGAGAATCTCCTGATACGCCCCATACAAGCTGGGACGAATCATGTCGTTCATCCCGGCGTCCACCACGAGAAACTTCTTCTCCATCCCTTGTTTGACGTAAAGAACCCGCGTCACCAAAATCCCCGCGTTACCTGCGATGACCCGTCCCGGCTCGAAGATGAATCCCTGCGACATCCCCTCCGCCGCTTGCCGTATCACCCTTCCGTAGTCCATCGGGGTGGGAGGAGTCTCATCGTTATACGTTATGCCGAGGCCTCCCCCCATATCCACCCATTCAAGGGAAATGCCCTCTTTCTCCAGCGTTTCGGCCATCTCACGGAGTTTCAAAACGGTTTCTTCAAAAGGAGACAACGTCGTCAACTGAGACCCGATATGGCAATCGATGCCTATGACGCGAAGCGATTCGCGGCTCGCCGCCTTTTTGTATAAGGCGAGGGCACGTTTCACGTCGATTCCAAATTTGTTCTTCCTCAGGCCCGTGGAGATATAAGGATGAGTTTGGGGATCGATATCGGGATTCACGCGGATCGCCACCGGCGCGACCTTCCCTTTTCGAGCGGCCACATCCTCGATCCGCTCCATCTCCATTTCCGATTCCACGTTAAACATCATGATCCCCGTCTCCAAGGCGAAGGAAATCTCGTCCTCCGTTTTCCCGACCCCCGAAAAAACGATCTTTTCCGGGGGGATGCCCGCTCGTAAACAGCGGAAAAGCTCCCCACCCGACACGATATCCGCCCCACTTCCCAAACGGGCGAAGAGACGGAGAACCGCCAGGTTCGAATTGGACTTCACCGAAAAGGTGATGAGATGTTTCAGCCCCGCCAGCGCCTCGTCAAAGACCCGGTAGTGTCGCTCCAGGGTTTCCTGGCTATAGATGTAAACCGGTGTTCCAACCTCGGCCACGATGTCCGCAACCCGGCACCCCTCTGCAAAGAGTTCTCCGTTTTTGTAGACAAAGTCATTCATATTACGGCACTTTCACGGACACATATCCAGATATGGCACCATCGTATCCATTGGCATTGAACGGCACCACCCGGTAGACGTACCTTCCATGTTTCTTCACATCCGTGTCCTCCCACAGGATCATCCCCTCCACCTTCTTGAAGTTCACCGGATGATCCCGATCCAACACGGCCACTTCCCGGAATCCGGCCGGACAATCCACACATTCGTTGGATCCCGGTTTCACGACCTTCTTGAGAACCTTATATCCCGTCAAGTTCTTGAGTTTTCTCCCTTTCAGGTCTTTTTTAGGCTCCTCCCACGTCAGGCGGATGACCCCCGCCCTCTTTTCAAGCTTCAGATTCTTCACCGCCCTGGGAACCGTGGCATCTTTCGGAATGGGGGGCGCCTTTCTCCCACATCCTAGCATGGCAACCGCTACTATCAACCCTCCTACCCATAGCCAATACCGGTTTCCGGCCGTTCCCCACCGCTTCATCTATTCCTCCTTCCCCTTCTTCAGATAATGTTTCTCGGCAAACGCGATATGATCCAACACCGACGCCCGCGCCGTCATTCCGATCCCCCTTCTCCGATCCACCCCCTTTTCCACATCAAGCACCTCCAACGCATCCTCTTCAAACACCGTCGAAAAACGACGCAGTTCCTCCACCGTCATATCCGCAAGGTCCTTGCCAGACCGCACCGCATAGGAAACCGTCTTCCCCACTATCTCGTGCGCCTTCCGAAAGGGAATCCCCTTTCGGACAAGATAATCTGCCAGATCCGTGGCCTGAAGGAATCCTTGCCGCGTGGCCCGAGCCATCGCCTCCTTTTTCGGTTTCATCCCTTTTATCAAAAGCGCCGCTACCCGTAAACTCCCTTTCACGGTATCGATGGCATCGAAAAGGGGCTCTTTATCCTCCTGGAGATCCCGGTTGTAGGTCATGGGAAGCCCCTTCATGACCGTCAACATCCCCATGAGATGGCCAAAAACGCGGCCACTCTTTCCCCGAATCAATTCCGCCCCATCCGGATTCTTCTTCTGGGGCATCATGCTGCTTCCCGTCGCGAGATCGTCCGGAAGTTCGATGAGCCGACCATACATGCTGTTCCACAAAATCAAGTCCTCCGCAAACCTGGACAGGTGCGTCATGATAAGGGAAAGATCGAAAAGGAACTCTAGCACAAAATCTCTATCGCACACGGCATCCATACTGTTTCTCGTAACCCTGCGAAAACCGAGCTTCTCCGCCACGAAGGTACGATCGATCGGGAATGTCGTCCCCGCGAGGGCGCCGCTGCCCAAAGGGCTAAAGTCTGCCCTCTCGTAGGCGTCCGTCAATCGTTCTTCGTCTCGATGAAACATCTCCACATAGGCCATGAGATGATGAGAGAAGCGAACCGCCTGGGCATGCTGCAAGTGCGTCAGCCCCGGAAAGATCAAATCGATGTGACGCCTTGCCGCACCGATAAATTCTTCCATCACTTCCGTCAGCAAGGTGCGGATTTCTCCAATCGCCTCCTTGACATAGAGCCGAAGGTCGGTAGCCACTTGATCGTTTCGGCTTCGCGCCGTGTGCAACATACCTCCTTCAGGCCCTATTTTCTCCATCAACCTCGCTTCGATGGCCATGTGAATGTCTTCTTTGGAAGAATCGAACTCGAAACGCCCCTCGTCAAGTTCCGTTTTTATCTCTCTCAAGGCCTGAAGAATTCGTTCACCGGTATCATGGGGTATAATCCCCTGACGCATCAGCATCTCACAATGGGCGAGACTCTGCCTAATATCCTGTGGATAGAGCCGCCTGTCGAAAGAAAGGGACTCCGAAAATCGCTCGAGCACCTCGTCCGTTGGCGTCTCAAAACGTCCCTTCCAAAGCTTATCGGCCGTCATACCATCTCCCTTGGACCAAAAATCGCCGTTCCCACCCGAATCATCGTCGCCCCTTCCTCAATGGCAACCTCGAAATCCGCCGTCATCCCCATCGACAACTCTTCCATGGCCACATTGGAAATCCCCCGACGCGCCACGTCTTCGGCGAGTCGACGGGTCTTGGCGAAATACCGCCTCGCCTCATCCATGTCCTCCGTAAAGGGAGGAATCACCATCAAGCCACGCAAAGAGAGGGAGGAAAGGGTAGAGACATGCTCCACGAGGGGAATAAGATTTTCCTCGGCCACGCCCGACTTGGTCGCCTCCCTTCCCACGTTGACCTCAATGAGGACCTTCAAGATGCGACCTTCAAGGGCCGCCCGCCGGTTCAAGACGTCCGCTATTTCCTTACGATCCACCGTGTGAACCCAATCAAACAACCGAACGGCATATCTGGCCTTGTTCGACTGCAGATGTCCAATAAAGTGCCACACAACCTCCCCCGCTACCTGGGGAATCTTCTCTCTTGCCTCCTGGATGTAATTCTCCCCTAAATCCGTAATCCCTGCCGCTACGGCCTCACGGATCAGGGAAACCGGTTTGGTCTTCGAAACTGCGATCAAACGGATGTCCTCGCCTCGCCGTCCCACTCGTCGAGCGGCCTTCTCCATCCGTTCCCTGATCTCTTTCAGTCTCTCCGCGATCGGCTTCACGCCACCTTCTTCCACGGCACCATCACCCCCTCTTCCAACAAGAGGGATACCACTTCGGCAAGGGGTAATCCCACCACGTTGGAATAGGATCCATAGATACGGGTTATGAAGGCCCCACCCGCCTCCTGGATGGCATATCCCCCCGCCTTGTCGAAGGGTTCTCCCGATTCCACGTACCTATCGATCTCCTCCTGACGCAGGCGCCTCATGGTCACAATCGTTTTCTCCACGCCTTTCCTCGTCCGTTTCCGGGAAAGATTCTGAAGACAGTAGCCCGTCAGTACCTCGTGAGACCTACCACTGAGACGTTTCAACATAGTAACCGCTTCCTTGGCGCTTTCCGGTTTCAGAAAGACCTCTCCTTCCAGCGCCACCACGGTATCCGCCGCGAGGACCCACCGCCGTGGGTATCGCCTCGATACCCACGTAGCTTTTTGTACGGCAACGGCCATCACTGCCTCACTCAGAGGCAGATGTGCCGGTAGACGTTCGTCTACTTCCGCCACTACAACATCGAAAGAAAGACCACTTTTACGCAGGAGCTCGCGCCGTCGCGGGGATGCCGAAGCCAGGATGAGGCTCTCTTCCATAGGTTTGAACCTAAAATAACCCACCCCAATTGTCAAGGATTGTTGCCCCTTCATACCGGCGCGGGAGCTCCTTCTCTAACAAGGTGTCACCGAACCGCTTCCCTTGCGACCCACTTTTGAATCTCGGGCAAATACTTTGTGTCATCTTGAGTGTCCCTAAGACGGGAAGAGACAGCAGATCCCGACACACCTCCGAAGCAAATCACTGACACGCCATAACAGATTCCTTTAAAAAGAACAAAAAAGCCTCCTCATGGTGCCATCCCGATGGAAAAACGAAAACCATTGGCCAGTTACGCGACTGTTTCTCCGCTCAAGCCCAAGCATTGAGATAATATCAAACAACCTCACAAATCTTACCCCCACAACTGCTCAACAAGGGCCGACCGAAGGAAAAAACCAAACTTTCTTCCTTCCCCCCAATAAATGTCTCAAATCCACGTTCTTGAGGCATGCTATGGTACTGGCAAAAAAAGATCCTCGAAATCTCCAGGTCCCACATCATTCTCAAAGAGAAGACCTAGAGCGCCCGTGGGATCACGCCCCTTGCGGAGGCAGAGAGGGAAGAAAGATATCTTCCGAGAGAGGAGGGTTTACGAGAAGGTCCTTGAAGGAGATGGTCATCACCACGTCCCTCACCGAGATTTCGTACTCCCAAGGAACCAAAAGGGACTTTTCCCCCTTTCGATAGTGAGAAAAGCGAATCGTGAAGACATCCTCGGCCCCCAAAGGACCTTCCAGGCTTAGAGGAAGCTTCTTTATGGGATCGAAGAGAAGATTGAATCTTCCCCATCCACATACCATCCTGAAATAGCAGTCCCCCTCGCTCTTACGAAGGGGCGAAATTTTCAAGGGCTCCGGAAAATTTAGGAAAAACACCCTCACAAGGTCCTTCAGGAACCGGGGAGAAAAGGGAAGCCTCACGGGGAAAGGGGGACAGGCAGCCAGCGGCCCTTCATACCGCCTTCCCGTCTCAAAATCCTTCCAGGCAATCAACTCGCCCCTCTGGACGAGAAAAAACTTTGGCCGGTGCAGGAAGCCATAAATATCAAGATGCAGTTTGTCGGGATAGCTGGCATACAAGGTTCCCGGAAAGGATAGGTTTCCTTCCGACGTCTCGATATGAACTTTTATCTTCCCCGACATTCCCCGATACGCGTCGGTGAGCTTCCGTAAAGTCATGCGATATGGCGTGGGATCTGACCCGCATCGTGTGGCCTTCTTCCCAGGCGCGTGGACGCACCCCTGAAACGCGTAAAGGAGATATACGACAAAAAGGAATTTAAGGATTTTTGAATAGGCGCCGGAGTTTCTCATTGAGCCTCTGTTTCATATCCTCTTTTTTCGCGCGCTTCAACGCTTGATGATAGGCCTTGGCGGCATCGTGCTTCCGGCCCAGCTTGCGATAGGCATCTCCAAGATGTTCAAAGATCACGGCATCCTTACCAGAAAGGTTCACGGCTCGTTCAAGATACTTCACCGCCTTTTCATAGTCCCCTTTCTGATAATAGACCCATCCCATGCTATCGACAATGTATCCCGCGTTGGGACGGATTTCGAGCGCCCGACGAATCAAGTCCTCCGCTTCATCGAGATTGATTCCCTTCTCCGCATAGGTGTACCCGAGGTAATTCAGGGCAGAGGCATCTTTCGGATTGAGTTCGATCGCCCTTTTCATCATCTCAATACAGGTTTTCTTGTCCCCCAATCGATCATAAATGACCCCCATCTCAAAATAGATCTCGCTGTTTTTTGGAAAAAGGGCCAATGCCCGGCTCATGACTTTCTTGGCCGCCTCCAAATCCCCCTCTCTTCGCAAGAGTTCGCCCAACGCCAGGTAAAAATCGCTGTTGTCCGGGTGCTTTCCGATGGCTTTCCTCAAAATCCGAACAGCTTTCGAGGTCTGTTTATGACGGCGATAGAGATAGACTTCCTGTAAAACGGCGCGCCCGTAAAGGGGAGATCGCTCGGGTATGCGAGAGAGATGATAAATCGCCTTCTCCAATAACCCTTTTTCCCCATAAGCGGTTCCCAGATAATAGTGGACACGATCGCTATCGGGTTTCTTTTTCAAGGCCCTTTGAAAGGCACGTATGGCTTCGTCAAGCTTTTTCTGTTCGAAATAGATCAACCCTATCTTAATATCAATTTCTCGCCGCTTCTCTCCTTCCTTTCTCAACCTTTCTAGCAATTCCAACGCCTCATCCATCTTCCTTTGCTGAATATAAATCTGGCCTAAATTCCATAGGGCATTGTCATTGGCGGGATCGATTCTCAGGAGACGCCGGTAGAGATCGGCCGCCTCTTTGAATCTTTTTTCTCGCATATAGAGAACACCAAGTGCATCCAAGGCCGGCACCAAGGCAGGACGAAGCTTCAACACCTTCCTCAGGTATTTCTCTGCCTCTTGATCAAGGTCGATTTGCATGTATATCTTGCCGAGATAGAAATTCCCCATCGGCGAGTTCGGTCTTCTCGCAAGCAAGGTTTTCAAGACCTTTATGGCCTTCTCATACTCCTTGTGATCAGCATAAAGAGAACTCAAAAACAGATAGGGTTTGACCTTCGAAGGAGAAAGCTCTACTACTTTTTCAAAAGCATGGACAGCCTTTTCCCACTCTTTGTTGTCATAGTAGAGATTCCCCAATAGTTCATAGACATCCGACACGTCGGGGTAAAGGTCTTTGGCTATGTTTGCTTCGGTGATGGCCTCCGGCAACTTTCCAAGGCTCCACAAAAGCCTTGCCACCTCTAAATGGAGGTAGAGTGAGGTGGGATCGTGCTCCAAGGCTTTGCGGTATTCCTTCAGAGCCCCCTCGGTATCGCCGTTCAACCAACGCGTACGTGCCGCCAGATACGCATAGACGGCCTCTTTGTCGAGAGGGGCCTCTCTCAGCGAGACACTCGTGGCAGGAATCACCCCCGTTCCCCGGGGCACAGAACAGGAAAGCACCACCAGAAAGAGGCACAAACCCATCCCTCCCCACAACGGAAGTTTTTTCCCATGCCCATGTCGAAAAATGTTCATAGACACTTAAAAGCCCATGTGCGCAACAATAGCCGACTTGTCCGCTGGAAGGGTGACAGCCGGCCGCGATTGTTTGATGGCGTTGTCGGGATCTTTCAACCCATGCCCCGTCAAGGTTGCCACAACCACCTCACCATGCCCCAACCCCATCGCTTCCCGGTAGCGGAGAATCCCCGCGATCCCCGCCGCAGATGCCGGTTCGCAAAAGATTCCCTCCCTCTCACTCAGCAATTTATACGCCGAGAGGATCTCCTCATCGGTAACCATTTCGATCCCTCCCCCCGACTCATCCCGAGCCGCCACTGCCTTTTTCCAGGACGCGGGATTTCCGATGCGGATAGCCGTTGCCACCGTTTCGGGTCTCTCGATTGGGTATCCTCGCACAATAGGCGCGGCTCCCTCCGCTTGAAACCCCCACATCTTTGGGAGGGCCGAAACGACGCCCTTTTCGTGATATTCTTTATATCCTTTCCAATAGGCTGTGATATTTCCAGCGTTTCCCACCGGCAAGACATGAATATCCGGGGGGGTGCCCAAGACATCGCAGACTTCGAAGGAGGCCGTCTTTTGTCCCTCGATTCGATAAGGGTTGATGGAGTTCACGAGGGTGACGGGATATTCTTCCGAAATTTCCACCACCAGCTTCAAGGCCTCGTCGAAATTCCCTTCCACCTGGATAACTTCCGCCCCATGCATCATGGCCTGGGACAGTTTTCCAAGCGCGATCTTCCCCTCCGGAATCAGGACATACGCCTTCAACCCGCTCTTGGCCGCGTAGGCCGCCGCCGACGCCGATGTGTTCCCCGTGGAAGCGCAAATAACGGCCTTTGCCCCTTGTTCCACGGCCTTCGAGATGGCCATGGTCATCCCTCGGTCCTTGAAAGATCCCGTGGGATTGACCCCCTCGAACTTCAGGTAGAGCTCAATATTCAGTCCCATCTCGGCCGCAAGATTTCTCGCCGGGATCAAAGGGGTATTTCCCTCCAATAATGTAACGACGTGTTCCTCGCCTTCCAATGGAAGATACTCCCAATAATGCCGAATCACCCCTTCCCAGTGCACCGTCTCCCCCTATTCCAAATCTTTTTCGATGTGAAGCGCAAGCGCCGGCTCCATCAGGACATCCATACGGTTGATCACCTTCAACGCATCGTCGATCTGCTGTTGCGTCGTCTCATGGGTCACCATGACAATGGCTACCGGTTCCTCTCCCCTTCCCTTTTGAATCACGGAAGATAGACTGATTCCCTTTTCGCCCAAAACACCTGAGATCTTAGAAAGAACTCCCGGTCGGTCTACCGTCATCATGCGGAGGTAATAGGTCCCCTTTACCTCTTTCACATCCTTCAGTCTCGCCTCCTTGAATGAAGAAAGGGGATACCCTAGAGGAGGAACCTCATAAGGTCTCTCCTTCGCGATTTGCCTTGCTATGGCCACAATATCACTGACCACGGCGCTTCCGGTGGGGAACATCCCTGCCCCCTTTCCATAATAGAGGGTACTTCCCACGAAGTCACCGATGACATGGATCGCGTTATACACCCCATTCACCTTTGCCAACAGATGGGATTCGGGAATCATGACCGGATTGACTCGAATCTCCAACGTACCCTCTTCCCATCTCCCCACGGCAAGGAGTTTGATCACCAATCCAAGTTCCCGGGCGTGAAGGATGTCCAACTGGGATATCTCTCTGATTCCTTTGACAGAAACAGAATCGAAAGGAACCCGAACACCAAACGCCATGGCACTCAATATGGTGATTTTATGGGCGGCATCGACACCCTCCACGTCAAAAGAAGGATCCGCCTCCGCATACCCCTTCTGTTGTGCCTTTTTGAGGGCGTCCTCAAAATCCATCCCTTCCGAACTCATCTGGCTTAGAATGTAATTGGCCGTCCCGTTCAAGATACCGTGAATCGATACGAATCGATTGGCACACAACCCCTCCCGCACGCTGCGAAGGATGGGAATCCCTCCCCCCACGCTCGCTTCGAAAGCGATGGTTGCCCCGCTTTCCTCCGCCGTTTCGAAAAGTTCCCATCCACGGGTGGCAAGGAGGGCCTTATTGGCCGTGACCACATACTTCCCTTGTTTCAACGCCTCTTTGATAAAGGTGGCCGCCGGTTCATATCCTCCAATCAACTCCACCACGATATCCACTTTGGGATCCGCGATCAAAGCGGCCGCATCCTTCGTCAAAACGGAGGGATCCAGGGAAATTCCTCGATCCGTTTCCAAATCGAGATCCGCCACGCGTACCACATCCAGATAAAACCCCGTCCGCTGATGGAGCAGTTCCCTGTTTTCCAACAAGATCCGAATGGTACCTGCCCCCACCGTTCCAAAACCGATAACACCAATTCCAATATGTTCCGTCACTTGTCCAACTCCTCTCTCCATCTACAAAATCGTCCGCATTCCCCGGATGGCCTGTTTGATTCGTTGTTCATTCTCCACGAGGGCAAACCGAACGTATCCTTCTCCCTCGTCACCAAACCCGATGCCGGGGGAAACCGCCACCTTCGCCTTTTCAATCAGCATCTTCGAGAATTCGAGCGAACCCATTTTCTGATAAGGCTCTGGAATCTTCGCCCACACGAACATGGTAGCTTTCGGTTTCTCGATCTCCCAACCGATCCGGTTCAACCCATCCACCAGAACATCGCGTCGTTTACGATAGACCTCCACAATCTCGGACACACAGGATTGATCTTCATTCAAGGCTATGATGGAAGCGATTTGGATTGGTTGGAAGATTCCGTAGTCAAAATAGCTCTTCAGCTTTTTCAAGGCCCCAACGATTTCTCTATTCCCAACGGCAAATCCCACGCGCCATCCCGGCATACTGTAACTCTTCGACAAGGTGAAAAATTCCACCCCCACTTCCTTCGCCCCGGGAATCGCCATCATACTCGGAGGCACATAGCCATCGAAAGCAAGATCTGCATAGGCGAAATCATGAACCAACATCAGATCGTGCTCCTTGGCAAAATCGACCAGGTTTTGAAAAAAGGTGGCATCGACGGTTTTCGTGGTGGGATTGTGGGGAAAGCTCACGATGATCATCTTCGGTTGAGGCCACATGTGGCGAGCCGCATGGGTCAAGCGCTCAAAAAAGTCCCCTTCTCCATCCAAAGGAATCGTTCGAAGATCCCCCCCCGCCATGACCACCGAATAGATATGGATAGGATAGGTTGGCGTCGGAACGAAGACCACCTCGCCCGTTCCCAAGGTGGCCAGCGCCAAATGCGCCAATCCCTCTTTCGAGCCAATCGTCACGATCGCCTCTTCCTCGGGATCGATATAGACATCGAAACGGCGTTTATACCAATCCGCGATCGCAAGCCGCAACTTATAGATTCCCCGGGATACCGAATAGCGGTGATTCCTCGGATTTTGAGCCGCTTCCACTAGTTTATCAACGATATGCTTGGGGGTAGGGATGTCCGGATTACCCATTCCCAAATCGATAATATCCTCTCCCCGCCTTCGAGCGGATATTTTCAGATCGTTAACGATGTTAAAAACATAGGGAGGAAGTCGTTTAATTCGATGAAATTCCCTCATGAAAACCCCCAACCGGCTTTTTGGCTTTCATTTTTAACACACCCCACTCCTCTTTTCAATGGAACATTCCCTCCCCTTTTTCTCTAAGCCTCAGTCTTTTCTTCTTTTAATGGAATTTTAATGAAAGATCCATCCAAAGGCTTTTTCATCGACTAGGCTAGAAAACTTTTTTTGACTCGGAGATGGGGTAGGGTTATAATTGAAAAAGAAAGGAGAAAACATGGATTGGAAACTCTTTGGTGTCACCTTTGGAACCATTTTTCTGGCGGAAATGGGAGATAAAACACAGCTGGCCACCATCGCCCTCACGGGGGAATCGAAAAAGATCTTCACTGTTTTCCTCGGCGCCGCTTGCGCCCTGGTTCTTACTTCGCTCATCGGGGTTCTCGTGGGCGGGATCATTTCCAGATACGTTCCCGAACAGGTCATCCAGAAGATCGCCGCCCTGTTCTTTATCGTGACGGGGGTCCTCTTCTTCTTCGGGAAGGTGTGAGGGGATGGTTCGAAGGGGGGAGGTAAAAGTCTGAAGTCTGAAGGTCGAAGTCTGAAGGTTGAAGGTTTACCCCGTGAAATTGGCGAAGTCGCAACGTAGCGTATTTCACCGGGGTTAAAGTCCGTAAGTCAAAGGTGAAAAGTGAAAAGTAAAAGACATACGTGTAAGGAGGGAGCATGATGAAGGTGACTATCGGTTCCTCGGTTCTTGAACTGGTTCAGGGAGATATCACGAAACAGGACACCGAGGCCATCGCCAACGCCGCCAATTCCGGCCTGCGCGGGGGCGGCGGCGTGGACGGGGCCATCCACCGGGCGGGCGGCCCCGCCATCATGGAGGAATGTCGCAAGATCGGGGGATGCCCCACGGGACACGCCGTCCTGACCACGGGGGGAAACCTCAAGGCCAAATACGTGATCCACGCGGTAGGCCCCATCTACCGGGGCGGAACGAAGGGAGAAGCGGAGCTGCTCAAAAGCGCCTACCTCTCGTGCCTGAAGATCGCGTCGGAAAAGGGCATCAAGAGCATCGCCTTCCCCTCCATCAGCACGGGAGTTTACGGCTACCCCATCGACGAGGCCTCGAGGATCGCCCTGACCACCGTATGGGACTACCTGGAAGAACACCCGGAAATCGAGCTGGTCCGCTTCGTTCTTTTCGGGGATGCCAACTACCGGGCCTACGAAAAGACCCTTCAGGAAATCCAGCGGGAGCGCGGCGCATGAACGTGACCCTGGAACCCATCGACGATGTCCGCTGGCGCATCCCCAAGACGGGCGGCATGCGCGTCGACGGGATCATCTACACCGACAAGGACTTCGTCAAGACCCTCAAGTCGGACGGCAGCCTCCAGCAGGTGGCCAACGTCGCCCACCTGCCCGGCATCCTGAAGGCCTCTCTGGCCATGCCCGATATCCACCAGGGCTACGGATTTCCCATCGGTGGCGTGGCCGCCTTCGACGTCCGCTCCGGCGTCATCTCCCCCGGCGGTGTGGGATACGACATCAACTGCGGCTGCCGTGTCATCACGAGCAATCTGACCGCCGCCGACATCCAGAAAGATCTCGATTTCCTCCTGAACGAGCTCTATCGGGCCATCCCCTGCGGGGTCGGAGGCACGGGACGGCTGCACCTTACCGCCAAGGAAGTCAAACAGGTCATGAAAAAGGGAGCTCGCTGGGCCGTGGAAAAGGGGCTGGGAGACCAGGAAGATCTGGAATTCACGGAAGACTACGGCGTCATGGAATCCGCCGACCCCTCCGTCATCGGCGATTACGCCATCAAGAGAGGGCTGGACCAGTTAGGCACCCTCGGATCGGGAAACCACTTCCTCGAACTCAGCCGCGTGGAGACCATCTTCGACGAGAAGATCGCCCGGCGCTTCGGTCTCTTCGAAGACCAGCTCATCGTCTTCATCCATTCCGGTTCCCGGGGACTGGGTTACCAGATCTGCGACGACTTTCTCCACGAGATGGTCAAGCATGTAAACGACCTTCCCTTCGGCCTTCCGGACCGTCAGTTGGCCTGCGCGCCCATCACGTCGGATATCGGGAAACGGTACTTCGCCGCCATGTCGTGCGCCGCCAACTATGCCTGGACGAACCGTCAAATCCTGATGACGCTCGCGATCCGCACCATTGAAGAGGCCCTCCACATCGGCCCTAAGGAGCACGGATTCCGGCTGCTCTACGACGTGTGCCACAACATCGCCAAGATGGAATCCCACACCGTCGAAGGAAAACTACGGAAGGTCTGCGTCCACCGGAAAGGGGCGACCCGGGCCTTTCCCGAGGGGCATCCGGACCTTCCCCGGGCGTTTAAAGAAACGGGTCAACCGGTCCTCATACCGGGGGATATGGGAACGGCCTCGTATATCCTCGTGGCCCAACCCGGGGCCCTGGAAGAGACCTTCGGGAGCACGTGCCACGGGGCGGGACGCGTTCTCTCCCGCTCCCAGGCCATCAAGCGTCTGAACAGGCAGAAGGTCCTGAATTTCCTCTCCTCCCAGGGAATCGCCGTGAGGGCTCGGGGAAAGAAGACCCTGTTGGAGGAGGCCCCCGACGCCTACAAGGATATCGACCGGGTTGTCACCATCGTGGAAAAGGCGGGAATCTCCTCCCGCGTGGCCCGACTCGTCCCCATGGGCGTAATCAAGGGATAAAGCAAATCTCCCTTTACATGGAATTTTTTAACATCTCTGGTATCTTAACAATATCCAAAAAGGCCTTACTGAAGGCGTCTCGTTCATTTGAAAGCATGGCAATGCTGATTTCCTCCGTCACATTGATAACCGTGAGATACCCTTTCTCGCTTACAAGAAGAATCCTCTTGAAACGGCCAAAACCAAACGTCGTTGTAGCCCGTTGAGCATCCTTCAACAGCATTGCCGACAACGCACTGATTTGTTCCTTCTCACGATCTTCCTTAACGAGGGAAGCAATCACTAAACCGTCCGGAGAAAAGGCGATAAGCGCCAAAATCGCCGGATATTTCGCCATGACCAGGGTTAATCGGGCTTCCAATTCCTTTGAAAGGCTAATCATACCTTTTACCTCCCCTCACTTAAAAACCTGCTCTCCCCGAAAGGATCTCTCCCACCTGTTTTGCCACCCGTCGCGATTCCAGGTTGACCATGCCAATGTTGGCATCTTGCCTCGTCAAAACAGCAAGAACCCCTTCCGACGAAACAGCGTATAGATGAATCATACCTTCGTTGCTCTTAATATAAACCTCCCTAAACTCTCCAAGGCGGAGAGCCTCTGCCGCCTTTCTCGATAGCCCCAAGAGGGCAGCCGACATAGCCCCCACTCCTTCTGGATCGACATTTCTAACGGGAAGATACGAGGCTATCATCAATCCATCCAAGCTAACGACGGCGGCACCTAAAATGTCCGATGAACTCATCTTCAAATCGTTCAGCGCGTTCTCTATCGCCTTGCCTTTATCTATAACCACGATCTCAAACTCCTTCTACTTCGAGTTATTCTTGACACCCCATACCCCGCAACCCTTCCCGAGGTTGTAGTGAAAAAAACCGAAGGTGTCAACGTCTCTTCCCCTTCTTTGAATGTTCCATTACTTGGCGTCCATCACAAGGGTCACGATATCCTCCTTCCTTTATCCCAGCGCTCCCTTCAACTGATCCACCCAATCGATGAAAGCAGACACCGCCTCCTCACCCGTGAAGCGTGCCCCGTGCTGGGGAACGATCATTTTAATGGGTAAAGTGCGCGCTATCGCCACCCATCGTTTGCACGCGGAACTATGGGGAATATACCGTTGATGAAATCCAGCCATGTAAGCGACATGCTGCTCAAATTCTTCCCGGCTGGAGATGTTTTCTTTCTCCGGCCCGATGGAGGCTCCCAAATCACCCGTAAACAAAATCCCCGATTTCTTATCAAAGACGTGGAAATTTCCGGGAGAATGCAGAAAATGGGCAGGTATAAGTTGCAAAAAGGCCTCTCCAAATTCAAGCTCTGCACCCTCATCCGGTATTCCAAGCACACGCTCCCCCGAAAGCTCCGACATGGCAAAGTTGGGAATAAAGCGAACCCACAGTTCGGAAACCGCAATGACGGCGTCTGTAATAAGCAACCATCCATTCAATCCTGCTCCCACGTCCGGGTCCTGATGGGAAAGGATGATATACTTGAGCCGCTGGGGAGGACAATACGATGAGATCTCCGCCGTCAACTGGGTAAATAGTCTATTCCCCCCCGGATCGAGCAAAACACCCCATTTATTGTTTACGAGCAAAAACTGGTTGGAAGGAACTTCCGTACCCTTGAAAAAATTATCGAATTTCATACATACGTGGGTCTCATCCTTATAAAGTTCGATGGCCATACTCAAAATCTCCTTCATTTATTTTTAAGAATTCTTATTATCACAAAAAAAAGGGTTTTTAAAGAAAAGCTGGTTCCTTTTCATCGGCGTGCCGATCTCAATTCCTTGAAAAGGGAAGATACGTCCCTATCCGCGATTCAAAACAAAAAGATATTGCCATTCTGGGACCGTAAGACATCTGAGACCCCTCCCGTGTATTTTCTTTATATCCAAAAACTCTCAACCTTGAACATCCATACCTCCTTCCTTTATATTCACTCACCATTACAACGGGACAGAAAGAATTCAAACTTCGGACGATTGAACACCCTGCTCCAGAAGAAAAATACGTGGATCGCATCAGAATGAAAATCTAATGATGTTAAATGACCATATCTAAATCTCTCTTCCTGTCAACAAAAAAACATCGTTGTTGGGACAACAAAAAGGGATCGAAAAGGACAAAAAAGCTACATAGCTTGACATCTAAGCCAAGATATGGTGGTTTAAAATATTTAGAAACAAAACAAGGACTCAAGGACTCGTAAAAAATGGCGGCTTACAGACACGACCACGAGGAAACGGAAGGATTCAAGGGACAATTCACAAGCTTGCGTCTTTCCGATCTTATCCAAATGAGCGCCCAGGGACGCATGAATCTTATCCTCCATATCAACCAAATTCCAGACAAAACGGGGAAGATTTATATCCATGATGGTGAAATCATCCACGCCATTGCCCAGGAGAAACAAGGAATCGAGGCCTTCTACGAAATCATGTCTTGGAAGAAGGGTGAATTTAAAGCAGAAGACTTTGTACCGCCGCCTAGCCAAAGTATTAATTTGCCATGGGAACACCTCCTCATTGAAGCCCATAGATGGCTCGATGAACAGAAAGAAAAGTTTACCAATAAAGAAGAAGAAAATTTACCCTTTGATGCATCACAGGAAAGGCTCACAGAGTTACTCGCTGCATGGGGAAATTCCTTGCCAGACATTCTAGAAATTGGGATATTTTCAAACGAAGAGGTTCGTGCACTTTTCCAAAAAGAAGAAAAGTGTATTACCCAAAAAGGATTAGAAATCTTACGCACAAGTACTCGGCTATCCGAAATCTTGAGCAACAAACTCACATTCGGGTCTTGTCATGAGATCACAGTCACCGGAAGCGAAGGAACGGCCCTACTCTTCACGCTTCACCCAACCCTTCAGCTATACATCCTACTGAGAGTAAACATATCCCAAAAAGCCATCCTCCGAATGGAAATCTCTTCCCTCGTGAAAAAAGTTAAAGAAGAACTTTCCCCTTCCACTCCAACCCTCTAACCTAATCCTTCCCATTCCTTTCTTTCGTGTAGCCCATTGAACTTTTCGTCTATTCTCGCTTGAAAGTGGAAAAAAACTGAAGTATATCTTGCCCAAAAAGGAGAACGTAATGAAGATAGATCTGAACTGCGACATGGGAGAAAGTTTCGGCGCCTACACCATCGGGATGGACGCGGAGGTCATGCCCCACATCACCTCGGCCAACATCGCCTGCGGTTTCCACGCCGGCGACCCGGTGGTCATGGCCAAAACCGTGGCCCTGGCCAAGAAACACGGGGTCGCCATCGGGGCCCACCCCGGATTTCCCGACCTGATGGGGTACGGACGTCGGAACATGGCGTGCTCCCCGGAAGAGATCACCGCCTATGTCACCTACCAGATCGGGGCCCTCATGGCGTTTGCCGCCGCCCACGGGCTCACGCTTCAGCACGTAAAACCCCACGGGGCCCTCTATAACATGGCCCAGCCGGACGAGGCCATGATGGAGGCCATCTGCCGGGCCGTGGCCGCCGTCGATTCCTCCCTCCTCCTCGTCGCTTTGGCGGGAAAATGGGCGTCCCGGAACCGGAAAATCGCCGCCGCCCACGGGCTGAAGATCGCCTTCGAGGCCTTTCCGGACCGAGCCTACACGCCTGAGGGCACCCTCCAGTCCCGGAAGGAACCAGGCAGCGTGATCAAAGATCCCGAGGTCGTCGCCCAACGGGCCCTCATGATGGCCAAGGAAGGCAAGGTTACCGCCATCGACGGCTCTGAGCTCTCCATCGCCCCGGAGACCCTCTGCGTTCACGGCGACACCCCGGGGGCCGTCGCCCTGGTCCGTCAGATCCGGCAGGTTCTTACGGACAACGGCATCGACGTTACCGCCATGGGAACATTCGTGTAAAGGGAATTATGACGAGTCCACCCTCTCTGACCTCTCCCCGCATGCAACCTCTCGGCGACCGGGGGCTACTCCTCACCTTCGGAGGCACCATCGACGAAGCGGGATTCCACGCCGTCCGCAAGGCCAACTTCGCCCTCACCCACCCCTTTATCGAGGGCGTCATCGAAACCATCCCCGGCTACACGACCCTTCTCCTCGTCTACGATCCCGAAACGCTTTCCCACGCCGAACTCACGGAAATCGTGCGATCCCGGCTCCAGGAAATGGCACGCCTCGAACTCCCCGAGCCGAGGACGGTCACGATCCCCGTCGCCTACGGGGGGGATTTCGGACCGGACATCGACTTCGTTGCCAGGCA
This sequence comes from uncultured Thermodesulfobacteriota bacterium, assembly GCA_964577975.1. Classification (GTDB taxonomy): domain Bacteria; phylum Desulfobacterota; class S145-22; order S145-22; family S145-22; genus JAOZMY01. The sequence continues at coordinate 7 of CAZOBB010000202.1, read as the reverse complement.
CAACGGC
>CAZOBB010000201.1:0-4546 GCA_964577975.1 uncultured Thermodesulfobacteriota bacterium | reverse complement strand
CTGGGACGTATCATGAACGTGGTCGGGGAACCTGTGGATGAACAGGGTCCCATCGAGAGTGAGACCTTTTATCCGATCCATCGTCCTGCTCCCTCCTTTCTTGAGCAGAACACGAAGGTTGAGGCCTTCGAAACGGGTATCAAGGTGGTCGACCTCCTGGCGCCGTATTCCAAGGGCGGAAAGATCGGGCTGTTCGGCGGTGCCGGCGTGGGGAAAACCGTTATCATCATGGAGCTGATTCACAATCTCGCGATTGAACACGGCGGTTTTTCGGTTTTCGGAGGCGTCGGGGAGCGTACCAGGGAAGGAAACGACCTGTGGCTCGAGATGAAGGAGTCGAAGGTTATCGACAAGGCGGCCTTGATCTATGGGCAGATGAACGAGCCTCCCGGGGCCCGGGCCCGGGTGGGATTGACGGCGCTGACGGCGGCGGAATACTTCCGGGACGAGGAGCACCAGGACGTGCTGCTGTTCATCGACAACATCTTCCGTTTCACCCAGGCCAACTCCGAGGTCTCCGCCCTCCTGGGCCGGATGCCCTCCGCGGTGGGATACCAGCCCACCTTGTCGACCGACCTGGGGGAACTGGAGGAACGCATTACCTCGACGTTGAAGGGTTCCATTACCTCGGTCCAGGCGATTTACGTCCCCGCGGACGACCTGACGGACCCCGCGCCTGCGACCACGTTCGCCCATCTCGATGCGACCACAGTTCTTTCCCGTCAGATCGCCGAGCTGGGAATCTACCCCGCCGTGGATCCGCTCGATTCGACTTCACGGATCCTGGATCCCCAGGTCATCGGGGAAGAGCACTACCAGGTGGCCCGAGAGGTTCAGCAGATTCTCCAGAAGTATAAAGATTTGCAGGATATCATCGCCATTCTCGGAATGGACGAATTGTCCGAGGACGACAAGCTGATCGTGGCACGGGCCCGTAAGATTCAGCGTTTCCTGTCCCAGCCCTTCTTCGTCGCGGAACAGTTCACCGGAACACCGGGACGTTACGTGAAACTGGAAGACACTATCAAGGGATTCAAAGAGATCGTGGAAGGAAAGCATGACGACCTGCCGGAACAGGCCTTCTACATGGTGGGAACGATCGATGAGGCCATAGAAAAGGGCCAGAAACTGATGGCGGCTTAGCGTAGAATCGGAGAGATAGCATGGCGGAAAAGTCATTCCTTTTGGAAGTTGTCACACCGAGGCGACTGGTCTTGAGCGAAAAGGTGGACGAAATTACGGCTCCCGGCGAGCTGGGCGAGTTTGGCGTGCTCCCCGGACATATTCCTTTCTTCGCGACTTTGGGCATCGGAGAGGTGATGTACCGGCAGGGGGATAAAAAGCGTTACATCGCCGTCAGTTGGGGGTTTGCCGAGGTTTTGGCGAACAAGGTTACCATCCTGGCGGAAATTGCCGAGCTGGATACGGAAATTGACGTGGAATGGGCGAAACGTAAGAAAGAACTGGCGGAGGAAAAACTCAAAACCATGAGCGCGGACGACAAGGATTATCTCAAGGTGAAGGCATCCCTGAACAAGGCCATGACGCGAATGATCGTTGCAGGGAGGCGAATGTAGCGCGCGGAAGATAGATTTTGAGTTACGGATGATCAGAAAGCCCTTTCAGCCTGGCGCGAGACCGTTGACGCTGAAAGGGCGAATTTTTATAATGGCTTATTAAAACGATTCGAGGAGGGGGCATGCGATATTCCCAGTTGTTTTTACCCACGATGAAGGAGATACCGGCGGAGGCGGAGGTCATCAGTCACCAGTTGATGTTTCGGGCCGGGATGATCCGGAAGGTGGCGACCGGCATCTATACCTATCTCCCGATAGGGCTCAAGACCATCCGTAAGGTGGAAACCATCATCCGGGAGGAGATGAATGCCGCGGGGGCCCAGGAGCTTCTCATGCCGATGGTGCAGCCGGCGGATCTCTGGAAGGAATCGGGCCGTTGGGAGTATTACGGAAAAGAGCTGCTTCGCTTCAAGGACAGGAACGAACGGGACTATTGCCTGGGACCGACACACGAGGAGATCATCACGGACCTCGTCCGGAAAGAGGTTCGTTCTTACCGTGACTTGCCGTTGAACCTCTACCAGATCCAGACGAAATTTCGGGACGAGATCCGACCCCGTTTCGGCGTCATGAGGGCGCGTGAATTTATCATGAAGGACGCCTACAGCTTCGATCGGGACGAATCGGGGGCGGAAGAGAGCTATCAAAAGATGTATCATGCCTATTCGCGTATCTTTGAACGGTGCGATCTTTCCTTCAAGGCGGTGGAGGCGGATACCGGGAGCATCGGCGGAAGCGCGTCGCATGAATTCATGGTTCTGGCGAATACGGGGGAGGACCTTATCCTCTCATGCGATAAGTGTTCTTACGCGGCGAACCTGGAAAAGGCGGTATCGCGCCTGCCCGGGGCCCCTGTTCCCGAAGAGGGGGAGCCCAGGAGCCTGGAGAAGGTTTACACCCCCGGGAAGAAGCACGTGGAGGAGGTGGCGGAATTTCTAAAGGTAGCGCCGGAGAAACTGATCAAGACGATGATCTTCGAGACCGACAAGGGGTTTGTCGCAGGTCTCGTGCGCGGGGACAAGGACGTCAATCCCCTGAAGATAAAGAACCTTCTCGGGGCCAATTTTATCGAACTGGCTTCGGATGCAGATGTGGAAAGGCTTACCAAAGCGGATGTCGGATTCGCGGGCCCCGTTGGACTCTCGATTCCCCTGTTTGTGGACCCGACGGTCATGGACTTGAGGGATGCCGTCTGCGGGGCGAATGAAACGGATTACCATTTCGTCCACGTGGATCCCAGGCGGGATATCGAGGCGGATAAGGTTGTGGATATCCGTCTCGCCGCGGAAGGGGAGGGATGCCCCCACTGCGAGGAAGGGGTGCTTAAGGCCTTCAGGGGGATCGAGGTGGGACATATCTTCAAGCTCGGGACGAAATACAGCGAAGCCCTGGGGGCGACGTTTCTGGACGAGAAGGGGAAGGAACGGCCGGTTATCATGGGTTGTTACGGTATCGGCGTCGGTCGGACGGTGGCGGCGGCCATCGAACAGAAACACGACGATCACGGAATCATTTTTCCGATGGCGATCGCCCCCTTCGAGGTGGAGATTCTTCCCGTTCAGACCAATAATGAGGTCGTTATGGAATTCTCCGAGGCCCTTTATGGAACGCTTAGTCGAAAGGGCGTGGATGTGTTGATAGACGATCGGAACCTGCGGCCGGGGGTGCGTTTCAAGGATGCCGATCTCATCGGGATTCCCCTTCGGATAACGATCGGGAGGGGGTTCATAAAGGACGGGAAGGTAGAGCTCAAGGTTCGTGAAACGGGGGAGGTCACGGAGGTCGACAAAGAGACCATCGCCGACGAGATCTTGAACCGGGTGCGCCATGATTGATCCCGACCTCCTGCCGAAAAGCGGGGTGACCCGGGATGAGCTGGCCCTGCGAGCGCGGCGTTTTGGGGAGTTCTTGAAGCGGGAGGATATTCCCCTCGCCATCGTGGGATATTCCCCCGATCTGTTCTATTTTACGGGATCCGTTCAGCTCGGCTACGCCTTGATTACCCAGGAAGGGGAAACGGTCTATCTTGTCAAGAAGGATCCCGAGCGGGCCCGGATCGAGTCTCCCCTTCGGGAGGTTGTTCCCTACGTGAGATTCCAGGAGATCAAGGACGCCGTTCGCAGGCTGATGGGAAAAATCCCCAAGACCGTGGGCCTTTCGCTGGATGTGGTGCCCACGAATCTTTTCTTGCGGTTCAAGGATCTTTTGGATCGGGCGCACATCGTGGACGATTCGCGGTTTATCCGCTCGTGCCGGATGATAAAGTCTCCTTTCGAGGTTGAGAATATCCGAAGGGGGGTCGAAATCTACGACAGGGCCATTCGGGAAATGCCCGACCTTGTTCGCGCGGGAATGACCGAAGCGGAGGCGGAGGAGACGTTGGTCCTTGCGTTGCGCCGTCACGGCCACCAGGGAATGGTCAGGATGCGGGGATGGAATCAGGTCGGGCTGGATGGATATCTCTACGCCGGAAGAAGCGCGGCCATTCCCACGTTTATAGATGCCCCTCTCGGAGGAGTGGGAATGACACCGGCCGTGGCGACGCGTGGAGGAATGCATAAGATTGCGCGGAACGAGCCGTTTGTGTTTGATGCCTCTCCGGGCGTGGGAGGCTATATGTCAGACCAGACGCGAACCGCGGTTGTCGGGACCCTTTCCGCAGATCTTCAGGAGGCTTATGCCGTTGCCGTTGACATGCTCCATCGGTTTGAAGCCGAGGCAAGGCCGGGGGATCTTTGCGGGGATTGGTTCGATAAAATGGCGGCCATGGCGCAAGAGGCCGGCTTGGAGGACAATTTCATGGGATTCCGGGAAAAACGTGCCAAGTTTGTGGGGCATGGAATTGGTCTCGAGCTGAATGAGTGGCCCGTCTTGGGAAAGGGAATGACGAGGCGTCTCGAGCCGGGGATGGTGGGGGCGGTGGAGCCCAAGATGGTTTTCCCAGAAAGCGGGGTCGTGGGAGTGGAAAA
>CAZOBB010000200.1:0-7044 GCA_964577975.1 uncultured Thermodesulfobacteriota bacterium | reverse complement strand
AAAACAGCAATCCATACAAGCCAATCACGATCGGTGAAGTAAAACTTTCCCTTTTATACCCAAACTGCAAAAAAGAACCGTACCTTGCATAATTGTAAAAGAGAAAAATGCCCATGACGATGAATAAAACAACCAAACTCTCAAAAATCACACGCCTCACAACACCCGCATCTCTCTTGGCAAACCAAAAATAGAATAGAACAGACAACACCAAGAGGAGATAAAACAGAAAGAAGACGGCGTTGTTCAAACAAAGAACCCCCGTCGATACAAAACTTTTTCGAAGATTGACACCCGTATCACCATGAAACGACCGGTATAGGAAATACAAGGACACCAGAATCAAAAACGCGCTCACCGGCTCCGAATACATGAGCCTCGCATAAGGGAGCAAAAGGGTTCCAAAAAGCAACAGATACGAGGAGACGAGCCGTGTGGCAACATCAAACCCAAACTCGCCGATAAAGGTAAAATACAAAACGCACATGAGCGAAATGACGACGGGGTTAAACACAGCGGATGTAACCCTGTAGCCGATCTTATAGCAACGCTCTTCCGATCGTCCCATCACCTTTCCAGCCAGATGGCCAAGAACATACGTGGGAATCATCAAAACCGATTGTAAAGGAGCATATTTGATCGGTCCAAACTTCGGGGCATTCACGCTTCCCTCAAAAGCGAGGGAATGTGTTAAATGGAGTTTCATCCTATTGTCCATCGCCCCATAGGAGAAATGTCCCAACAAAACGATTGAAACATAAAACAGCAATCCGAGAAATATCCTATTCTTCATAAAAAACAATCACCCCCCATGGATACCCCTTCCTCACTCCCTCCCTTATTATTAGCTTTCAGCCTGGAACTTTCAGCCCCCTATTGCCCTTTGCCCTTCGCCTTTTGCCTATTGCCTATCGCCCTTTGCCCTTCCCGCTTGGAGCCTCTATCAATCCCGAACCGACGAACCTATCTTGAATAACCTGAGGCCTTCACTTTTCTTTCCGTGCGGTAATAACTATGGAAATTTTCTGTAAATATCCTTCCTGTGTAGAAACCGGACAAAAACGATCCCGTCCTTTGAGACTTTGACGCCAAGTCGAAAATCCCCCACGCGGAGCCTGTAATATGCTTTATATCCTTCGAGCTTTCTGCAATCTTTCAATTCTGAAATGGAAGCGGCTTTTTTGACCTCTTAGATGAGTTTCATCAAATTTCTCTTCACCGCTTTTTCGTGCTTGAGCTTGTCAAGATCCCTGCTGAAACTTTTCTCATAAAATATTTTCATCGCTCACGAACGGAGTTTTTTCATGATTTCTTCTTCCGGCACATAATCACCCACGTCACCTTCTTCGATAGCCAAAGCCAGTTTCATGTCGAGAATCGCCTCGGAAACGGCCTCCTCTAGCAAGTCTTTTCTCTCCTCAAGCACACTTGCCACGGCCCGCTTGACGATCCCCTCCAATTCGCCTTTGGAAATTCCATGTAATTCCGCCATTGTCTTCTCCCTCTTTGATACCTTTGTAAAAACTATATCATAGAAATTTGGTGAAGGAAATTTCGGGCAAATCCGTTGCGGAGGTCGCGAGGGAAAATCCTATCCACTTTGATCGAAACTTACGCTTGGAGCCGTCGAGCGCCTTTTGTCCTTTGTCTACTTTCTCCCTCGCTTTCTCACTCCCTTCCCGCTTTCAGCTTTCAGCTTCGAGCTCTCGGCTCCTTTCTCCGTCACTCTCTCACTTCTCACTCGTCACTCTCCAACTCGTCACTTTCTTTCAGCCTCCCTTTGCCTCTTGCCTTTTGCCTATTGCCTTTTGCCTTTTGCCTATTGCCCTTCCCGCTTTCAGCTTGGAGCTTGGAGCCTCTATCAATCCCGAACCGACGAACCTATCCAACCGAAAAAATTGACAAATTCAAGAACTAACCCCAGGTTTGGGTTCACCTTCGGCCTTCAGACTATCTCCCTGATCACCGCCTGCTCGTCGCAGTTGGGGAACTTGACGCAGTTGAGGCAGTCGTGCCAGATCTTGTGGGGCAGCGTCGCCTTGTCGATCTGCCGGAATCCCTGCCGTTTAAAGTATTCCGGGATGTAGGTGAGGGCGAAGACCCGCCCGATCTTCAGCACCCGCGCCTCGTCCAGGCAGGCCTCAATGAGGCGGCCGCCGATGCCCCGGCCCGTGTGTGCCTCCGCCACGGCGAGGGAGCGGATCTCGGCCAGGTTTTCCCAGGTGATGTGCAGGGCGCAGACCCCGACGATCTTACCGCCCTCTTCATGGACGAAGAAGTCCCGCAGGTTGTCGTAGAGGTCGTGAAGGGCGCGGGGGAGCATGTCGCCCCTTTCGGCGTAGAGGTTGACGAGGGCCTGGATGTCGGCGACCTCGGTGATGGTGGCTTTCCGGATCATGATGGTGTTCCTTTGTGGGACCGGGCCGCGGCGTAGAGTTCCTCGGCGTGCCGGCGGGTGGTCTCGGTGATGGTTTCTCCCCCCAGCATCCGCGCCAGCTCGGAGACACGCTCGTCCTCGGCGAGGGGGGCGACGGCGATGCGGGTATGATCGGAGGTCTCCGTCTTGGTGATACGCAGGTGATGGTCGCCGTAGGCGGCGATCTGGGGAAGGTGCGTGATGCAGAGGACCTGGGTCGCGCGGGCGATGTCGGCGATCCGGCGGCCCACGATGTCGGCGGTGCGGCCGCCGATGCCGGCGTCCACCTCGTCGAAGACGATGGTCTGGGTGTCGGTGCCCCCCGTGATGAGGGCCTTGGCGGCCAGGAGGATCCGCGAGAGCTCTCCCCCGGAGGCCACATCCCGGACGGGGAGCGGGGGTTCGCCCCGGTTGGCGGTGAAGAGGAAGGAGACGCTGTCGAACCCCGTTTCGTCGGCGGGGACCCCCGGGTCTTCGGGGAGCTCTTCCGGCGAGAGGACCGCCCGGAAGTCGGCCTGGGGCATACCCAGCTCCCGGAGAGAGGCCGTCATCCTCTCCGAGAAGGTGCGGGCCGCCTCCCGGCGTTTTTGCGAGAGGTCTCTCCCCGCCTCGATGAGTAAGCGGCGCAGGGCGTCCGCCTCGTCCCTCCTCGCGGCGATGGTCTCCTCCAGGGTCTCCGACTGGTTCAGCCGTTCCTTCAGCTGAGCCTCGGTTTCCAGGACCGCCTCGACGCTGCCGCCGTACTTCTTCGTCAGCGCGGCGTAGGTGGCGAGGCGCGCCTCGATCTCCTCGAGACGCTGGGGATCGAACTCGATCTTGGCGCCGTAGCGCTGGAGGTCTCCCGCCACCTCGTCGAGGAATACCTCGGCCTCCCGAAGGTTCTTGAGGGATTCCTCCATGCGGGAGTCGATGGCGGCGATGGCTTCCAGGTTTCCCAGGGCATTCTGGACCAGGGTGACGGCGGAGGGCTCCCGCTCGTACAGGGAGTCGAGGGCCTCCCGCAGGTTGGCCAGGAGGGTCTCCGCGTGGTTCATGACGGCCTTTTCCTCCCGGAGGGCCTCAAATTCCTCCGGCGAGAGGGCCGCCGCCTCGATCTCTTTTAGCTGGAAGGCGAAGAGTTCCCGGTCCCGTTTTTCCTCCTCCCGCTGGCGCTCGAGGCGGGCGATGGCGCCGACCAGGGCGCGGTAGGCCTTGAACCGCTCGGCGAACCGGGCCCGCTCCTCCTGCAGGCCGCCGAAGGTGTCGAGCATCCACAACTGCACCTCGGGGTCTTTCAGGGTGGTGTGCTCGTGCTGGCCGGAGATCTGGAGCCGGTGGCCGAGAAGCCCGCGCAGGGTCGTCAGGGTGACGGTCTCCCCGTTGACCTCGACGCGGTTGGGGCCGTCCCTGCGGATGATGCGCTTCACGTGGAGGGTCTCCTCTTCCACCGGAAGGCCGGCGGCCTCCACCGACGCCCGCAGCGCCGGCGTCAGGCGGAAGATTCCCTCCACCACGGCACGGGATTCCCCCCGGCGCAGGAGGGACTCGTTGGGACGCTTCCCCGCCAGGAGGGAAATGGCCTGGATGAGCAGCGACTTGCCCGCCCCCGTTTCCCCCGTCAGGACGGTGAGGCCGGGTTCGAATTCCAGCTCGATATCCGAGATGAGGGCGAGGTTCTTGACCCGAAGGAAGGTGAGCATGCCCTACCGCTCTCCCCACTTGAGCTTGGTCCGGAGGATCTCGTAGTAACTCTTCCCCGGGGGGACGATCATGGCGATGCTGTTGTCGGACTTGGAGATCTCCACCGTGTCCTCGTAGCCGATGGGGTGCCCCACCTGGCCGTCCACCGTCACGATGACTTCGTCCTCCTTGGACAAGAGGGTGAGGGTGACGGTATCGTCCTCCTTGATGAGGATGGGACGGTTGGTCAGGGTATGGGGACAGATGGGGGTGATGATGATGCCGTTGACCCCGGGACAGACGATGGGGCCGCCCGCGGAGAGGGAATAGCCCGTGGAGCCGACGGGGGTGGAGACGATGAGGCCGTCGGAGCGGTAGGTGGTGAGGTATTCGCCGCTGATCGCCGCCTTGATGTCGATGATCCGGGCCAGGGCACCCTTGTTGATGACCACGTCGTTGAGGGCCTGGAAGGTCTTCTGCGTTCCGCTCTTCCGGGTGATGGTGGTCTTCAGGAGCATCCGCTTCCGGACGGTGTAGTTCCCCTCCAGGATCTCCTTCAGGAGGGGGAACATCTCCGAGAGGGTGATGTCGGTCAAGAAGCCGAGACCGCCCATGTTGATGCCGAGGATGGGGACCCGGTCGTTTCCCACGGCGCGGGCCACGCTCAGCAGCGTGCCGTCCCCTCCCAGGACGATGATCATGTCCGCGTGACGGGGCAGTTCCTCCCGCGACGGGAGGGGAACCGGAGCGCTGTCGCCCAGATGGTCCTCCAGCACCACGTCGATGCCGTGTTTGCGGAGCCAGTGGGTCAGCTTGGAGGCGGTGCGCTTGACGTCGTCCTTGTGGGGCTTGCCGGCGATCCCGACCGTCTTGAACCCCCCGCCACTGGGGTCAGGTCTTGAATTTGTCAATTCATTTCGTGGCATCCGTTTTATTCTCCCGCATGTTTACGGATTATAGACAGGAACGCCTCGGGAGTCAAAATCTTTATCCCCAGGGCCCTGGCCTTCTCCAGCTTGGAACCCGCCTTCTCCCCCGCCACAACGCAGGTGGTCTTTTTGGAGACCTGGTTGGCCGTCTTGGCCCCCAGGCGTTCCACCAGCTCCTTGGCCTCGTCCCGGGTCATGCCGGGCAGGGCGCCGGTGAAGACGAAGACCTCGCCGGACAGGGGCAGGTCTCCCGTCCCGATCGGCGATTCCCAGCGGACCCCCGCCTCCCGGAGGCGGCGGATGACCTCCCGGTTCTCCGGTGTGTCGAAGAAGGTCCGGAGGCTCCGGGCCACCCGGGGCCCGATCTCGTGGATCTCCGTCAGGGTCTCCTCTTCGGCCGCCATCAGGGCCTCGAGGTCGCCGAAGTGTTCCGCGAGGACCTGGGCGAGGTGTTCCCCCACGAGGGGAATGCCGAGGGCGTAGAGGAACCGGGGAAGGGTCGTCTGCTTGCTCTTCTCGATCTCCTCCAGGAGGTTCCGGGCCGATTTTTCACCCATCCGTTCCAGGTTCGCCAGGGTCTCGAGGGTAAGGTGGTAGAGGTCGGCGAAGTTCTTTACGAGTCCCTTGTCCACCAGTTGTTCCACCAGCTTCTGCCCCAGCCCGTCGATGTCCATGGCGCGCTTGGAGGCGAAGTGGCGGATCTTGGCCTTGAGCTGGGCGGGGCAGGAAATGCCCATGCACCGGTGATAGGCCTCTCCCGGCAGGCGCACCACGGGAGAGCCGCAGACGGGACACCGGTCGGGGAAGACGAAGCGCCGCACACCGGCGTCCCGTTTCGAGGTGACCACCTGGACCACCTCGGGGATGACGCCCCCCGCCCGCTGGATGATGACCCAGTCGCCGATGCGGATGTCCTTCCGCTCGATCTCGTCGGCGTTGTGGAGCGTGGCGCGGCTGACGATGGCCCCCTCCACCTCCACGGGCCTCATGACGGCCACGGGGGTGAGGACCCCGGTGCGTCCTACCTGGACGATGATGTCGAGGATCTGGGTCATCTCCTGGCTGGCGGGGAACTTGTAGGCGATGGCCCAGCGGGGGCTGCGGGATACCTCTCCGAGGCGGCGCTGGAGATCGAGGGAATCGACCTTGATGACGATGCCGTCCATCTCGTAGGGGAGTTCCTCCCGGATCTTCAGCATGTCGTGGTAGTAGGCGATGGCCTCCTCGATGCCGTGGCACCGGCGGGCGTGGGGATTGGTCTTCAAACCGAATTCCGGGAGGGTTTTCAGGATGTCCCAGTGGGACTGGAAGGTGAGCCCCTCCACGACGCCGACGCCGTAGAAGTAGATGTCCAGGGGCCGCGAGGCGGTGATGCGGGAGTCCAACTGGCGGAGGGAGCCCGCCGCCGCGTTCCGGGGATTGGAGAATTCCGGCAGGCCCTCCTTCCTTCGCTGTTCGTTCAACCGCTTAAACCCCTCGATGGGCATGAAGACCTCGCCCCGGGCGTCGAGCCTCGCAGGGAGGGGCAAGGCGTCCGACCGGAGTTTCAAGGGAATGGCCCCGATGGTGCGGATGTTGTCCGTCACGTCTTCGCCGGTGGTGCCGTCCCCCCGGGTGGCTCCCCGGGTGAGGATCCCGTTTTCGTAGCGGACCTCGACGGCCAGGCCGTCCATCTTGGGTTCCCCCACGTAGTCGATGGCCTCGTCCGTCTTGAGCATCCGGCGGACCCGGCGGTCGAATTCCCGGATCTCCCCGTCGTCGAACCCATTGGCGAGGCTCAGCATGGGCAGGTCGTGGCGAACCGTCTCGAAGGCCTCCAGGGGAGGGGCGCCCACCCGCCGGGTGGGAGAGTCGGGCGTGGCCAGCTCGGGGTAGCGCTCCTCCAGCTCCATGAGCCGGCGCATCATCCGGTCGTATTCCGCGTCGGGGATCTCCGGGCTGTCCAGGACGTAGTAGCGGTAGTTGTGGTAGTGCAGCGCCTCCCGGAGCTGTTCCACCTCTTTTCGGACGGATTCGGGAACCATCACGGCCTCTCCCTTT
>CAZOBB010000199.1:0-84952 GCA_964577975.1 uncultured Thermodesulfobacteriota bacterium | reverse complement strand
AATCCTTGAGAGACATTCCATGAAAGACGTAAAATCGATGAAACGGCCCGCCCGAATGGAGCACCTGGAATCTCTCATCGGGTTTGTCGCGGCATGCGCAAGGGAACACGGAGTGCCGCCCAAGATCGTCTCAAAGATAGAACTGGCCGCGGAGGAGGCCCTCGTCAATATCATCCGCTACGCCTACCCGGATGAGACGGGGGAGGTGGAGATCGTCTGTGGCCAAGACGATGGTGCCTTCACGATAATCTTCAAGGATTGGGGGATTCCCTTCGATCCCGTCACTCGCCCCGATCCGGATACCCACCTTTCCCTCGCCGAGCGGCGGATCGGAGGAATGGGGATCCTCCTTGTCAAAAGAATGATTCCCGAGGTCCGTTATGAGAGAAAAGATCAGGCCAATGTCCTCTATTTCATCATTCCGGAAGAATGATAGGATGGAGCGCGTTGCCGGGAAAAATAGCCGCCGAGGCAGCATTGAGACGCGGCTCGCCCTCTGGATTCTCATCAGTGTTTCCGTCATTACGGCAGTTTCGTTGTGGTATAACTACACTTCTTCCAAAGAACTGATCATCAAGGAGATCGAGCAGAACGCCAAAGAGACCCTCAAGGCCACGGTCAATCGCATCGATACTATCCTCTTTTCCGTGGAAAAGGCCACCCAGGGAATCAGCACTCCCATGGAAAACCCCGATTTTTACGTGGATCACAAGGAAAACATTTTTTATCTTCTCCATGAGGTCGTGAGGAAAAACTGGGAGATCTATGGGGCGGCCGTGGCGTTTGAGCCTTTTGAGTTTGGGAAGAAGCTTCGCTTTTTTGCCCCCTACTATTACAAATCCAAGGGGGAGATTCGATTCAAATTCGTTCCTTACAACTACTTTTCCTGGGATTGGTACATGGTGCCTCAGCTTCTCCAGCGTCCGGCCTGGATTGAACCCTATTTCGGGAAGGCCGGCGGCATCGTCATGACGACGTATTCCGTTCCTTTCTATAAAAAGATTGGGGAGGAGAAAACATTCGAGGGAGTCGCCTGCGTGGATGTCTCTCTTGCCTGGTTACAGAAGATTGTCTCCGCCGTGCGCATCGGGAAGACGGGATTTGGATTCTTGCTCTCAAAAAATGGAACTTTCGTGACCCATCCAAATGGCGCGTACATTATGAAGGAAAGCATTTTTAGTGTTGCGAAAAAGATTGGGAGTCAGAAGCTTTCCGAACTGGGACTTCAGATGATTCGGGGGAAATCAGGATTTATTTCCTTTTCCGGTCCCTTCGTGAGAGAACCCAGTTGGATCGCGTATGCCCCCTTAAGAGCGAATGGGTGGCCGTTAGCCCTTATTTTCCCTAAAAAGGAACTCCTTGAAGATGTGAAGGCCCTCAATCGAAAGATCCTTTTCATCAGCCTTTTGGGGTTTTTCTTTTTGATGTTGGTTGTTGGTTTGATTGCCAGGGGGATCACTCGCCCTCTCAGGTCATTGGCGTTGGTGGCCAATCGGATTGCCGAGGGTGATTGGGATGTGCCCCTTCCCCCCGTGCGACACGAGGACGAGGTGGGGAAGCTTACCTATGCCTTTGAACGAATGAAAACCTCGTTGAAGCAGTATATTCAGGACTTGAAAGAGACCACGGCGGCAAAGGAAAAGATAGAGAGTGAACTTCGGATTGCCCGTGATATCCAAATGGGGCTTGTGCCCAAACTTTTTCCCCCTTTTCCAGAACATAAGGAGTTTGACATTTATGCCGTTTTGGAACCGGCTCGTGAGGTTGGAGGCGATTTTTATGATTTCTATTTCGTGAATGATCGGCATCTTTGTGTCGTGGTGGGGGATGTGTCTGGGAAGGGAGTTCCCGCTTCCTTATTTATGGCTGTCACCAAGACGCTCATCAAATCCGATGTTCGCGGAAGTATTGATCCGGCTGAGATTGTGACGCGCGTCAATCAAGACCTCGTGCAGGACAACCCCAACATGATGTTTGTGACCCTTTTTCTCGGCATCCTCGACGTGACGACGGGAAGATTTGCTTATTGCAACGGAGGTCACAACCCTCCTTTCCTTTTGAGAAAGGGAAGCGATCCTTCACCGCTTCCAATGATGAAAGGGATGGCATTGGGCGTGGCGGATGGTTTCGTGTATGTTTCAAAAGAGATCGATTTCAAAACGGGGGATGTCTTGGTTGTTTATACGGATGGTGTGACGGAGGCGATGAATAAACGTAGTGAGTTGTATGGCGAAACCCGATTGGGAGCGGTGTTGAATGAGGTGACCGACACGACGGCTAAAGAAATTACCCGCAAAATTTTGAAAGATTTGCGGAATTATGCGGCGGGTGCGCCCCAGTCCGACGATATTACGCTACTAATCCTGCGGTTTCTAGGACATTCTTCCTAGCTCCGTGAAAAAAATCACATGAAATTTCTTGACAAAGGTGTAGGAATGGAGTAGAGAAACTTAACGATTGTTTAATAGCTTAACCGCTGGATGAGGGTGAATGGGTCATTATTTTTACATTCTAATCGGTGTCCTTCTCGTCCATAATTTCGTTTTCTCTCAATTTTTAGGAATCTGTCCGTTTTTGGGCGTATCTCGGCGGATTGAAACCTCGATTGGAATGGGGATGTCCGTAATTTTCGTTGTTGTCCTGTCTTCCATCGCGGCGTTTTTGATCAACCGGTGGATTCTTGTTCCCTATCATATCGAATATTTGAAGACTGTTATCTTTATTCTCGTGATCGCGGCGCTTGTTCAACTGGTCGAGATGATTATTCAAAAAACCTCTCCCGTGCTGTATCAGGCGTTGGGAATCTATCTTCCCTTGATAACGACGAACTGTATTGTCCTAGGGGTTGCCGTTTTGATTACCCAGAAAGGGTTTACCCTTTTGGAAACCACGGTTTACAGCTTTGGCGCGGCGGGCGGCTTTTTGTTGGCCCTTGTTTTGTTTTCAGGAATCCGAGAGCGACTTGAACTTTCAGATATCCCATGGGCTTTTCGGGGAATTGCCATTGCCTTGGTAACAGCGGGAATTCTTTCTTTGAGCTTTATGGGGTTCTCTGGTTTGGTGAAATAGACGGTGTTACCCGAGGTTATAAGTCTGGCGGGCATAGGTCTGATGGCATCCGTGGGATTGGGCGTTGCGGCCAAGAAGCTTGCTATCAAAGAAGACCCTCGCCTGGAAAAGATCTTAGAAGTACTTCCTGGGGCCAACTGTGGGGCCTGTGGGTATGCGGGGTGTTCTGCCTTCGCCCGGGCCGTGTTGGGGGATGAGGCACCGATAAACGGATGTGTCGCCGGGGGGGAGTCTACGACGAGGCGTGTGGCGGAACTTCTCGGCAAAAAGGTGGAAAAGACGATACGAATGGTGGCGGTGGTTGCCTGTCGGGGCTCGAAAGGCTACACGCGCCAACGGTTCGTGTATCAGGGTATCGATAATTGTCGTGCGGCGGTGAACGTAGGTGGGGGATCCAAGGCCTGTGCCTTCGGATGTTTAGGTCTGGGAAGTTGTCAGAGGGTGTGCCCGTTTGGGGCTATCACCATCGAGGACGATCTCGCCAGGATTGATCCAGAGATATGCGTGGGGTGCGGTCTTTGTGTGGAGGAGTGTCCAAGGAATATTATCCATCTCGTTCCGGCAAGCGCGTCGATTCATGTCCATTGTAGTTCGCAGGATATAGGGAGATGGGTTAGGGATTTTTGCGATGTGGGGTGCATTGGTTGTAAGCAGTGCGAGAAGGTATGTCCGTTCGAAGCGGTAAAGGTGAGGGACAATGTGGCTGAGATCGATTCAGAGAAATGTCGGCAGTGTGGCCTGTGCCTACAAGTTTGCCCCCAAGGAACGATTCAATACATTTATCCTGTCAAACGGATGGCTACGATAAAAGAAAACGCGTGTGTTTCGTGTGGGCGGTGTCAAATGGTGTGTCCTTTTGAAGCAATCAGAGGAGAGAAAAAACGTCCTTACACGGTTATAGAAGAAAGGTGTCGAGGATGTGGTTTGTGTGTGGATGTTTGCAAGGTGGAGGCGATTGTTTTGAGAGAGGTAGACTAGAAAGATGTTGCTCCATCGCTTTCCCGGCGGGATTCATCCCAATGACGAGAAAGGGTTGACGGCCCATCTACCCATTGAAGATGCCCCTGTCCCCGAGCGTGTGTTCCTGCCCCTTTCTCAACATATTGGAGCACCGGCTGAACCGGTTGTGAAGGTGGGAGACGAAGTAAGGATCGGAGACAAGGTGGCGGAGGCAAGGGGGTTTGTCTCCGCGAATGTCCATTCTTCCGTGACGGGGGTTGTTCGCGCCATTGGGCCATATCCCAACGCAATGGGACGATTGTCTCCCGCGATAGAAATCGAGACGACGAACGATTCCCCTTTTCAACCGGATAAAAACCGTGAAGATGTCCTTTCCCTCCCCCCCCAAACGCTGATACCCTTCATCCGGGAAGCGGGAATCGTGGGCATGGGAGGTGCCACCTTTCCGACCCATGTCAAACTGAGTCCACCGGAAGACAAACCTATTCGGTCTTTGATTATTAACGGGGTGGAATGTGAACCCTATCTGACGGCCGATCACCGCCTTATGCTGGAGCACCCCGCTGAGATTTTGGAAGGGATAATTTATATACGCCATATTCTTAGGGCACGTGTCATCTATCTGGCGATTGAGGCAAACAAGCCTGATGCCATTCGTGTCATGAAGGAAATGGTAGGTGAGAGAAGGATCAACGTGGTATCCGTTCCAAAACGCTACCCCCAAGGAGCGGAAAAACAGCTTATCAAGACGCTCATCAACAAAAAGGTTCCGGCTGGAGGGGGATTGCCCATGGACGTGGGGGCCGTCGTCCAGAACGTGGGTACCTCTTTTGCCATCTACGAGGCGATTCGTTGGGGGAAGCCGTTGATTGAACGGGTGGTCACCGTTACGGGAAGGGGAGTCCAGACTCCGAAAAATCTCCGAGTCCGTCTGGGGACCCCTGTGAAAGACATTCTCGAGTTGTGCGGAGGATGGAAAACCACGCCGGGAAAGCTTATTTTGGGCGGTCCTATGATGGGAGTAAGCCAGTACGACGAGCGTGTACCCGTTACCAAAGGGACATCGGGGATTCTGTTAATGCCGAGAGAAGAGGTGGGAGAATATCATCCCCATACGTGTGTTCGTTGTGGACATTGCGTGACGGTCTGCCCCATGGGGCTTTTACCCAATTTTTTAGGGATATTTTCAGAACATGCAAGATTCGAGGATGCCGAGCGGTATCATTTGCTCGATTGTATAGAATGTGGGTCCTGTACCTATATCTGTCCGGCGAAACGTCCCCTTGTCCAAATGATTCGGTATGCCAAAGGGGAAGTTTTGAGGCGAAAGAAGAAGGCGGCGAAAAAATGAAAGAGACCTTAATTCTCTCCTCATCTCCGCACATCAAATCATCCGAGACGATTCCCTCCATCATGTTTCAGGTGTGTCTTGCGCTTCTTCCCGCAGTCGCGGTGGGGATCTACTCGTTTGGTGCGCACGCGGCGTGGATCATTCTTCTCGCCATCGTGTCGGCCCTGGCCTTTGAGGCCGCGGCTCAAAAGATGATGGGGCGTCCCATTTCTATTCGGGATGGAAGCGCGTGCGTCACGGCCATACTCTTGGCCTTGAATCTTCCGCCCACCTCACCGTGGTGGTTGGTTCTTATTGGCTCTTTTTTCGCGATCGTGATTGGCAAGCAAATTTACGGGGGATTGGGACACAATCCCTTTAATCCGGCCCTTGTGGGAAGGGTGGTGCTCCTTATTTCCTTCCCGGTTCAGATGACCATGTGGGTGTTTCCGGCACATCCTATTTTCCAGCATGTGGCTGATACGCTTTCGGGGGCGACGCCTCTGGGGTGGGCGAAGACTCATCTAATGACGCATGGTGCCCTGCCCGCGACGCTACCCTTTAGCCTTCAAAATATTTTTATTGGGCAGACAGGGGGGTGCATCGGAGAAATATCGGCATTGGCCCTTTTGATTGGTGGTGCCTTTCTTTTGTGGCGGAAGATCATTCCGTGGATCATTCCCTTTACGTTTATTGCGACTACCTTTGTGGTCACGGGAGTATTTTGGATGTTTCATCCCCATCAATACCTGAATCCTCTTTACCACGTCTTTTCGGGGGGGTTGTTGTTGGGAGCCATCTTCATGGCGACGGATATGGTAACGAACCCCGTTACGAAGCTTGGGATGTTCCTCTTTGGGGTAGGCTGTGGGCTGTTGACGGCGATTATCCGCTTGTTTGGGGGATATCCGGAGGGGGTGTCGTTTGCCATCCTTCTCATGAATGCGGCGACCCCCCTCCTTGATCGATGGACGCGGCCGAAGGTGTTTGGGGAGGTTCAGGCTAAATGAAATCCATAGCGAAGCTGGCTGTTACCCTAACGGTGATTTGTGCCGTTGCCGCCCTTTTGTTGAGCTATGTTCATAAAATTACGTTGAAGCCGATTGCCTATCAGAGACAGCAGGAGAAGATACGAGCCTTGAAACAGGTTCTCCCTCCGTATGATAATCAGCCTACCAAAGATGTTTTAAAGGTGGGCAAAGAGAATTTGGAGGTGTATCTTGCTAAAAAAGGGGGAAAGGTTGTTGCCGTGGCTTTCCGAATGGTTTCGCACAAGGGATATGGAGGGGATATCGAGATTCTCATGGGGGTGGGGATTGATGGAAAGATTACGGGAGTTGAGATTCTCAGCATGATGGAGACTCCTGGATTGGGAGCCCGAATCGTCGAGCCGGCGTTCAAAAAACAGTTTGTCGGAAAGACCTTAAAGAATGTGAAGTGGGCGGTGAAGAAGGATGGGGGAGATATTGATCAAATCACGGGGGCCACGATCTCTCCACGGGCGGTCACAGAGGCTGTCCATAGAGGACTTGAACTGTTTGAAAAGACGATTCGTCCCAAGCTGAGATCGGAAGGTTTGTGCTCATGAGTGTGAAAAAGGAGTTTTTGAAAGGGCTTTGGAAAGAGAACCCCACGTTCCGTCTGGTTCTCGGGATGTGTCCGACACTGGCCGTCACCACCTCGGCGGCGAATGGAATGGGGATGGGATTGGCCACGACGTTTGTTCTCGTTTGCTCTAACATCGTCATCTCTCTTTTTCGCCGTTTTATCCCCGCGAAGGTGCGGATTCCCGCTTTTATCGTTATCATTGCGTCGTTTGTGACGTTGGTAGATCTGATTATGGCGGGATATTTTTATTCGTTGCATAAGGCGTTGGGTTTGTTTATACCTTTGATCACTGTGAATTGTATTATTCTCGGAAGGGCGGAGGCTTTTGCTTCGAAGAATAACTTGATTCCTTCCATCGCGGATGGATTGGGAATGGGCATAGGATTTACCCTATCCCTTACCGTTTTGGGGGCGGTCCGTGAGTTGCTCGGGAGTGGGAAACTATTCGGTATGTCTGTTTTGGGTTCCCATTTCCCTGCCCTTTTGGTTTTTGTCCTCCCCCCCGGGGCTTATTTGGCGTTGGGGCTTTTGTCTGCCTTGATGAATCGGATCTCTTTGCGAGAAGAAACCTGATTACCATTAGGGAGGGGGATGTTGATGGAAAAGAATCAATCCCCCAAGGCGTCCATGGGTGTTCGCCTCAGATTGACGGTTGCTCTGCCGGCCATTCTTACCCTTTTGACGTTTGGCTCGGGTGTTTTTGCCATCAATCTTTCAAAGCTTATCTTGTTTGATCCGTTTGGGAAGTTACGTCCTCCCCCCTTCCATCTGAACCAGCTTTATCTCTGGGTGGCGGGTTATGCCCTCGTGAGTGGAATGCTCGGATTCGTCTTTGCCTATTTTCTTTTGAGTCGCCCGTTAAGAAAAAGTTTGAGAACAATTGAGGATTTCCTGCCCGAGGGAGCATCTTCTCGCGTGGAAGAGGCGGAAACGGAGACAACTCTTGTGGCTCAAACGCTCACATCTCTGTATCCGACCCTAGGCAGACTGAGAATGGCGCAATCGCTGCTTGATGCGTTGCAAAGTGGTGTTTTATGGGTGGCGGAAGAAGAAAAGGTCGTATATGTGAACCAGAAGGCGTTGAGAATTTTTGGTGTGGCGTTTGATACGCTTCAGACCTTGCCTGCAATGAATTTGCAAGTCCTTTTGACGGAATTCGAAGACGCGAGCCAATTCATTCACGTCGTGGAGGATGGACTGCGGCGGGAACAGTACGTTTCTTCGAAGGTCATAGAGCTTTTTCCTTCTGGGAAAAAAGGGGCATTCAAAATAGGGGTGACCTCCTCTCCTATCTTTGGGAGCCGAGGGGAGAAAGGTGTTCTTTTGTCATTTCGGGAAGTGTCCGAGATTAGAAAGGTTGAAAAGGACTTGGATCAACTGGATAGGCTGTCTACCATTGGGCGATTGGCCGCAGGGTTGGTTCACGAGATTAGGAACCCTCTTGGTTCCATCATGGGATTGCTGGAACTGTTGCGGGAGGAACCGGTAGCCCAAGAGGGAGAGGTGGGGGAGTATGTCGAGCGCATCTATCAGGCCTCTTCGCGTATTCAAAAGATTCTTTCGGAAGTGCTTGATTTTGCGGGTCCGTCGGATATTTCTTTCCAGAGGGTGTTGCTGCCAGAGTTTTTGGATGAGATAGTGGAGGAGGTGAGGGTTTCTTTCCAGGAAAAGGACTTTGCCTTGCTGACCGAGTATCCGCAGGGAAAAGACATCCCTTTCCTTTGTGTGGACAAGGAAAAGTTGAGGCAGGCTGTAGTCAATCTCCTTAAAAATGCCGTTGAAGCGGTTGATGTGGGGGGGGAGGTGTGGGTGAAAATCTTGCCGGAAGAGGGGGGGGAATGGTGCATCGAGATCTTCAACACGGGGAGTGTGATTGGAGAGGAGGAACGAGAAAGGATTTTTGATCCCTTTTTTACCACAAAACCGAGAGGAACGGGGTTGGGGCTTCCGATCGCTCGGGAGCTCATAACTTCACAGGGAGGACGCCTCGTTCTGGAAAGCGAGCCGTCGAAAGGGGTGGCGTTTCGTATTTATCTGCAAGGGGAGCCAATGAATGGAAGGAAAAGTTCTGATTGTGGATGATGATCCAGATATGCGTTTTTTTCTTGAAAAGGCATTTGCGAAATGGGGTGTGCCTCATACTGTGGTAGGGACGTTGGAAGAAGCAAAAGAGAGGCTCGTCGAAGATACATGGGACCTACTCCTTTTGGATTATAGATTGCCGGACGGCAATGGCGTGGATTTTATTCCGAAGGTTCGAGGAATACGGCCGGACATGGTGGTGGTCATTATGACGGCTTACGGATCGAAAGATTTAGCGATGAAGGCGATCCGGCTGGGTGCCTATGATTATTTTACCAAACCTTTCAAGCTGGAGGAGATGGAAATCGTCATACGACGGGGGCTGGAGAGGGCAAGGCTTTTGCATGAGATTAAGCGGTTGCATGAGGAAAGGGAAGGTGAATTTCGATGGGAGAAGATTATCGGGAATAGTTCATCTATGCGTGAGGTATATCGAGTCTTGAGGCGAATTGAGGATACGGATATCACGGTCCTGATTACGGGGGAAAGTGGCACGGGAAAAGAGCTCATTGCCGAGGCGATTCATCGAAATTCCAGGAGAAAGGACAAACCGTTTGTTAAACTTAATTGCGTAGCGATTCCAGAAGGATTGTTGGAGAGTGAACTTTTTGGATATGAACGAGGAGCCTTTACGGGAGCGGTTCAGCGTAAAAAAGGAAAGTTTGAACTTGCCAATGGTGGGACGATTTTCTTGGATGAGATAGGGGATATGTCACCAACCACTCAAGCCAAAATTCTTCGTGTCCTTCAGGACAAAGTGGTTGAGCGGGTTGGAGGAACGGAGCCCATGCAGGTCGACGTTCGCATTATCGCGGCCACCAACAAGGACCTTACGAAGGCGGTGGAGGAAAATACCTTTCGCCAGGACCTTTTCTTTCGGTTGAACGTGATGTCTATTTATCTTCCACCCCTTCGAAAGAGGACGGAGGATATTCCCCTTTTGGTTGAACACTTTATTGAGAAGGCGAACGTTAAGCATCACCGTCGCGTGGTTGGAGTGACAAGGGAGGCGATGCGGTGTCTTTTGACGTATGATTGGCCTGGAAACGTGCGGGAATTGGAAAACCTTGTGGAGAGGCTCGTGGTGATGAAGGAGGGAGAATGGATCGATGTGGAGGATCTTCCCGAAGTGGTTAAAAGTGGAATGAAAGATATGCCGAAGGAAGAGCGTTCCCTTCCGGAAATGTTGGATGATGTGGAGAGAACTTTGATTACCGAAGCCTTGAGAAAATCGGGAGGCATCCAGGCCAAGGCCGCGAGACGGCTGGGTATAAGTGAAAGGAGTCTCTGGCATCGCGTCAAGAAATTGGGAATCGATGTGGAGTGGATAAAAAACAGCCTTTAGAAAAGTTCTTTTTGCAAATATTTCTGAATAGTTGAAGATTCCTACCAAAATTGGAGATGATGCTACATTTTTGGAGGGCGGGGAAAAGGGATAGGAGGCGGATTCCCTTGCTTTGGGGCCGAGAGGGTGCGGCCTCAGAAAGGCTTGGAGGAACTGGCATGTGTTTTGCGTAAAATAGAAGTGCCTTGAACAAAAACATGGAAGAAAGGAGTCAATAATGAGGAGAAACAGCGGTTTTACGTTAATAGAGGTGATAGTGGTTATTGCCGTCGTGGCCATTCTTGCCGCCATTTTAACTCCCACTATTGTCAAAAATGTTGACGATTCTAAAGTAGCCCGTGCCAAGAATGAGGTTCAAGTCATTGGGGCGGCCATGACCTCTTTTTATAAGGATTTGGGGCGGTGGCCGACATCGAATGGAAGTGATGCGTATGATCGTTTGTATATGTTAAACGGTCCGGGAAATACGCCTAGATATGATGGCACGGTCACCCATGCGAATTGGTGGGTGGCTTACAGGGATGCCTCTACGGTGGGCGATCTTTTTACGAACCATTTGATTAAAAATGACCCAAAGGGGGGCACGTGGGACTATCCCACCACGGGAGATTACAAGTGGCACGGTCCCTATTTGGCAGAGATTAAGGCCGATCCGTGGGGGAGTTATTATGCATGCAATGTTCACTACTTTTATTATCCTTCGGGACAGCCTGATGCGGTTTTCGTGTGGTCTCCGGGACCTGACCGCCAAGCAGACACCCAATTTGACCAGGCGATGGATACGGCTGCGCTGGGAGACGACGATATCGGAATGCGTTTGAAGTGAAAAGGGAGAGGGTTTGATGGGCAAAAAAGGATTTACGCTAATTGAAGTGATTGTGGTCATCGCCGTGGTGGCGATTCTTGCAGCAATCTTGACGCCCACGATTGCGAAACAGATTCAGGATTCGCGTATTTCACGCGCGAGAAATGAGGTTCTCGTTATTGGGGCTGCCATTGCAGATCTCCATAAAGATACGGGATGGTGGCCATATACCAATGCCAATGGTCCGTCAGGTCGTGTGAGGCGTATCTTGGGAGACCCCACCACAGTACCGACTGGGGTAGCGTCAGGGGCAGGAACCTATGCAGTCAGGTGGGGAAACTATAATCCCTCAAAGCCGATGTATGATTATCTCTATTATAACAACCCGGATGATGATACAGGTTCATCGGGTGAAGGACAAGCAGGAGAAGATTATCCTGTCACAGGGGATTTTAAGTGGAATGGCCCTTACATCGATCATCAACTCCTGAATGATCCGTGGGGACGATCGTATGTGGTGAATGCTCAATATTTCCCCGGCAACACGTATGGGGGGACGGAGCGTCATCATGTGTATGTGTTGTCGGCGGGTCCCGATCATTTGTGGTCGACCCCCTTTGATAATGGGACGCCGGAAGAAGAGATCATGGGGGACGATATTGGGTTTAGAATCTGTGTGCGGAAACCTCAATAGCAAATTGGAATGAGGATAAAAACGACCGCGGCGCGAAAGGCAATAAAGGAAAAAGGTTTTACCCTGGTTGAAGTGGTGGTGATCATCGCTGTGGTTGCCATCCTTGCGGCGATTTTGTCTCCCGTGATTGCCAAGAATATCAAAGATGCCAAGGTCTCTCGTGCGGTAGGTGATGTGAAGGTTATCACGGCGGCGGTGGGTGATTTCTTTAAGGATGTAAAAGTGTGGCCGCTGTTGATCGATGGAGCAAGGCCGGTCGACGCAAACAATCATCTTTATCTTTTGGTGGGATATGGCCAAGACGGTGCCACATCGGGGGGAACCACGCAGGATTGGAATGCGGTTGGAGGATGGCCGGCAGAGCGGATTGATCGCATGGAGGATCATCTAATCCGGAATGCCCCCCCCGTGAACCATTATGATACTCAATTGTGGCATGGGCCCTATATCAGTAGGATCACGGCGGATCCGTGGGGAACCCATTACAGTATCAATGTGGCGTATCTGACCGCATATCATCCTGAAGGGGAAGTTGTATGGGTCATCAGTGCGGGGGAAAACAAGACATGGGAGACGGAAATTGCCCAGGAAAACGACAACATAACGATTGGAGGCGATGATATTGTTTTTAGGGTTAAATGAAATAAAGGAGGGAAAGGTGAAAATGTTCAAGAGAGACAAGGGGTTTACTTTGATCGAGGTTATTGTGGTGATTGCAGTGATTGCCATCCTTGCTGCTATTCTAGCGCCTCAGATCGCGAAACATATAAAGGATGCCAAGATTTCGAAAGCGCGGGCAGATGTGAATACCATCGCGGCAGCCATTGGTGATTTTTACAAAGATACGGGAAGATGGCCTACGTCCAATGATGGTACCAACGGGACGTCGAAAACGAACGATGGGCTTTATGTTCTTTTCAGCAACCAGGGTCAACATGCGGCGACCCATGGGGGAGGGACAGATGAATGGGTGACGTGGTCCAACGCGGCTGGTAGGGGCGATACTTTTCGAAACCAGTTGGTTCTCAATCATATCGGGGGATCGGCAACAACGCAGTATCCGACAAAACCCGGTGCGCCTCCCGGTCTGTCTCTGACCGATGTGCAGGGGTGGAACGGACCGTATCTCAAAACGGTTCCGGCCGATCCGTGGGGACACAAATATTATTGTAATGTTCTTGCCCTTTACTATGGGCGGGGCTCATACATTTATGATCAATGCTGGATTATTTCCTCAGGACCGAACGGGACGATTGAAACCCCTGTGGGAAGTCCTCTTGGAAATCCCCAGACGGGCGAAATCAATAGTGTTCCCATCTCAGTAGCGGACGGTGGTGACGATATAGGAACGATGATCAAATAAAATGGTTCCCATTTCCTTACGGGATCTATCAAAGCGCTTTACCTTTCGGCAGGGGGGTAAAAAGAAAGGTCGGTGGGCCGTCAAGGACCTGAGTCTGGAAGTAAGAAAGGGAACGGTTTTTGGTTTCCTTGGTCCTAATGGCGCGGGAAAGACTACCACGATCAAGATGATGATGGGGCTTACCCTCCCCACGGAAGGGGAGATCTTTTTGTTGGGGAAGACGTGTAGCACTCCTACAGCACGGGTATCCATAGGTTTTTTACCAGAGAATCCTTTGTTTCCTCCAACCTTGACGGGATGGGAGATTATGCTATGGGCGGGGCAAATGGTAGGAATGAAAGGGACGGAGGTAACGGAGAGAGCACACGAGCTTTTGGCGCGTGTCCGTCTCCTTGAGGCGAAGGATAAAAGGGTTTCCACCTATTCGAAAGGAATGATTCAGCGCCTTGGGGTTGCGCAGGCGGTATTGAATTCACCAGCGCTTTTGATTCTTGATGAACCTTTGTCTGGGCTTGATCCCTCAGGCCGCCAAGTGGTTACGGCGATTTTGAACGAAGCGAAGAAAGAGGGGTGTACCATCTTTTTTTCCTCCCATATCTTGGCGGATGTGAGGTCATTGTGCGATGAAGTGGGGTTAATTGTCGAAGGAAGGCTGGTTAAGCAGGGGACGATCGAAGAAGTTTTCGGTCTTCCCGAAGAAGCCACTCCAGAATTTTTGGATCGGCGTTTTTCCGAGGTAGTGGAGAATCATGCGTGAGGTAGTGTGCTTATCTCGATTGACCTTTTTACAAGGCGTGAGAAGCCGCGTTTTTTACACATTGTTGTTTTTTGCTGCTCTGTTGGTGTTGAGCACCGTCGTGTTGAACCAGATGACAGTGGGGGATCCGACAAAGATTATACAGGATGTGGGGCTTGCTACTGTCTCCTTTTTCACCCTCCTTCTCATCCTTTTTGTTGGCAGCGAGGTGGTGGGAAAGGATATGGAAACACCGGCGGTTTTTTTCATCTTGAGCAAACCCATCAGCCGGGCCCGCTATCTCTTGGGGAGATTTTTGGGATTGCTTGGTCTCCTTTACGCGAATATGGTCGCATTTACAGGGATCATTCTTTTGATTCTCTTCCTGTACAGCCACACCTTTAAGTGGGTTCTTTTTCTGTCCGTGGGGCTCACGGCGATTGAAATGGCGATCCTTCTTTCCTTTCTGTGCCTTTTTTTTCTGTTTATATCACCGACGCTGACCCCTTTTTTGGTGCTGGCTATCTTTGTCATTGGGCACACGACCACAGAGGTTCGAGAAATCTTTGCCCATAAGGAAGGGATTTACCACTACGTTTCCATAGGGCTCTATTATCTTTTCCCCAATTTTGATCTTTTGAGTGTTCAGACGGAAGTCGTGCATAACGTTCCTATTCCCATTCTTCATTTGGTGTATGGGTGTTTATATGGAATCGCTTTTGTCGTGGTGGTTTTGTGGATAGCCATCTGGATTCTGAATAGAAAGGATTTTTAAGGAATGAGACGCCGTGGAAGGTGGGGCAATGCTTTTGCGATTCTTCCATAAGGCTGTGAAAAGAGTGACCATTCCTCTCCTCTTTTTGATAGGAGCCGTCGTGTGTAATGTGAAATTGACGTCCCTCAGAAAGGCGTATCCTTCCTTCGATAATCCCGTATTTCTCCCGAAAGCAGAACTGTTGCGGCTCATCAGCCTTGATTTCGAGGGGCTTGCTGCCGATCTCGTTTGGATCAAAGGGGCCATCTATTTTGGAAGCCATTACAAAAAACGGGGGTTTCGTTTTCCATGGATGGTCCCTTTACTTAATCTGGCGACGGATCTCGATCCCCTTTATTTTGATGTCTATTGGTATGGGTCGAGCCTTCTCCCCGATGTTCAGGATGCGATTCGGCTGCTTAAAAAAGGGATGAAATATTTCCCGGATAACTGGAAACTTCCGGAGATGGTCGGATTTTATTACCATTACTACCTCAGGGATTTCAAGCAGGCGGGGAAATATTATGAGATTGCGAGCACGAAACCGGGCCATCCACCTTTTGTGCCTTCACTTGCCAGTCGTTTTTACACGCAAGCGGGGGATATTGAATCGGCCATACGAGTTCTCAAGAATTTCTATGACACCACAAAAAGAAAAGATTTGAAGAGGGAATTTGGATTGAGAATTGTGCAACTTAGGCATATTCAGACACTTCAACGTTTAGTACATCGCTATCAGGAAGTGTACCATGCCTATCCCACCTCTTTGAACGCGCTCGTGGAGAAGGGATTTATTGAGACGCTTCCGAAAGAGCCATTTGGAGGATATTACTTCCTCGATCCGAAGGATTATCGCGTTCATAGCAGCACGGATCCGTTAGTGGTACCACCAAAAGGGAGGAGAAGTCATGACAAAGGGTAAATTGGGGGAGCGCCTTGTAAAAATGGGGGTTATAACACCCGATCAACTTGATGTGGCTCTGAAAGAACAGAAACGGACGGGGAAGTATTTAGGAGAGGTAATCCATTCCCTCGGCTTCGCGACGCAGGAGGCGGTACAAACCGCTTTGGCGATGCAATCCGGCGTCGGATATGTGGATTTGAAAGATTATTTAATTGATGCGGAGGCCGTGAAACTTGTCCCTGAGTCGTTTGCGAGGGAGAATCTGTTGATTCCGCTTTCCGTGGAAGGGGATACCCTTACGGTAGCCATGGCAAATGTCTTTGATCTTCCTACCATTGATGCGTTGCAGCAGATGACAGGTTATTTTATCGAGGTAAAGGCTGCCAGTGAAAGTGACATTCAGCAGGCGATCGACCAGTACTACGGAAAGCTCCAGTCCATCGAGGAGGTTATCCAGGAGGCCGTAAGAATCGCCGAGTCTGAGGGGGCTCCAGCGTTGGGGGAAGAGGTGGGATCCGCTCCCATTATACGGTTGGTGGATCATTTAATTCTTGACGGAATCAAACAACGAGCCACGGATATCCATATCGAACCAGAAAGGCAGGTCGTGCGAACGAGATACAGAGTTGATGGTATTCTGCAGCAAGGAATCTCACTGCCGAAGATCCTTCAAGCCGCCTTGGTTGCCAGAATAAAAATCATGTCGGGTATGAATATAGCGGAAAACCGGGTGCCCCAAGATGGTCGGATACTGTTTCACATGGGCAAACGTGATATCGATTTGAGGATCTCTACCATGCCGACCATCTATGGAGAGGATATTGTTCTCCGGATTCTCGACAAGGAAAATTTGATTTTGGGATTGGACCGCCTGGGGTTTTCCCCTGAACACGTCAAGATGTACAAGGAGTTAATTCGTCGCCCTCATGGTATCATTTTGGTAACAGGACCGACGGGAAGTGGGAAGACAACGACCCTCTATTCGACATTGAGTCATATCAACAGCTTGGAACGCTCTATTATTACATTGGAAGACCCAGTGGAATATGAGCTCACCGTCATCCGCCAGACGCAAATTAATCCGAAGGCGGGTCTTACGTTTGCGACGGGGCTTCGTTCCATTCTTCGGCATGATCCAGACGTCATTTTCATAGGGGAGATGAGGGATCAAGAGACGGCGGATATGGCGATTCGCTCCGCTTTGACCGGTCATTTGGTGCTTTCGACACTTCATACGAATGATGCGGTAGGGAGTATTCCTCGGCTTATCAACATGAATGTGGAACCTTTTCTCCTGGCCTCTGCCCTTATCGCAGTGATTGCCCAGCGACTGGTTCGAACCATCTGTCCCCATTGCAAAGAACCCTATACACCGGAAGAACGTCTTTTGAGGCGTTTTAAGATTCCCCCCGATTCGGAAGTAACCTTTTATCATGGAAGGGGATGCGCGTCATGTAGGAATACCGGCTACCGAGGGCGTATAGGTATCTTCGAAATTCTTCGGGTTTCCCCTACGCTGGAAGCCCTCATTATGGAAGGAAAAGATAGTCAGGTAATCAAAAAGGCTGCCCTTGGGGAGGGGTTTGTCACAATGGAACAAGATGGCCTTCGAAAAGCGAAGGCAGGCATGACGACATTGGAAGAAGTGGAAAGGGTGGTGGCATAAGTGCCCCTTTTTAAATACAAAGCGGTGGATTTCAGCGGGAAAGAGGTGTCGGGAAGTTTGTATGCCGAGACGGAGCAGGCATTGCAAAACAATCTTAGGCAAATGAATCTCTATCTCGTCACGGCGAAGGAAACAGCCCCTCCGAGGGAATTTAGTTTTCGCAAAAAGATCAAACGCAAGGATCTTCTTACCTTTACGGTCCATCTCCAAACGATTGTCTCGGCAGGAATTCCTATTATCCAGGGGCTCAACGATTTGATAGAGCAAACAGGAAATCGAAACTTCAAAAAGATTTTGGAGGAGGTCCGTTTTTCTATACAGGCGGGCTCTAGCCTTTCGGAGGCACTTCAGAAGCATCCACACGCCTTTTCGGATCTTTACGTTAGCGTGGTGAGGGCAGGGGAAGCCACCGGTAATTTGGATGCCGTATTAAAGGATTTGGTGGGATTCCTGGAGTGGCAAGAGGAGCTTGTATCCAATATTCGACAGGCGACGATTTATCCCACTATTGTGCTGGTGGCGGTGACGGGATTGGTGATTTTATTGATGACCTTTGTATTTCCAAGATTTACGGCTATCTTTGAGAAGGCGAATGTGCCTCTTCCGCTTCCGACCCGGGTCGTAATGGGCATTAGCCATTTTTTGGTCCACGATTGGCTCTATCTGATAATAGGGGTGGTCCTTTTGGTCGTCTTTTTCAAAATTTTCCAAAAGACGGATGCGGGCAGACACGTGATCGATCGGATGAAATTGAGGATTCCCATCTTTGGAACATTGATCCTTAAAATTAATCTTTCGAGATTTTCCCATTATCTAGGAGCCCTTATCCGAGCGGGTGTGGATATTACACAATCACTTCTTATCGTGGAAAAGGTTATAGGGAATGTCGTCCTTTCGGATATTGTCCGACTGATGCGTGCTCGAGTCCAGGCGGGGGAGTTTATGTCCGATACCTTGAGAGAATTTCCTCAATTCCCGCCATTGGTGGTGCGGATGGTGGCGATTGGAGAATCTACGGGGAACATGGAAGAGACCCTTGATAAGGTGTCGGCCTATTATGATCGAGAAGTTCCCACGACCATCAAGAGGGTTTTTGCCATTTTTGAACCGTTGGTTATCGTTTTTCTTGCATCCGTTGTGTTGTTGATGGCGCTATCCATGTTCCTCCCGCTTTACCAAATGATGGGGGTTATTACCAAATAGCCTTCGATGATGTTGGGAATACTACAAATTATGTGGGAAAATCTCTGGTCTTACCGTGGAAAAGGCGATATGGCCTTAGACAAAGGTAATTAATAATTAGGCATGAATATTGCTAAAAAAATAGCGGAAGTTCGTGGTCAATTGGAGGTAAAAATGGAACGATGGTATAAAAAGGAAGGTTTTACACTGATCGAAGCCATTGTTGTAATTGCCGTACTATCAATCTTGGCTGGGGCGTTGGTGCCGTTGGCTATCAAGAATATTGATGACTCAAAGATCTCGGCTGCCAAGGCGGACGTTAAAGCCATTGCCGCCGCCGTGACGAATTTGAGGTATCACACGGGAAAGTACCCCCACCTACCTGATAGTGGGGATTATTATACCAATCATCTCTATCTGGTCTATTCGAGTAAATCATTTGTCCAGCCGACCTACGGGTTTTCCGATACGACTGGATACACGGCATCGAGCCGTAACGAGCCCCTGTTCAATCATCTAATCCAAAACAAGCCGGGAGCGGCGAATCATTATGATAATTGGGCGGGACCCTATTTGGCCTCAGATAAACTGGATCCCTGGGGAAGGAGTTACATCGTTACGGTTATTGGTTATGCTCATTGCTTGAATAATTTCCTGTGGCCCTACGTGTGGGTGATCTCGGCGGGCCCTGATAATCGATTGGATACCTCAGCAAGGGTAGGAGGGAGCCGGGGGGCTCCGGATGGTCAATTGGCTGGAGACGATATTGGCCTGTTGATTTACCAAGGGTCGACAACCTCACCATGCAGACCTGAATAGGAGTGAGATAT
The DNA here is from genome assembly GCA_964577975.1 of uncultured Thermodesulfobacteriota bacterium. Lineage (GTDB taxonomy): Bacteria > Desulfobacterota > S145-22 > S145-22 > S145-22 > JAOZMY01. Next base: position 65,624 of record CAZOBB010000199.1, on the reverse strand, counting down.
GAAAAAGGGAATTTCTCGGGGATTTACTCTTATGGAGGTGCTCATCGTTTTGGCGGTTATTTCCATCCTGGCCTCAATGTTGATCCCTGTAGCTGTCAGAAACATCGACGATGCACGACTTACCACCGCGGCAAAAGACACACAGGCTATCGCAACGGCGATCGTGAATTTTCATATCGACGTGAAGCCATATTGGCCCGCTTACTCTACGAATGCCAATTATGTGAATCGCAATCCGGATGTATATATCTTGGAATCTGAAAAGGGGGATGTGCCTTCCGCCATACGGAATACATATTGGACGACGACGTTTAAACATGACACACTCGAGAATCAGCTTTTATTGAATAATCCAAACTATGATGGCTGGAAGGGGCCGTATCTTGGAACCATCAAGGCGGATCCGTGGGGAAACCATTATTATGTGTCCATCGGTTCTTTGTGGGATGGTAACTGGAGTGCTGCGGGAGCGGATCCGGGGCAAGCATGGGTGATCTCGGCGGGCCCAAATGAAAATATCGATACGGATCCGAAAGGACCCTTGAATAGTGATCCTACTCCTCCGCCGGGAGATGACATCGGGTTTCTGGTTTCCTCGTTTAGTCAATAAGGAGAAAGCATGAATCGTCGAGGTTTTACATTACTTGAAATTCTCATAGCAGTAGCCATTATAGCGGTGGTGGTGGCGGTGTTGGTTCCAATCGCGATTAATCAAATGGAAAAAGCAGATATTACACGGGCATGGTCGGACATCAACGCGATTGCCACGGCAACCACGAATTTCAGAAGTGATACGAAAGAGTTTCCTACGCGTAGGAGTGATGGAGTCCGTAACTGGGTGAGTGTTTTATATAGCGGTGATACATGGGCGGGGAATGGTGAAAGGGGACAGGATTTGTATGCAGCGCCACGTGATCGTATGTGGTTTCATTTTGGTATTAACGAAAATGATCGCTATCCTTCATGGGATGCCTCCTCCCTTATCGGATGGCATGGTCCTTATTTAGATAAAGATCCCATGGATCCGTGGGGACACATGTACGTCCTGTCGACGAAGGCGATGACTCAACCCTCCGATGGAAATACATATTATAGTTGGATCCTTTCGGCTGGTCCCAACGGGGAATTCGAAACGGACGATACGGATAACTCTCTGCATGGGGATGACATTGGGAAATGGATATACCGATGGCCTCAGTAGGAGTGAATGTTATGGCTAGAAAAGTGGGGGTGCGCCCAAAGGATGGATTTACCTTGATCGAAGTGGTGGCCGCTTTGGCCATCATGATTACACTTGCAGCGGTTGCCGTTCCGATGGCCATCAAGTTTATGGAGGTTCAGGAAATCAGGGCGGCGCGTGAGGAGATGTCGAAAATTTTTAATGATATCCTTTTCGGAGATCCAAGGAATGGGACTTATGGATTTGTCGGGGATGTTGGGCATTACCCTAAAGACTTGAGAGAGCTTATCGCCAATCCTTCGTCGGGAGGGTATCCTGAAAGCCGGACTTATACAGGAGGGGTGCAATATGGTTGGAGCGGCCCGTATTCACCCGATGGTGAGAATCTCCTCAAAGATGCCTGGGGTGAAGAATATCGTTATATAACGGACGCAACACACTCAGAGTATGCAAAAATTGTATCGAGCGGTCCCAACAAGACGTTTGATAACGGAAGTGGAGATGACTTGATTTATCCGATCGAAGGGACGAATATACGGTGCTATGGTTCCCTTTTAGTCGAAGTCGTGGATGATCGTTCCAGCCATGTACCTTCAGTGGCATCTATGAGGGTGTTTTATTCTGACAATGGTGTGGAAAATTACGATGATTATCCTGTAACGTGTAGTAGCGCGAATGGGTATCGATGTTCACATAATTTCGAAGGCAATCATATGCATCATGGATTACACTGTGTTCAGATCTTAGATGGAAGCAACCAGGTTTTAAGTTCCACTGTGGCCTCCATTGTTTACGGCCGCCAATCAAAAGTAACGCTAATATTGCGTTGAGCAAAAAATGTTGTGTGATATTACTAGATTATCATTTTTTCATCATGATATTTCTATTTAATGGCTAGAACATACTAATATTATAATTTTTTTATTGACAAATATAAATTTAAGTTTATAATTGCGCATAGGGAGGTCAAGGTATGAATACGTCCGACGTCCTTAAGCGCACAGGTATTCCAAGACAAAAACTCTATTATCTCGAACAAAAAGGGTATATCACTCCCAAGAAAGTTGTTGTTGGAGAGAAAGCTTTCAGGGAGTTTAGCGAGGTTGACGTCCAATTGATTCATTGGATATGGAATTACCTCAAGGATGGATTTCGTTATCGTGTTGCGTATGAAAAAGCGTTGAGAAAAGTTAATTCCTCAAGGGAGGGGCAGGGATGATGTCATTCCGCGCCCAGCCGGTCGTAGGTATCCAGATAACCGATTCGGGATTAAATGTGGCGGAAGGGAGGCGTACGGAGAGCTCACTCCTTATCACGCGTTTGGAATCGCATCCTTTTCCATCGGAGAGGGAAGAGGAAAGGATGGCGGTGCTGGGAACGACGCTTCGAAGGTGCAGGAACCGCTATGTCTGTTTGGCCTTGCCTCTCACCCACGTCAAACATCATTTCTTTCTCCTGCCACCTCTTAAAAAAAAGAACGCGGTGGAGATTGTCCGAAGAGAACTTTCGCAGCTTGGGACAGTGGTTATCAATTCCGTCTTTTTCGATTTCACAATTCCGGAGAAGGGAAGCGGGAATCGTGAATATGCCGTAGTAAGTGCGGCTAAAGACACAGTTTTGGCCCATGTTTCGGAAGTCCATAAGGCAGGGAAAAAGATCCGGGTTATAACCAGTTGTCCCTTTGCCCTGAAAGCGGCCTTGCGCCATTTTCTTCCTTCTTTCGAAACCGATATATGTGCAAGTTTACATATCGAAGGAACAACAGGTCTTATTACCATTTTTAATAAGGGACAGTTGGCCTTTGCCCGGAGTTTTTCTTTGAGGGCGAAGCCTATTGTGTTGGGTAGTGAAGAAGGAGTTTTCAAGGAAGACGAGGAAGAGGATTTTTCCGCTGTTGCCTATCGGATTGCCCAAGAGACAAACCGATCGTTCCTTTTCTATAAACAGCACTCGCACGGCCTCATGGTGGAAAAGGTGATTCTGAGTGGCGATGTGCAGTATGTTGGCGAGTTGAAGCATTTTTTGAAAGAGGAATTAGGGATAGAGGCCCAGCTCTTTCAGGGGGAAAAAGAAGGAGGAATTCTCTTTGATGCGGGAGAAGTGCCGGCCGATGAGCTGGCAAGATATGCGGTCCCTATTGGTCTCCTAAGGGCGGCACCGGGTGAGATTGCCAATCTAGTGCCGGTAACGGTTCTGGAAAAGGGCAAGATTTTTTGGGGGCGTCTTGCCATGACAGTATCCATCGTGTGTCTTTTGGGAGGCGTGGGAGTGGCTCATTTTACGTTGTCGGGTCAAGAAAGGATTCTTGAGGAGACGGTGGCTGTGCAGAGATCGACGAATCGTCGAATGAGGACCATTGTGGAAGAAATCAGAAAACAGAAAAGGAATCGCGAAAGATTTAAACAGCTTTTCTCGTTTTCCTCCCACGTGCTGAGAGAAAAACCTTTTTGGACCCCCTTTTTTCAGGATATCAGCCATGTCATCCCTGTTGGGGCTGTACTTGAGCAAACGACTTTCTCGTTGGATGATCCTTATACAAGACAATATCGTTTTGAATTCCGTGGCTCCGTCCGTGAAGGGTCTGTGAAGTCCGCTCAGAAAACGTACGAGACCTTCGTCGAGGCGTTATTCTCTTCTCCATTTGTGAAAGAAGGGGAATTTTCTCCCCCGGAGATTTCTCCTGTACGTCTCAGTAGGGAAATCCAGGCGGAGGCGGAAAAGGTGAAAGATGTGGCGACGTCACTGGAGAGTAAGATAGAAGATGTTCAGGCGAAGGGAGCCATGATGGGATTTCAACTGCGAGGACTACTTGAGGCTTCCCTCCCGGCAGGAGATGTTCGATGAAATCCGACTGGTTCGATTCCTGGCCTCTGTGGGTAAAGGCAGGTACGTTGGGAACTGGAATCGTCGTGCTTGTGGGATTGTTTTACCTATTGGATTTTCATCCAAGGTTTCAGCGGATCGAGGCGTACAAAAAAGAAATCTCGCAATTAGCGAAGATAAATGAGACTTATAGGAAGGAAATTCTGAGTTTCAAGAAAGTGACATCAGAAGAGCTCGCAAGCTGGAGAACCCTGTCGGTAAAGCTCCGACGCCGCATCCCTTCGGAAAAGGATCTCCTCGGGGCGGCTAGGCTTTTGGCGGAGAAGGCAGTCGAGAACCACCTTATGGATGTGAGCATAAAAACGCCTTCGTCTCAGGAAAAGGTAATGGGACCTTCTCGCATCGCGAGTAGAGTAAAAAAAAGTGTCTCAAAGAAGAGTGACTTTTTCAAGGCGTTTCGGCTGCATTATTTCGTCATGAAGATGAGTTATCTCTCTTCACTCAAAGATAGCTTGGCTTATCTTGATGCACTTTCGAATATCCCGCGATACTTTCTCGTATTGGATGATGTGGTGTTGAAAAAAGACTTTCCTTTTATTCGCACGGAGGTGAAGATCCGTTTCTATTATGGGGGAAAGCTGAATGTTGAAGAATAAAGGGGTGCTAGCGGTGATTCTTTTGCTGCTGGTCGCGGCGATAGGATATAACGTTCGTTTTTTCTATCGACGTATGCATCCTCAACGTGCAACCACCGTGGCGGCAACGTCGCCCCCTCCTACGAGTGAGGGAAAAAAGATTCAAACCGCTGAAAGGGAAGAGGTGAAGGAAAAGGTTCCTTTTGGTGAAAGAGAGGAAAAAGGTTTACAGATTAAAAAAAGCGGAAGAAAGAGAGAATTAAACCTTCATGGATGGGGAAGAAACCCTTTTTTTGACTCATCGGAAATCGCACAGTTGACGCATTTGAAGTCGAAAAAAAGGGTTCAGGGAAAGGAAAAGAAGGAAGAGGTATATGTTTCCCTTTCGGGCATCATAACGGTATCTGGAGAAAAGATGGCTATTCTTAACAACCATGTCATGACGGAAGGCGAGGCCATGGGAGAAGTAAAACTTTTGAAGGTCTTGCCTTCTGCCGTATGGGTGTTGGTTTCAAATCAGCGTCGCTGGGTTCCTTTACCACAGCCGAAGTTATCTTTAATAGCCCAAGAGGTCGTGAGTGAGAGTGCTCAACGAGTCTTAGGGGAGAAGAAAAAATGAAGAAATTGGTGTTACGTGTCTCTATGCTGTGTTTGGGAATAGTTTTCCTGGGAGGATGCGCCCAAACGACGGTTCGAGAAGGAAAAGCCCCTGTGTCACATCGAGAGGGGATGAGGGAAGAAGCAGCTCCCCTCCCTTCCCTTCCTGCCTTTGATACGGCCCCTCCTGCTCCGGAGGCTTTGATACCCAAAAAGGGAAAGAAGTTGTATACCCTTTCCCTTCGAAACGCCGATATTCGGGAAGTGCTTCTCGCGTTTGCGAAGAAGGAGGACAAGAATATCGTGATTGAGCCGGACGTTTCGGGAACTATCACGGTCGATATTAAACAACTCACTTTTGAGGAGATTTTGGATCTTATCTTGCCCCCTCTTCACCTTGGATATGAAGTTGAAGAAGGCCGGTTTGTGAAGGTTTTTAAACAGAAGCCGGTAGGACGTTTGTTTGTTTTTAATTACGTGATCAGCGATCGGGAGGGAACGGCGACGCTGTCTGCGTCTACAGGATCGGACAATACCAATTCTTCGGGAACCGGAGGCACGGGTGGAGGGACCGGAGGCACCGGTGGAAGCGGTAGTAGCAACAGTGAATCGACCATCGATACGAAAGAGGAATTCAAATTATGGGATGAATTGGAGGCGGGTGTGAAAGAGCTTCTTTCCTCCGAAGGTAAACTGGTGATCAATAAGGCATCAAGTACCCTATATGTGGTCGATTATCCGTATCAATTAGAGCAGATATCCAATTATCTTAACTCGTTACAGATGATTTTGCACCGCGAGGTCATGATCGAAGCAGAGATCTTGGAGGTCTACCTTAAGGATGAATATGAGATGGGAATCAATTGGAATAGTGTGCGTGCATTGCTACCGAATGGGTATCATGGGACACTGTCTGGAACTGCTTCGGTGGTGCAGATGCTCAGCCCGGATAACGCGAAATTTCAGATCGGTATATCCAACAATAAGTTCTCTGCCCTCATTGATGCCTTGGGAACCCAAGGAGACATCAACGTTCTTTCCAAGCCAAGGATTTCCACTCTAAACAACCAGAAGGCCATTATCAAAATGGGAAGGGATGACGTCTTTTGGCAGGTGACGGTGGATACGGATCTGGAAACGGGAATCAGAACGGAGACGGCATCGGCTCAAACAGTGACAGAGGGAGTTGTCCTTTCCGTGACGCCTCAGATTGATGACAAGGGAAACGTGATCATGAGTATTCAGCCCACTGTCACGGAGAAGGTTGGAGAATCCCAGTCGCGTTTTGGGGATACCGCCCCTATCATGGATATTCGGGAAACAAGCACGATCGTCAAGGTGAAAAGCGGACAAACCATCGTGATTGCGGGATTGATGCGGACCAAGACGGATGAACAGGTGGAGCAGGTCCCGCTTCTTGGAGATATTCCTCTGCTCGGAACATTCTTTAGGCATACGAAGCAACAGGCAAGGAAGACGGAGTTGGTTATCTTGTTGAGACCTACGATTTTGACTCCCTCCCTTATCAGAAGTATCTCTGCGAAGGACAGAAGACGGCTTTACGGTACGTATGATGAAAGGGGATTCAAAGTGGGGGGGAGGCCTTGGAGGTATGGCATAAAAGGAGAAGTGAAGGATCTAAAACCTTTTAGGGGGTTTTGATGTACACGGACTATTATCATTTCAAGGAGAAGCCTTTCGGGTTAACTCCCAATCCCGCCTATCTCTATTTGAGCAACTCCCATCGGGAGGCCCTGAATCATCTCAAATTTGGTATTGAACAGCGGGAGGGCTTTATCCTCATAACAGGGGACGTGGGAACAGGAAAGACGACTTTGTGCAGAACCCTCTTGGGGGAACTCAAAGAAGGCTATAAAACCGCGTACATTTTCAACCCCATCCTTTCGGTAAAGGATTTTTTAAAGAATATTCTAGAGGAATTTCACGTTGCCATTCCTCTTGGAAAAACGAAGAGGGAGCTTGTTGCTTTTCTCAATGAAGTACTCCTTTCCTTTTATAAGCAAGGGTTGAAAACGGTATTAGTGATAGATGAGGCGCAGGATCTCAGTGTTGAGGTGCTCGAGAATATTCGTTTGCTCTCAAACCTTGAGACAACAAGGGAAAAACTCCTTCAGATCGTCCTGGTAGGCCAGCCGGAGCTGGAAGTGAAATTGTCTCGGCATGACCTTCGTCAGCTCAATCAGAGGATAACGGTTCGGTATCGTTTGTCCCCTCTCAACTTGGAAGAGACAGAGGAGTATATCCATCACCGGTTAGTAATTGCTGGTCCCTCTTCATCCGTTCGTTTTGAGCGTTCCGCAGTCAAGGCTGTTCATAAGCTTTCAAAGGGTGTTCCGAGGGTCATCAATCAACTATGTGACCGGGCACTTTTGGCAGGTTATGTGGCTCAACAACGGAGGATCACGAGTCGAATGGTGAAGAAGGGGTATAGGACGATTTTTCCTCATACCCCTTTTCCCGTGCGCATGCTTCGGTGGGTTGGGGTGACAATGCTCGGTGGAATGTTTATAGGAGGCATGGTCTATTTTGGACTTCAGTCGATACGACGGCCTCTCCCTTTTACAAAAAAGTTTAGCATCAAACCAGGAAAGGTCGTATTAACCACGCAACCCATGGGAGGGGAAATCTTTCGTGAGCCTCATTGAAGAAGCGCTTGATAAAGCGGAGAGGGAAAAAGAAGGTCCAGAACGAAAAGTGCCTTCTTCTCTTTCTCCAATCCTTTCTACATCGAGTGAAAATCGCGAAAGAAAGGGTGTGAAAAACGCTATTCTGATTTTATCGATTGTGTGCATAATTGGATCGATGGCATGGATGGCATATTGGTGGATGCGGTATAGACATCCTGGCGCGCATCCTATAAGCATTGAAAAAGCCGGTTCGAATCTTGTCCAGTCTACCCAATCTTGGGGGGCGGAGGCCCATCCGCGTGTGAGTGTGTCGAATAAGGAGAAGGCAAAAGAGAATGGGGAAAAAGAAAAAAGGATTTCCCATCTCTCGTTGTATCATTCTGAAATGTCATCAATAGGGGGGCAGAATCGAGAAAAGAAGGGAAAAAGCTTGGAAGCCATTTCAAGCCCAGGAAGAAAATCAAACCTCTCTGCCCGGAATCAGGCGCAGAAGTTTCAAGTGCCGACGAGGATTGCCAAAAAATCACAAGACAATGCTGCAAGTTGTTCTAAAAGGAGGAAAAAGGGATCTTCTGGAACTTCCCATTCGATAAGTAAGAGGGCTCGTCTAAAAAAAGTGAGAAACCAGCAGAGAGGGACCCCCCTTCCCCCACCTAAGCGTAAGGATCTATCCGTTCAATTGGCAAAGAAAGCTATCCAGGAAGGTCTTGCTTTTTATAAAGAGGGAAACCTAGAAAAGGCGATTGAGGCCTTGGAAAGATCCATGGTTTATGCCGAACCGACTGCCAGTCTACTCGGGTTTTTGGGGGAGCTTTACCTGAAAAGAGGGAATTTGAAGAGGGCGGAGGAATTGCTTCGTAAAGCCGTTGTGAAAGCACCTTCGAGTGCCGAAAATTTGAACAGAATGGGAATGGTTTATTTGGCGGAGGGGGACAACACAAAGGCTATACGATATTTCTTACGGTCTCTAAAAGTTGCTCCTTATCGGTATACAACGCATGTCAATTTAGGAATTGCCTATGCTAAGATAGGGAATCTCTCCGTTGCGCAAAGGGAGTTTGAAACGGCGGTCAGGCTCCAAAAAGAAAGGCCGGAGGCTTATTTTAATTTGTCGGGCGTCTATGAGGCGAGGGGAGATATTCGCAATGCGATAAAATGCCTTGAAACTTTTCTCAAAATATCCGATGGTATAGATGAGAGGAAGCGTAAGGAGGCTGCAGTACGCCTTGAAGTATTACGAACCTATCTAAAAGCAAGTAAAGAGAGGAAGAGATAATGGCACGTATTGGAATTGTTCGGCATCCCATATACAGGGAACATGATATGGGGATCTATCATCCAGAATCGCCTGAGAGGCTCCTGGCCATTGAGAGGGAGATTGCCAAAACCGAATTCCGAGAACCTTTGATAGAAATTCCTCCGCGACCAGCTTTGACTAAAGAACTTCAGCGTGTTCATTCTCTCTCATACATTCATCAGATTTCGTCAACGTCGGGCAAAAACGTACGGCTCGATCCGGATACCTCGACATCACCAAAGTCGTATGATGCCGCGTTGATGGCCGCGGGAGGCCTGATGGAGGCGGTGGATTGGGTTCTCGAGGAAAAAGTTGATCAAGCTTTCGCACTTGTACGTCCACCGGGACATCATGCGGAAGATGATCGAGCAATGGGATTTTGTCTGTTTAATAATGTCGCCATTGCAGCGAAACATGCGTTGGAGGATAAGGAACTTTCAAAAGTTTTGATTGTGGACTGGGATCTTCATCATGGGAACGGCACCCAACACACGTTCTACAGTGATCCCCGAGTCCTTTACTTTTCTACCCATCAATATCCTTATTATCCGGGGACCGGAAGCCTTCAAGAAGTGGGTGAGGGGGAGGGAGAGGGATATACGGTTAATATTCCCTTAAGTACGGGTAATGGAAATGAAGAGTTTGCCAATTTCTTTCGGCACATTCTTGTTCCCATTGCGGAATCGTTCAAGCCGGACATGATTCTCGTTTCTGCGGGCTTTGATATTCATGAAGGAGATCCCCTTGGTGGGATGAACGTGACGGAGACGGGATTTGCACGACTGGCTCAAATTCTTCTTGAACTTGCCAAGAGGGTATGTGGAGGAAGACTTGTTTTTACGTTGGAAGGGGGATATAATGTAGAGGGTGAGGCTCGGGCTGTTGTAAAAATTCTCCACACGCTTCAAGACAACCTTCCCTTTGATCCTAAGGAAGAAGAGGAAAAAGAGAATCAGGCCTTCAAGAAAGCTGCCCCGACTATTCAGAGAGTAAAGTCTGTCTATAAAGTATATTGGCCCGTGTTGGAAAAGTAGACTTAACGGGCCCGATTGATTCTTTCTCGAAGTTCTTTCCCAACCTTGAAGAAAGGAAGCCGTTTTGGAGCTACGCGGACCGTTTCACCTGTTTTCGGATTACGCCCTTCGTAGCCATCGTATTGGCGAATGGAGAAGCTTCCGAAACCACGGATTTCGATCCGTTCTCCTTTGACAAGCGCCTGTTTCATCTCTTCAAAAATGGTATCGACGACGATCTTGGCAACCTTTTGCGTGATATGACTTTGTTTGACCAATTCTTGGACCAGTTCTGCTTTGTTCATAGTTCCCCCCTTGTTAGTTCCTCTCTTTCAGGTATTCAACCGCGTTTTTGAAAAAGATGATTCCTTCCCCTTCCTCTGGAAGATTCTCTCGTGTCCAACGTGGGTGGTTTGTTCGGTGGAGAAATGCTTCCGGATGGGGCATCATCCCGAAGACACGTCCCGTTGCGTCACACAGACCGGCGATTGCTCCAATGGAGCCGTTGGGGTTGTAAGGGTATTGATTTGTGGGTTCACCCGTTTCGGGTGAACAATACATTAGGGTGTTAAGTCGTTTTTCTTTGATAATGTCCAATACATCTTCGGATTTGGGGTAAAATTTTCCTTCGCCATGGCGAACGGGAAGATAGATGTGTGTAATTCCTTTTGTAAAAACACAGGGAGACTCGGCGTTGACCGACAGGGTTACCCACCTGTCTTCGAATTTTCCGGAATCGTTATGGGTGAGCGTTACCATTTGGGAGGGGGGGGCGTTTCTCTGGATGCCTGGCAGCAGCCCCAATTTGACCAAGAGTTGGAACCCGTTGCATACGCCGAAAACCAGTTTCCCATCCTCGACAAATCGCTGAATTTCTTCGAGGAGTGTCGTTGTGGTCCCTTTTATTTTTCTGTATTTGAAGCGGTTGGCGGAGGCACGGGCAGCGCCCATATCATCCCCATCAAGAAATCCTCCTGGTAAGTTCAAAAAGTCGAAATCCCTCAATGAAACGTCTCCGTCAAGGAGCCAGGCGATATGAACGATTTCGACGTGATCCACCCCCCCGAGTTTACAGGCGTGGGCCATCTCCCTTTCACAGTTCGTTCCGTTTCCTGTAAGAACAAGGGCTCGTACGGGCTTTTTCGTTTTATCCTTCATGGTATGAGAGGATCAGGAAGTTGATGATTTTTGTTCGATGTTGGCGCGAAGGGTATTTACCGTTTTTTGAAATTCTCCTTCGAAGCCAATGAGATTACGGTTGGTCGATCCGACGATAGAGATGGCAATTTTTTTATTCGTGGGTTCTATAATAATCCACACTCGGCGATGGGAGATAAAGAAGGTTATAATTAATCCTCCAATCATCATCAAACATCCCAGCCACACGATCCACACTCCCGGATCTTTCGTTACTTGAAGCCCCGTTGAGTATAGTTCTTCTATGTTCTTAAGAACATAGATGTGTTTTCCATTTCGCTTTTTATCAAAATCTGGGTAATTTAGGAAGATCCAAAAGGTTTTTACAGATTTTTTCTGCGGGGATTGCTCCTGAATTTGAACGGCGGGCCCAAATCCCTGAAGATCTGGATGGTATTGAAGAACGGAGAAACGGAACCCGTCTCCCAAGGGGACCTCTACCCCTCCCATGACCTTGAAGGTCTTGTGTATGGTTTTTCCCCTCGAGGTGACGGCGATCGTCATCAGAGGGGAGCGTTGTTTCTCATAAGAGGCCTGGTAGAATCGGATTCCCTCAAACATCAAGGGATGGTTAACCTCAACCTTTTGGTGATCAATGACGACTTTCCCGTTTTTCAGGATACTTAATGTACTCGTATACTCTTTGACCATGCCGTTGGGATAGAGGGCTATGTCGAAATCGTCGCACCGTATCGTGAAATCCAGCATCATGGGAGTATTCTTGCCATCGCGCAGGAAGACCCGGTTGGTGGAGGTCCCCTCCAGTAAGCTTACAAAGGCCTCGAATCCAAACAAAGACCCAATGAGCGCCCCTAAAATGATGATGATGACACTGAGGTGGGTGATGTATACACCCAGTCTTGAGATTTTCCCCCGCTCGTGAAAGAGAACCACCCTTCCGTCTCTTTCTTCCTTGGTTACGTGTTTGAGTTGGGAAGTTACGATCTCGGCGATTTGCACTGGATTGCGAGACTTCTCGGAAATCACAAAGCGCTCTTTTAGGGGAAATTTGGCTATTTCTTCTGGTTCGAGCCACTTTTTGGGAGTGGAGAAGAAAGCCCACGCCTTGGGGAAACGTTCGAGCGAGCAGAAGATGAGATTGACGATCAGGAGGACGAGGAGAAGTTGAAACCACCAGGCGTGATACAGGTCGAACACGCCGATGAACTTGAAGAAGTAGAAGAGCCCTTGCGGATAATGTTGCAGGTATTGGGAGTCGGACAGACGTTGGGGAATGACCGTCCCAAAGATGGAGACTACGGCGAGAAGAATCAACAAAGTAATGGTCAGTTTTAGGGAACAAAAAAATCTTACAATTCCGTTTTTCTTCCGTTTGCTCAAAGCTCCTTAAATCCTTTGCACTTTCGAGTAGTTGGACTATGCGTACCATACCCGCGTTTGTGCTGTCAAGGTAACAAGCTTGATGGAAAGGATTTTATTTTCCTTAAAGGGTTATTGATCGAGAGAGTCTTTGCCTAAAAACCTTCAAGATTGAGATGATGCTGGATAAAGGAACGCACCTCCTCTTTACCTTTGATGATTCCATAATGACCTTCGCATAGAATGTCCGCTTCGAGGCGGAGAAGTCGTTCCATCGAGTTTTTCCAAAGGGAGAGATCGGATCCAAATTCGGCCATGAAAGGGCCGTGAATATCTTGGCCAAAAAGGACCTTTACTCCCTGGCGCTCGGTCAGCACGACACAGGAACCCGGTGTGTGTCCGGGAGTGTGGAGAAACGTTACGGGAGAGGGCGTGGCTTGGATTTCTTTTTTATCTTCGTGGAAGGTTACATCGAGTGGCAAAGGGGCCAACCGAAGGCCGTACCACGTGGCAGCCGTTTGGATAGGATCTCCCGTTTGGATGGCTTCGGCATCACGGGCGTGCGCGATAATTGTGAGATTGGGGCAATGCCTTTTGAAATAAAAAGCCCCTCCGATGTGATCAATATGGCAATGGGTTAGAAAAAGGATTTCTATATCATTGAGACTGCATCCCGTCTCTGTGATGTTAGAAGCAATGGTCGAAGCGGAAGGGCCGGCCCCCGTGTCTATGAGGACTGTTGGGGAACCCTGGATGAGGTAAGACAGACAGTCGTTGGTGTCGGTGAGTCCTGGTCCTCCTACTTGAAAAATGCCAGGGATGATTTCAATAGCGGTCATGTCTCTTTAACGATAGAGAATCCCTCGCCCCAGTGCCAATTTGTAGACAAGGAGGAAACCGGGTGCAAAGATGGAAGGCGTATGGGTGACCCATAGGGAGAGCTTGGGGATGTCGATGAATTTTCCTTCCATAATTTCTGAGGGATTTGCCCGAATTTTCCCTGAGGCGTGAGCGGTGAAAAAGGTTACGTGTTCCCACCCTGTTTCTTGGCAAGCGCGGATTTTAAACCAGGGGATGACTCTGGATCTCAAACCCAACTCTTCTTCCAATTCTCTTGCCGCTGCCGTTTCGTAGGTCTCTCCGAAATCAACGTGGCCTGCTGCTGAGGAATCCCAAAGCCCAGGATACATATCTTTGTTCATGGAGCGTTTCTGGATGTAGAGTTGGCCGTCCTTGTTGAAGACGAAGATATGGACACTGCGATGAAAGAGCCCTTCTCGGTGGATTTTCTCCCGCGTGGCCTTTCCGATGACCCTGTCTTCAGCGTCGACGACCGCGTAGATTTCGTCTTGTTCCTTCATGGAATGATGACGGGGATCAATTTCTTGGCGCGGATGTCCACCAACCCCTTATCCGTGAGACGGTAGAAGGGGAGTCCCGTAAAGGGGAGGGTTTGAAGCACCAAAAAGGGCCTTTCCAAGGGGCATCCCGTTTCTTTGAGGGTAAGTTCAAGCTCGTTGATCTCGCAAGCAAGTTCCGTTAGAGGTTTTTCGCTTATAATGCCCGCTAGGGGAAGTGGAACTTCAACCACCACTTCTTCTCCTAAGGTGAAGACGGCTCCTCCTCCGATGTCTCGGAGACGGTTGACGGCGGCGGCCATGTCACACTCATTGGGACCGATGACGATGATGTTGTTACAATCCCACGTGAGGCTGCAAGCGATGGCTCCTTCTTTTAGTCCAAATCCCTTAAGAAACCCTATGACCTCCGGAGACGACTCGGCGTGACGGTAAAGGACGCTGAATTTCAGGATATCGTGTGCGGGATCCGCGAGGATGTTTCCCTCGTCGGAGAGAGGCAGACGCGCGGTGGTAAGGCCGGTTACTGTTTCTGTTTTGATCTCGACGACGTGAACGTCGGTGGGATTGTTGGCTCCCCAGAGATAGAAATCGATTTCGTGTGCCTCGGGAAGGGTGATGGTTTTTCGATAATAGTTTGGGTAGGTGTCGGGCACCGGCTGTTTGAGGAACGTCCCGTCTTTCCAAATGACGGTTCCCTCGGAGATGACACACCGCACCTCGAAATCGTTCAGATCCTTGACGGCGACAATATCGGCAAACCACCCTGGGGCGATTGCTCCCCTTCTTTCGAGTTGGAAATGGCGAGCCACATTGAGGGAGAGCATCCGAACGGTCTCGACGGGATTTATCCCCCTTTCCACGGCAAGACGGGCGATGTGATTGAGATACCCTTCCTGAATCAACATCTTAGGGGAATATCCATCGCTGACGAGAAGGATACCATCGGTTACCTTGTCTTTTAGGAATGGGGCAATGGCTTTCAAGTCGTCGCGGATATACCCACAGCGTACCATGACGTCCATACCCAGGCGACGCTTTTCCAAGACCTCTTCGGGTGAAATGGATTCGTGGCAACTTGATACGCCGGTTGCGACATAGGCTTCGAGTTTTTCCTTTCTCGCTCCGGCGGCATGGCCTTCCACCATCTTGCCGAGATTTAGAGTCGTCGCGACCCTTTTGAGAAGGGATGAATCCCGTTCGATCAAAGCCTTCCAGTAGATTTCTCCGATCCCTAACGTTCGTTTGTGAGCGATGATCTCGAAAAAGTCCTTGTCGTCGAACGGATGACACGTTTCGAAATCGGGATAGGGAGGGATTTCGGCGGGAGCCGTGATAAAGATGGGGATGGGTTGACGCGATGCCTGCCGCAGAAAGGAGAATACCCCTCTCTTTCCCAGAACCGATGCGATAGCCGTCGTTTCCGTTACGACGGTTGTTGCCCCTCCAGGAATGGCATACGAAAGAAATTCTTTTAGGGTCATACCGGCATCGATATGAGTGTGGCCGTCGATGAGGCCTGGACATAAAAAGGTATCCGTCAGATCGACTATCTCAGTCTGGTCTCCAACACAAAGGGAGTGATCCCATCCCGTGATGTAGGCGATCCTATTTTTGTGAATACCTACATAGACGTTTTCTTGGATTTCTCCCGTGAAAACATTGGCTATTCCCTTTGCTTTCAGTATCTTATCGGGTGGTGTTTGGAAGAGCGAAACTTGAATGATCCCTGATAGACTACGTTGCGAAATCGTGTCCCTCATGCCTTCTCTTTCCTTTGCGATTCGTTACTATAAGCATACAATCTCGGGGTCGTGAATACAAGACGGGGATGACAGCCTACATTCCCAAATAGGCCTTCTTGACGTGAGGATTTTCGAGTAATTCTGAGCTAGACCCCGACAGGGTGACCCTTCCCGTTTCCAAGACGTAACCGCGCGTCGAATTTTCGAGGGCATAACGGAGATTTTGCTCCACGAGGAGAACCGTTACGCCTTGTTCGTTAATTCTCCGGATGATTTTGAAGAGGTCTTTCACCAAGATGGGGGCGAGTCCCAAGGAGGGTTCGTCCAACATTAGAATTTCAGGCTGGGACATCATGGCGCGGCCGATGGCTACCATTTGTTGTTCCCCGCCCGATAAGGTGCCTGCCAGTTGATCTTCCCGTTCTTTGAGGCGCGGGAAGAGATCGTAGACCCGATCGAGATTTTTATTCTTTTCTTTCCGGTTTACCTTCAGGTAGGCCCCCAGTTCCAAATTTTCCAACACGGTGAGATTGGGCCAAAGCTTTCGTCCTTCCGGCACCTGAATTATCCCTAGAGCTGTGATTTCGTGGGGCTCCATCTCATGGATTGGGTGATCTTTGAAATATATTTCTCCCTTTTTGTTGGGAAGAAGCCCGGAAATGGCGTTGATCGTAGTGGTTTTACCTGCGCCGTTGGCCCCCACGAGGGTTACAAGCTCTCCTTTTTCAACCTCAAAGCTTACGTTCCACAGGGCCTGCATATCCCCGTAAAAAACGCTGAGATCTTTAATTTTGAGCAGCATGATTAGTCACCTAGATAGGCCTTAATAACTTCAGGGTTGTTTGCCACCTCTTGCGGGGTACCTTCCGCGATGATTTCTCCGTAGTTTAATACGATGATTCTTTCGGAAAGTCCCATCACGGCTTGCATGACGTGTTCAATCATAATGATGGTTATGCCTCGTTCCTGGATCTGCCGGACAAGCTCCATCGTCTTTTGGGTCTCGGCGGGGTTGAGACCTGCCATCACTTCATCGAGCAGGAGCAGATCTGGTTGGGTTGCCAGAGCTCGGGCGATTTCTAACCGCTTTCGGCTGGGCACGTTCAGGCTTCCGGCGATTTCGTCGCGACGTTCCCATAGGCCCGTGAATTCCAGGACCTCTTGGGCGATTCGGGTGGCGTCTTTTTTGAGGGTGCCCCTTTTGCCGAAATAGGCGCCTACCAGGACATTTTTTAGAATGGTCATGTTCAGAAAAGGCTTTACCACCTGGTAGGTTCGTGCGATCCCAATGTGGCAGATCCGGTGCGTGTTGAGGGCGTGAATAGGGTATCGCTCTCGATAGATGATCTGACCCGTCGTTGGTTTGTAGACGCCGCTGATCATATTGAACATGGTGGTTTTTCCCGCTCCATTGGGACCGATCAACCCTAACAATTCTCCTTGTTTGACGGAGAATGTCACATCGTTGACCGCTAGCAGTCCGCCAAAGTTTTTTGTGCAGTTTGTTACGTTTAGAAAGGCCATCGTCTATGTTCCACGGTTGTGTTTCTTTTTCGCCATTTTCCGCTTGAGATAGGCGATCAATCCCGCCAGCCCGTTTGGTTGGTAGATGATGATGAGTACCAAAAGTAACCCGTAAACGAGAAGATGCAGATTGGGAAAGAGGACCAGAACGAACTCTTGCAAGACAAGAAAAATGAGGGCGCCAAAGATGGGGCCAAAGATGGTTCCTACCCCTCCCACGATATTGATGAGGATGAGATTCACGCTCTTTTCGAAGCTGAAGACATCACCGGGTTCCACATAAAAGATGTATTGAGCATAGAAACTTCCTCCCACGCCAACGATAAACCCGCTGAGAGCGAGAGCTAGAATCTTGTACAAAGGGGTGTTGATGCCTAGTGTTTCCGATGCATCGATGTCGTCCTTTATGGCAAAGAGCCCGAGGCCGAATTTGGAGCGGTAGACCCAAACGGAAAGAAGGAAGACCAAAAAAGCGATAATCAGCATTTCGTAGTAGAAGGGGACCTTGCTGAAGACTTTTGGAACGGGAAGGGTTAAACCAGAAGATCCCCCCGTCAAGGACTCCCAAAAACTGGCCAATACCCGTGTGGCTTCTCCCACACCGATGGTGGCGATGGCGAAAAAATAGCCGCGTAACCGGAGAAGGGGGTAACCCCATAATACGCCAAAGGCGGCGGCTAAAAGCCCTCCTAAAGGGATTGTCAAGAGGGGGGGCATTCCTAGGCGCAGCCAGAGAATGGCGGTCGTATAGGCACCGATACCGAAGAAACTGGCGTGGCCGAAAGAAATTTGACCCGTATAGCCTCCGAGAATGTTCCATCCGATGGCGATGGTGATAAAGAGGAACGTCATGATGCCCAGATGGATCACATACTGATTATGGACGAAAAGGGGGAGGAGAAAGAGAAGAAGAACCAGAACGGCATAAAGCCCTTGAAGTTTCGATATGCTTTTCATGTCAAATCGTTGCCCTTCTTCCGAAGATACCCGTGGGTTTTACGACGAGAATCAGCACCAGTAACACAAAGCTTATCATCTCTTGGAGGTCAATGGGGATAACGAGGATGCTGAACGATTCGATGAGGCTGAGGATGAGGGCTCCCACGATGACGCCGAGGGTGCTCTCCATCCCTCCAAGGACGATGATACAGAAGCTTTTCAAGAGAAAGTTGCCTCCGAATTCGGGAGAGAAGGAATAGATCATGGAAGCGAGAATGCCCCCGAGAGCTGCCAAAGCGGTGCCGAGTCCGAACGTGATCTGAGCCACGCGTCTTACGGGAATTCCTACCAGGCTACACGCGTCCCGATTCTGGGACAAGGCACGCATGGCTTTCCCGAGATACGTTCGTTTCAAAAACATGAGCAATAAAACGGTGGTGATGATGGAGATAACAAAGATGATTATGCGTGGTATGGAAACGGGAACCAGGATCTTGACGGTTTTCAGGGCGTAGCTCAGGTTGTACCCTACCTCGTCTCCCGACCAAATGAGATAAGCTACGTTTTTCATAAGCAGCCACACCCCGAAGAGGAGGAGTAAGGAAGCGATTTGGGGGGCGTCCATGATTTTGTCGACAAGGTAGCGTTGGATCAGCATCCCCAAAAGAAAGAAGACGGGAAGGGCGACGAACAATGAGAGAATGGGATCAATATGAAATTGAGTGAAAAGGGTGTAAGCAACATAGGCACTAAGCATGAGGGTTCCGCCATGGGCCAAGTTGACAACTTTCATTACCCCATAGATGAGAGAGAGACCGTACGCAATGCTCGCGTACAAGGCCCCAAACAAGATAGCATTCACTAGAAGATAGTTGATACTCATCTGTGTTCCTTTCCTCTCTCGGTAGGGGAAAAGGGCGGGCTGAAAGGGAAGTCAGCCCGCCGGTTGGAGTTGATCCAGTTATTTTTTGGGAATGGGACAGACGATTTGGCCCGTTGCGGCATTTTTTGGATAAACGGCCACAATTTTTCCGCCAGGCATGTTTTGGACGATCACATAAGGATAGGTGGCCTGATGCGTTTTCTTGTCGAATTTAATGACCTGTCCTGCCACGATGGCCGGTTTGAACTCCATATTTTCGAGCGCGTTTCGAATGGCCTTCCGGTCGAGAGATCCTGCGATCTCAATGGCCTTGAAAAGGATCCTCGCTGTTTCGTAGGCTAGGGCAGGGTACCATTCTGAGATGTCTTCCTTGTATTTTTCTTTATACATTTTGGCAAAGGCCTTGGATTGGGGATATGGCAGTAACGGCGTCCACCATTGAGCGGCTACCAGATAGTTTACCGCATCTCCTAGGCTTTTACGGGCGTTGGTTTCTGGTCCTCGGGCACCATAGCTCACGAATTTGTGGTACAGCCCCATCTCACTGTACTGTTTGTGCTGGGCAGAAAATTGAGGGAAGTGACAGTCGGAAAGATAAACGTCCGCGTTGGCGCTTTTCACCTTGATGAGAAGGGGGGCATAGTTTTTTGTGTTCTTCTGAAAAGGCTCGTCGAGGACCAATTTGAAATATCCCGGGTGTTCCTTCATCGCTTTCTTGACACCTGCTTCGAAGTCTTTTCCGTGGGCATTGTTTTCCCACGAAAGAGCAATCTTGCAAGGTTTCGGCAGCTTGCCTTTGTCGATCAATTCTTTCAAAAGGGTCATTTCTGTATAAGACAACTCGCTAATGGAAGCCAATGTTCCGAAGATCCATTTGAAGCCGCGGCTGTATATGAAGGAAGAGGCTCCTCCCCCATTTACGTAGGGGACGCCATATTTCTCGGGAACAACCGATTGGGCGTTGACTTGAGATGTGCTGTAGGATCCCAACATGACGTCCACTTTATCTACTGTGATGAGGTGTTCGGAAAGGTTGACCGCCGTGGTCGGATCGCTCTTGTCATCGTAAAGAATCAATTTGACCTTCACCTTTTTGCCGTTTTTGAGAGGGATTCCCCCTTTGGCATTAATTTCTTCGATAGCCATCTCGTAGCCACGTTTGAAAAATTTTCCTGCTTTTGCATATTTGCCCGTCAACG
Organism: uncultured Thermodesulfobacteriota bacterium; assembly: GCA_964577975.1. Classification (GTDB taxonomy): domain Bacteria; phylum Desulfobacterota; class S145-22; order S145-22; family S145-22; genus JAOZMY01. The sequence continues at coordinate 45,266 of CAZOBB010000199.1, read as the reverse complement.
TCAGACAGCACCCCACTTTCACGACATCTTTTGCTTGGGCCACGGGGGAAAGAATAAGTCCCGCAGCGACGAAAAAGAAGACCATTACGCCGATTACCCAATAGGTTTTGCTTTTTTTCATACTCCCTCCTTTATGTAAAAAATGGTTATATAATTTGGGTTAACTATTTCCCCTGCCTCCTTTTTGATGGCGACGTGCGAAGCGTCGCATTCTGCTTTTTTCAAACAACAATTTAGAGAAGGCTGTTCTTATTGTCAATAGGGTTTGAAGGGGGGTTGACGTTTTTGTGTTTTTAGAAATATAGAGGGTCATGTCGTTAGATGGGAGAAAAGCTGTTTTAGGTCACGTTTTAGGTGGTTCCATTTCCTTGAGGATTTGGCGGGCCCGTTGAACGAGAAGCTCCTCGTTGAGGGGGGATGGTGGCGGGGTTTTAAGGAAGCTGTCGAGAAGAAGATGCCGTAGCATTTGGGAAAACCGGTCGATTTCCGTTGTTAGATGGAGTCGTTCCGGAGGAGCGAAACCTTCCTCGACAGAGATTTCTCTAATCACCCGCATGGCGTCGGCAAACCGGACGTCTTGGGGACAATTGAATGAGCAATTATAACAAAGGGCACACATCCAGATGAGGGAAGAGGAGAGAACTTCTTCCTTCATTCCCCAGAGGATCAAGCGAATTAATTTGCTGGGGGCATAATTGGGATCGATTTCACTGACAGGACAACTGGCAGTACAAGTGCCACAACTATAGCAGTGAAGAAGCCCTTCGGCACCTGGCCGACTGGCCAATTCAAACTTAAATCTGGAATTGAGAGAAGCTACCGCTACGGGTTTTTCCCTATTTGGCGCCATCGCTTTACCCCTATGGTTTGATTGTTTCTATCCGAAGGTGTAGCATAGGGAGTGGGAATGTTCAACTCGATTTTAATGTAGTGTTTTTCGTCTCTTTCTGAGAAGAAATGATGGATGGATACGAGTGAAAATCGCTTCTCGTTCCTTGATTTTTCAAGTAAAGGCCCTTAATATAGGGATGCAGAAAGGAGAGGGAGATGCTTTCGATCATCATCCTAGCCGCCGGCCAGGGGAAGCGGTTTCGTTCTAGGATTTCCAAGGTTCTTCATCCTATCATGGGAAAGCCGATGCTCCGCTACGCCATTGATGCGGCTCGGTCCTTGTCGCCGGATGCCACCGTCGTAGTGGTCAACCCTGCTGTATCCGAGTCGATATCGACATGGGGTCTTGTGGGAATTCGACAAGCCATCCAGGCCCCGCCGCGTGGGACGGCCGACGCGGTTAAAAAGGGGCTGTCCGTCCTGCCCGAGACCGATGGTGTCACCCTGATTATGCCAGGCGATGTCCCCCTGATTTCTCCCGAGACCCTTCGGCAGCTTATTCAGACCCACGAGACCAGCGGGGCCGTCTTGACCGTCCTTGGGGCGGAGATGGACGATCCTTCTGGCTATGGCCGACTCGTCACGGACGGGGCGGGGTCGTTGGCCCGCATTGTGGAGGAGAGGGATGCAAGTTTGAAGGAAAAGGCCATCAGGCTGGTCAATACCGGTTTCATGGTGGTCGAAACAATGGCTCTCCGGGAAGCACTGGATAAGATCGGCACGGACAATGCCCAGGAAGAATTCTATCTTACGGATCTGGTGGAAATCTTTCGAGAAAGGAACCTCCGGGTGGCTTTCAAAACCTGCGAGGATCCCGGGGAAACCGCTGGCATCAACGACCGTCATCAGCTCTGGCTGGTTCAGAAACGCCTTTTGGGGCGGCTGATTTACCGGTGGCAGACCGAGGGGGTTACTTTTGTCAATCCGGAAACGGTCTATCTCGAAACCACCGTGAAGATCGGGCGGGATACGGTCATCGAGCCGGGGGTATTCCTCCGGGGCGCCACGGAGATTGGGGAAGGCTGCCGCATCGGACAGGGTGCCGTCATCGAGGATTCGACCCTTTGCGAAGGCGTAACCGTCAAGCCCTACAGTGTCATTGAAAAGAGCGTTATCGATGCCAAGGCCGTTATCGGTCCTTTCGCTCATTTGCGGCCGGAGAGTGAAATAGGACGGGAGGCTAAGGTGGGCAATTTCGTGGAGGTCAAAAAATCCCGTCTCGCTCCGGGTGTCAAAGCTTCTCATCTCACCTATTTGGGAGACGCTATTGTCGGAGAGGCGACCAACATCGGAGCGGGCACTATCACTTGCAATTACGATGGAAAACGAAAGCACCAAACCACCATCGGGAAAAATGTCTTCGTGGGTAGCAATACGGCCCTCGTGGCACCTGTTACAGTCGGAGACGGGGCCACCATCGGGGCCGGTTCCGTTATTACCAAGCCGGTACCGTCTCATACCTTGGGAGTCGCCCGGGCTCGGCAGCAAAACATCTATCGCCGCAAAAAGCATAAAAAGGATTCGTAAAGGATGTGTGGAATCATTGGTTACGTGGGTTGTCGTCCCGTGCTTTCCGTCTTGATCGAAGGTCTCAAACGCCTTGAATACCGTGGTTACGATTCGTCCGGTATCGCAGCCTTCCATAACGGTGTCGTTCAGACCTACAGGGCCGAGGGCAAACTGAGCCGCCTGACCGAAAAGCTCCGATCCGTCGAAATGAACGGCACCACAGGTATTGGCCACATCCGGTGGGCTACCCACGGGAGGCCTTCGGAAGTCAACGCCCATCCCCATCGAGCCGGACGGGTCATCCTCGTACACAACGGGATTGTGGAGAACTATAGGGAACTCAAGGAGAGTTTGCGACGGAAGGGTGTGACCTTCCAGTCGGAAACCGATACGGAGGTCATTGCCCACCTCATAGATCAAGGCCTGGAAGCGGGCCTCTCTCCGGAGGAGGCGATCCGGGAGGCCCTGAAACAGGTTCGGGGATCTTACGCCCTGGGGATCCTCTTCGATTTCGATCCCGGTGTTCTCTATGCGGCGCGCAAGGAAAGTCCCTTGGTAGTGGGCCTGGGGGAAGGGGAAACCTTCTTTGCCTCGGACGTCCCTGCCTTACTTCCTTTTACCCGTCGCTGCATTTTCCTCCACGACGGAGAGATGGCTGTCTTGACCCGGGATGGGGTGATCGTCACCGACCTGTCGGGAAAGAAACTGGACAAGCCGGAAAAAACGGTCGACTGGTCCCCTCTCATGGCGGAGAAGGAGGGGTTCAAACACTTCATGCTCAAGGAGATACACGAGCAACCCCGCGCCCTCATCGATACCTTCCGGGGCGTCTATTCGCTGGAAGCGGGAACCTTCAACCTGGAGAACATGGAAATCAGCCCCGAGTGGCTGAAACGGATGAAAAAGATTGTCATCATCGCCTGCGGAACCTCCTGGCATGCCGCTTTGGTGGGACGATACTATCTCGAGGATCTGGCGGGGATTCCCACCGAAGTGGACATCGCCTCCGAGTTTCGCTACCGAGATCCCCTGGTGGACGACTCGACACTGCTTATTGCCATCTCCCAATCCGGGGAAACGGCCGATACGCTGGCGGGAGTTCGCATCGCCAAAGAGAAGAAGGCCAAGATTCTTAGCGTCTGCAACGTTTTCGAAAGCAGTTTAACGCGTCTTTCCGACGGGGTGGCTTACACGCATGCGGGACCAGAGATCGCCGTGGCCTCGACCAAAGCCTTCACTACCCAGTTGGCCGCCCTGCTTCTCATCGCCATGTACCTGGGATGCGATATTACCGGCAAGCTTCCCAGAGAGGAAACGAGCCGCCTCTTCCAGGCTCTCACCGAGGTGCCTTCCCTGATGCAGGAGATCCTCAAGGAAGAGGATTCCATCAAGAAGATCGCTAGAAAATTAAAAGATTACAAAGATTTCCTCTATCTGGGGCGAGGACTCAACTATCCTATCGCCCTAGAAGGTGCCCTGAAACTCAAAGAGATTTCCTACATTCATGCAGAAGGATACCCCGCCGGGGAAATGAAACACGGGCCTATCGCCCTTATCAGTCCTCGGATGCCGGTGGTGTTCGTGGTCCCCTCTGACCGCCTCATGCCCAAGGTCCTGGGTAACATGGAGGAGGTCTTGGCCAGGGATGGCCAAGTTATCAGTGTTGCCACGCGGGGGACTCGGGAAGTCCTTGACAAGAGCACCTATGCTATTGAGATTCCTTCCGTCATACCCATCTTGGAACCTATTCTCACCGTGGTTCCTCTTCAGCTTCTGGCCTACCATGTGGCAGACTTGCTGGGCACCGACGTGGATCAGCCAAGGAACCTGGCGAAGAGTGTAACGGTCGAATGAAGCTGATTGGAAAGAAGCTCCTAATTTTTTTATACAATCCATATCTATGGGTGATCGTGGGAGGGGCGATGGTGAGTGTGGGGGGGGCGATCTACTTGTCAGGACGCATGGAGTTCTGGTTGACGCAGAAAGCCCTGGAAAATTTAAAGCAGCGGGTTTCGACACGAGCCTTGGAAAATACCTTGAGGCAGAAAACTGTAAACGGGGAGCGGCTGGCACGGCTTTCTTTATGGGGAAAAGGAGGAAAAGGGGAGATTCCTCCAGCGAGCACCAATAGGCATGTTCCTGTCGCGATTACGGCTAATACGCTTTCGTTAAAGGGGATTGTTCGTTATCCCGATGGAACCTTTGAAGCGGTTTTTTTTGATGGGACGGCGAAAAAGACGTTCGTGGTTAGAAAAGGTGAGAGTTTAGGGAGAATTCGCATCACGGATATTCAACCAGAAACGGTGGTGATCGTGAGCAATGGGAAGGAGTTGGTTTATAAGCTTTTTAAACCGGGGAAGAAGTCTTCAAAAGGTAAAACCCGAGGAAAAAACGTTTTTTTGCCATCGGGGTTATCTTCCAACCGCGCTGTTTTAAAGAAAAAAGAGGTCCAAGCGGCATTGAATGATATGGCTTCTTTTCTTAGGCAAGTGAGAATTGTTCCGTATATGGAAAAAGGAAAACCTCAGGGTTTTCAGCTCCTGGATATTGTTCCAGGCAGTATTGTTGATCGGGTTGGATTGAAAAATGGTGACGTCATTGAACGGGTAGGAGGCAAACCTATTCGGACTCCGCAGGAAGCGATGGGACTTTTCACGGCATTGCAAACAGGGCGAGGAGTAACACTTGAAGTAAAGAGGGGGGGGAAACGTCGTACGATTACTATTGATCTTGAATAAAAGGATTGTTTGAGGTGAGGCGATGGAAAAGGAAAAGCTCAGGATACGGGGGTTGACAAGTAAGGATCTTCCGGCGATTGTCGAAATAGATCGTAAAATCTTGGGGAAATCCCGCCTGGAATATTGGAAACGGAAGATCGAAGTGTCCGAGTTTCGCCCGCCGCTTGCTTCCCTTGTGGCTGAGATTGATGGGAAGGTAATAGGGTTTATCTTGGGAGATGTCAGTGGATGGGAGTTTGGCGTTCCGGACAATACAGGGATGATCGAGACGTTGGGGGTAGATCCTGCCTATCAACGGAAAGGAATCGCAAGGCTTTTAACAGAGGAACTGATTCGAAGTTTCCGGCTCAATGGGGTGGAGAAGATTAATACGCTGGTAAAATGGGATGATTGGGATCTCCTCCAATTTTTTCACGCCATGGGTTTTAAACGTGGACGTCGGATAAACTTGGAACTGGATCTTACTGAACCGCTTGACGGGACGAGAGAGGGAGACTAGAGAATTTCGCCATTGGGACGCGGAGCTTGAGCTTGTCCTTGGGATGAAGAGGTGTGTGTTTGCTGATATGGGGATTTAATTTGCATATATCTTTGACATGGATATTAAAGCGTCGTGCAATCAGCCATAGATTGTCGCCTTTTCTGACTTCATAAACGATTTCTTTAAATTTCCCGTTTCGAGTCTCTATGATACGGTGAGCCATGATGGAGGATGTCGCAGGATGATAATGTCTCTTCCTCCTTCGTCTTGCAATCTTTCTTTTCTTTACCCTACCTGCCGGGATAAAAAGCCTTTGACCGATACGTAAGAGATTGCCTCGGATATGATTGAGGTAACGGATATCACGCACCCTCACTTTGTATTTTAAAGAAAGCTCATAAAGGGTATCCCCTCGCCTCACGATATGAGTTCGTACCCAACCGTTGGGAGTTGATTTGACGACGGGTTTTAGTCGGTGGATGTTCTTGGCGAGTATTTGTTTCGTTCCCTCAGGGATTTTTACTTCGTAACGTTTGAGGTAAGGGGGTGTACAGCGTCGAATCAGTTCTGGATTGAGTATCCGAAGGGTTTGTTCTTGGCATTTACATGCCTTGGCGATGTCCCGGAGGGTTACTCCTCCAGGCACCACGGCTCGTTCATACTTGAGAGGTTCCTGGTATTGAATGTCTGTGAAGCCATATTTTTCAGGTTCTTTCGCAATAAGCGCTGCGGCAATCATTTGTGGGACATAGAAGCGTGTTTCCCTTTTAAGGTAGTGGTGTTTGATAAGTTGCCAGTAGTCTTCTGTTTTGTAACGTTTGATTGCCCGGTTGAGCTTTCCTTCTCCACAATTATAGGCGGCTGCTGCAAGATGCCATGATTCGAATTGATCATAAAGATCTTTCAGGTATCGGGCTGCTGCGACGGTTGACTTTTCTGGATCTCGCCTTTCATCGATCCAGTAATTAACCTTGAGGCCATATTTTCTTCCTGTTCCCGAAATGAATTGCCAGGGACCAGATGCGCGGGAACGGGAATAGGCCATGGGATTGAATCCACTTTCTATCATTGCAAGGTATACGAGGTCCGTGGGAAGACCATGCTCTTTCAGAACTTTTCTCATCATGGGAATGTAACGTTCCGACCGGGCAAGCCAAATAGAAAACTGCTTCCTCCCCGTGGTTTGATAATATTTAATGAAGTTTTCCACTAGCGGATTCATGACGATGGGGATGTCAAAAAGGGGTTTTTCCTTCTGGGGGGTGGAAGTTAGTTTCTGGTAGGATTGGGGGGAGGCAGGAAGGGCTTCTTGGGAGGTATCTTTTTCTTTTGCCGCAGAATCAGAAGAATGAAACATTGTGGTTCTTCCCTGGGCTGTGGCTTCTTCTTTCTTTTTTTCTTCTTTTTTCCCTTTTTCAATGATGTCAAGTGAGGCTGTTTTTATAGGTGTCGTTGAAGTAAGGGCAGTGGCTGGCTGGGATTTCTTTTGGAGGGAGCTACAACTCACCAACCATAATAAGAGGAAAATAAGGATGAAAAGAGGGAATATCCCTCCTCTTCTTTTGTTCCACGAGTATGTATAACGCATATCCCTCCATTACCGAAAAAAAGATTTGAAGTCAATAAGATCATAAGGGGAGGGTGAAATCTCCAAACGGTGCAGTGTGCTCTCATTTATTGACAAAAAAGGGGGTAAAATGTATGAATATGTATGAATATATAATGGTAAGGATTTTTGTCAGAGGATGAATTCAAAAGAGCATAGTTGCAAAAAGGAGGGAAAGATGGACTTTTCCATGAAATGGGTGGCGTTTCGGAAGAAGATTGGTGGGTTCGCCTTCGTCATGTGTTTTTTGATCGGTGGCTTGACGTTGGGGACCCGCCCGTCTTTTGCTGTAGAGGGAAAGGCCCAAATGATGCTGCTTCGTGTCAAGCCTGCGGTGGTATTCATCCTTTCACAAGTGAGCGGCGTCGTGCAGATCAATACGAAAAGTGGCGTGAAATCGTTTACGGATGTGGGAAGGCTTTCGACGGGGTCAGGATTTATTATTAATCCCAATGGATATATTTGTACCAATGGCCATGTGGTTCAGTTTTATCACGAAAAAAATGATAAACAGTTGGAGAAGATGTTTCTTCTCCAAGTGATTCAGAAACATTTCATTCCCAAGTTGTTGCAGGCTGGAAAGATTTCAAATGATCCTGGTAGCATCCGAAAAGCCGTCGGGGAGCTTTACAATATTTTGAAACCCAAGTCGATTGTGAGGATTAAGAAAGATCTGGTGGTTTTTTTGTCGAACAAAAAGAAATATCCAGCGGAAGTCAAAGACTACAGCCCTCCCATGGGTCCATATCCAGGGAAAATGGATATTCCTGGATTTCACTATGAATCGGAGACAGGAAAAGATATTGCGATAGTCAAAATCGAGGCGAAGGATTTGCCAACGGTTGTTCTTGGAGATTCAAGTTCCGTCCAGTTGGGAGAGGTGGTCTATGCGGCGGGATATCCGGGGGTTGTGATTTCCCATCTCATGCTGCAGAAGAGTTTGGAAAATATCCTCGATTGTACGGTTACGGTAGGTCACATCTCTGGGAAGAAATTGACGGCGACGGGTGCTTCCCTCATTCAGACGGATACGCCGATAGCCCATGGGAACAGTGGGGGACCTGCCTTTGATGCCCTGGGTCGTGTTGTGGGGATGTCAACGCTTGCCAGTGTTGAAAAGACTTCTACAGGGTACCAACAGATCCAAGGTTTCAATTTCCTTGTCCCGATCAATACGGTGAAAGAATTTATCGCGAGGGCGGGAATCAAGACCAATGAAGAAAGCCTTTTCAACAAGATATGGGCGGAAGCATTGGAGGCGTATGCGAAACAGGAGTGTGACCTCGTCATGAAACACTGTGATGCCGTTCTTAAACTCATGCCGGGGCAGCCGGATGTTCTCAAGCTTCAACGTCTCACACAGGAAAAGATCACACGGGGAGAGTGTCCTGTTTCATGGAAGAAGATTGCCCTTTATGTAGGCATCGGGGTTGGTGTCGTCGTCGTCTTGATAATCATCATTGTGATGGCCAAAGGTGGAAGCAAGAAGGGGACAGCTGTTGTCCAAGAAGCGCCGGCGCCTGCCGCCATGGAAGAAGTGACCATGATTGAAAAGGCGGAGCCATCCTCTTCGTTAGGAGTCTTGGTGGGAAAAGATGGGCCTTATGAGGGAAAAGTATTCGAGATTTCAAAAGAAGGTTTGAAGATAGGGCGCGATCCGGCGAAGTGTGATATTGTGATTGATAATCCTCACGTATCACGAGAGCATGCGTGGGTTGGAGAGGAAGGGGGAAATGTGGTAGTGAAGGATCTAGCCTCGGCGAATGGAACATTTTTGAATACCATGGGCCATCAGATCAAATCGGAGATATTGAAACCTGGGGATGTAATTATTATTGGCAAAGGAAAGATGGCAAGTTTTGTGTTTAAATCAGAGTCTTGAGGAGGGGGATTTAGAGTAGTACGAAACGATCTTTGATAAAGGGGGGGACTTGTCTTTATTAGGCGCAGTCATAGGGGATTATAAAATTCAGCAGAAGATTGGTGCGGGCGGCATGGGTGTTGTGTATCGCGGGATCCATGTGCGTCTCGAACAGGAGGTGGCAATCAAGGATCTTTCTCCCGAGTTTGCCACTAACCCGGAGATGCGATCGCGTTTTATTCGGGAGGCGAAAATTCAGGCCCGCTTGAATCATCCGAATGTTGTCAATGTCCATAATCTGCTGGAGTATGAGGGAAGATTGCTCCTGGTGATGGAGTTTGTTGCAGGAAAAACGTTGGATACCATAATCCAGGAGCGGGGGGCTCTTCCTTGCGAAGAGGCAGTGGCAATCACGCGGCAAGTCCTAGATGCCCTTTCTTTCATGCATTCCAAGGGTGTGATCCATCGCGATCTTAAACCCGGTAATATCATAATATCTCCAGAGGGACGGGTAAAGGTAACCGATTTTGGGATTGCGAAAGCTACAACTGAACAAGGCCATACAAAAGCTGGAACGCGCTTGGGGACCTTGTGGTATATGTCACCAGAGCAGGTGAAAGGGAAACCGGCTGACGCACGGAGTGACCTTTATGCGATGGGAATAACCCTCTACCAAATGGTAACAGGAAAATTGCCATTTTTCGGGAACTCCGATTTTGAGATTATGAGGGCCCATACGGAGACTCCTCCCCCTAACCCTAAAAGAATTAGAAAAGACCTTCCTAAATCCCTCGCGCAGGTTATTCTCAAGCTTCTTGAAAAGAATCCCGAAAAACGTTTTCAAAGTGCAGAGGAGGTTCTGAAAGCCCTTGATATTAAAGAGGAAGAAGCTACATCTAAGGCTTCCTTTCCTCCTGTTTCGAAGCCCAAAGTGGCCAAGAAGATACTTGTCCCTTTGATGGAAAGGTATGGAATTCCCCCTTTCGTTTGGATTCTTGTAGGTATCTTAATTGTCGGAGCTGTATTGGCGGTCTTCGCCTATTGGTATTTTAATAGAAAACAGGCTGTGATTCCAGTTGTTAAGGAACCTGTCTTGAAAAGAAAAGCGACATTTTCTTCAGTCACCTCAACGGTGGAGGGTGGAGAGGGAGGATCATCATTTGATAAAGAGGAAGGAGAGAAGGAAGAGGATGTAACCCCTATTCTCGAAGAACTGGAAAAAGGAGCCGAGGGAAAGGAAGAGGGGGAAACAGAAAAGAGTGGTTCAGCTTCTGAAAAAAAAAAGGTGGGAGAAGAAACCTCTCCTGCTTCATCACCTGAAAAGCGTCGGATAACGTCTGAAGGTTCAGCCCCTAAGGTTGAAGAGAAGAAGCGGTGGCGTCGCCCACCTTCGGTGAAAGGGGAAATCATTGAGATGACTCCTGAGGGAAAATTGGCAAAGAAAGGAAAGCCTCTTAAACATCATGCACTCGGGGTTACAAGGAAACAGAGAAATAGGATTTCATCCCCAAGCAGTGTCGTAATTATGGATACTTCAGGAAGACTGAAAGGGACAAAGAGTTCTTTGCACATAGGAGCCCAGAATAGGGGACAAGAGAACCTTAAAAAAGAGGCACGACAAAAAGAGGATAATGAAAAGGAGGAAAAGAAAAAGAATAAAGAGAAAAAGAAGAAAAAGGGGGAGATAGTAACAATTGATAAACAGATTGGCCATTTTTTTGAGTCGCTGAAGAAGTCGATAAAGGACTTGGAACGATCGGGCGAAAAAGGGACATCGGAAGGCGTCGAAGAAGAATCCCCCACGGGGCGGGATGAGTATTTCCCAAGTGATTAAAAAGGGAGGAGAAAACAATGATTTGTCCCTACTGCGGAGCCACTATCCCTGATAAAGCGAATGTGTGTAGGGATTGTGGCCATGAAATTGATCAGTCGGAAACGATGAAGACGGAAATTGTAGCTGAAAACCTCAATGATCCTATGCGGACCTCCGTCTTTTCGGATAAGGCTGCGCTGGAAAAAACGCAGATCTTTTCGGAAGGATTGGAACCCGTTGAGGCCTTTTTAGGGTGGTTGGTGATCATCGAAGGGAAGGATCAGTGGAAAGAGTTTCACCTTCCTGAGGATATGGGGCAGCTTTTAATAGGAAACGGTGAAGCGGCCGATATCCGATTGAATGATGAGAGCCTTTCTCGGGTGCATGTAAGTATTCGAAAGAAAGGGGATCAGTTCTTTTTGACGGATTTAGATTCGGATATGGGCACGCAGGTCAATGGTACATCCATAGATCGGGTTCAGCTTAAGGATGGGGATACCATCAAGATCGGAAATACGGTATTAAAGTTTAAATTGCTCTAGATCTTCTATGCGTCAAAGGATTCAAGCATTTTCATTAACGGATACAGGAAGAAAGAGGAAGGAAAATCAGGATTTCTGTGCTGTGTTTTCAAAAGGTGACGCCTTGTTGATGGTGGTGGCGGATGGTGTGGGTGGACACAAGTGTGGTGATGTCGCGAGCCGTTTGGCTGTAGAGACCCTCCGGCGAATGTTTAACGAAACGGAAATCGAGGATCCAAGGGACTTCTTTGAACATGCTATTCAGAAGGCGAATCAAGAAGTCCGGAATTACATTGAGGCGACTCCTTCTTGTAAAGGCATGGCCACGACTTTTACCGCCGTGATCATCCGAAATTCCACGTTGACGCTTCTGCATGTTGGGGATAGTCGAGCCTATCTTCTTCGGAAAGGGAGATTCCAGAGGCTTACAGAGGATCATACGCTGGTTAGAAGAATGATGCAGGAAGGGGTATTAAGTCCTGAAGAGGCAAAAACGCATCCGAAACGGCATATAATAGTGAATGCAGTAGGAATTGCACCGATTCAGGAGTTTGATCTTCGTCAAATGGAACTCCAGGTGGGAGATAAGATTTTATTGTGCTCGGATGGTCTTTACGACGAAGTGAGCGAAAGGGAGATTGCGAAAATTCTTGAAGAGAACTCCCCTAAAGAGGCGGTTCGGAAGCTTGTGGAGACGGCGAATGAGGCAGGAGGAAAGGATAATATTTCCGTTACATTAGCAGTTATGGAAGGAAGCGCGCTGATGAACACGAAACATTTCGAAACGAGTGTCGCCTCTACTCCCCTTGCTTCTAGACGTTTGAAGAAGGTGTTTTTTATCCTGATACTCCTTGTCTTGGGATGTGGGGGAATAGGGTATTGGAGTCGGACAACCGACACGGGGAGGAGGTTGAAGGCCCGTGTTCTTTCCTTTTTTAGAAAAGGGAGCGTTTTTTGTGAGAAGGCCATTCATTTAAATAAAGGGCAAAGCGAAAAAGGAAAAGGCTTCCACGATAATTGAATTTCCTTCCCATCTTTGGTAGAAAAGGCCACGTTAGAAAGAGAGGATGGAGAGCTAAACATGCAAGTGTTTAGCTTTTTTAGTAGCTTATGGAACTTGTTAAAGCGGTTTGTCTCTTTTCTGGGGGACTTGACAGCATTCTTGCTGTAAAGATTTTGGAATCTCAGGGTGTAGAGGTTTTAGCTGTTCAATTTGTTTCTCCTTTTTTCGGGAGTGATTATCTGAAGGCACCTGCCTCTCTGATACAAGAGGTATGGGATAAGTGGAAAATACACCTTCAAGTTGTCGATCTGACGCGGGAGTACATTCCAATGTTAAAGAATCCTCCCCATGGGTATGGGAAGAATTTCAATCCTTGTATCGATTGTAAGATATTGATGGTGAGGAAGGCTGGGGAAATCATGAGGGAGATGGGAGCCGATTTTGTCGCGACTGGAGAGGTAGTCGGTCAACGTCCCATGTCTCAGAGAAGGGATACCATGCGAATTGTGGAACGGGAGTCGGGGATAGAGGGCTACCTTTTGCGTCCCCTCAGCGCCAAGCTCCTGCCGGAAACCCATCCGGAGCGGGAGGGATGGGTAAAACGGGATAGATTGTTTGCCCTGTCGGGTCGGGGAAGGATTCCGCAGATGGAGCTTGCGCGTTTTTTTGGGATCGAAGATTATCCTTCTCCGGCGGGAGGGTGTGTCCTTACGGATCCTCTCCTTTCCAAAAGAATAGAATATGTGGTAAAAACACAACCTGTAGTTGAGGTAGAGGACATTTTTTTGTGTCATGTGGGAAGGCATTTTGTGTGGGAAGGTGACATGCATCTCGTGGTGGCACGAAATCAAGGAGAAAACGAGCGACTGGCTGCGCTCGCAAGGGAGGGGGATTGTTTTCTGAAGGCGGTTGGATTTTCGGGTCCCACGGGACTATTGAGGGGGCTCCAAAAAGAGTGGCCTCGATCAAGACTACGGACGGCAGCAGGGATTGTGGCGCGTTACGGAAAGGGACGACATGAAACGGCGGTGGACGTTTCGGTTCGGCGAGTGGGGGCGGAGGACGTTACGATACTTTCCGTTGCGCCTTTGTGGGATATAGATGGTTTGGGGTGTAAGCGTTTGTAAACCAGAGGAAAGGTGTGGAGAAAGGATGTTGAGAGTTGCAGGAGTTCAACTGGCGTGTAAACGGGATAAAGACTACAATGTAAAGCGGGCGATGAAACTTCTGAAATTCGCCGCGTCCAAAGAGGTCAGGATAGTGTGCTTTCCACAACTTTTCCATACACACTGGTTCCCGGCGGAGATCAATCAAGATTATTTCGCCCTTGCGGAAGATGAGGGAGGCACAACGCTTACTGCCATGAGGGAGATTGCAGCGAGGGAAGAAATGGTCTTGATCTGCCCCATTTTTGAGAAAGCGGGTGATGGCCGTTTTTTCAACACGGCCTTTGTGATTGATGCTGATGGAGAGATTGCGGGAAGATACAGAAAGGTTCATATTCCACAGTTTCCCTTATGGGAGGAACGCTCCTATTTTGAGCGGGGAGATTTGGGCTTTCCTGTGGTTGAGACGCGGTATGCGAAGATAGGCGTGTTAATCTGTTGGGACAACTTTTTCCCCGAGGCGGCAAGGATTTTGGGGCTTGGAGGGGCGGAAATCCTTTTTAGTCCTACGGCCAATGCCTTTTTGTCCCATCAGCGTTGGAAGACGATGATCATGTCCCATGCCGTTACGAATGGTTACTATGCCTTTCGGGTCAACCGGGTGGGTGTAGAAGAGAAGCAGACATTCTACGGCATGAGTTTCTGCGTTGCTCCTACGGGAGAGTTGTTAGGTGAAGAAAGTGGGAAGACGGAAGGATTGATTATCGCGGATATCGAGTTGAAAGAGGTGATGAACGCCAGAAACCAATGGCCTGTTTTCAAGGATCGGCAGCCTCAGCTGTATCGAGCATTGGTAGAGGAAACATCAGAGGGAGAAGCCGAGAGATGACTGAAAAAACGTATTGTTCCGTGTGCGCCTGGCGAATGACGTGTCAGAAACGTTTTACAATGAAAACCAATATCTGCCCTGATTTTTCCAGAGATTTGTCTTTGCCAAAAGAAGAAGAGGAGAAAAAAGAAGGAGATGAGAGACCGGGTTCGGAAGATCGTTGAAGTGGCGATGAAAGAGGTTTTTCCCGAGGCATTTTCTTCGGGGGAAAGGCCTGCCGTAGCGATCGATTATCCTACCAGTGAGAAGTTTGGAGACTTCACGACCAACGTCGCCATGCAGTATGCATCGGTTCTACGTCGTAATCCCCGTCAGATCGCCGAAAAGTTGGTAGAAAAATTAGAAGAAACCTCCTATTTTGCATCAGTCGAGGTGGCAGGGCCGGGTTTTATCAATTTTGTGTTGTCCGAGAAGACGTGGTTCGATGTGTTGGGGGAGATTGCGTCACAGGGTGCCAAATATGGGCATTCGTCGCTCGAGGCCCCGAAGAAAATCCAGGTAGAATTTGTGAGCGCCAATCCAACGGGTCCTCTCCACGTGGGTCATGGCCGTGGAGCGGCGGTGGGAGATGTTCTTGCGCGTCTTTTACGGGCTGTGGGCCACACTGTGGAAACGGAGTACTATATCAATGACGTGGGGCGGCAGATGGACATCTTGGGCCGATCCGTGTACCTCCGGCTGCGGGAACTGGCGGGAGAGGAGATCATCTTTCCTGAGGATTTCTACCAGGGAGACTATATCCGGAGAATCGCGCGTCGTATCTGGGAACAGAAGGGGAATGAGTTGTTGGAAATGGAAGAGGCGACGGCAGTTCGGTATTGTAGAGAGATAGCCTCTCGGGAGATTCTCGATTCTATCAAGCGTGATTTGGAATCCTTTGGCGTAACGTTTGACGTATGGTTTTCGGAGGCCTCCCTTTTCGAAAAAGACGAGGTGACGGCGGCCCTGGAGGATTTGAGGCAACGTGGTTTCATTGTCGAACGGGAGGGCGCTCACTGGTTTTTGAGTTCGAAATTCGGAGACGAGAAGGACCGGGTGGTGATACGGAAGAATGGTGAGACCACCTATTTTGCCTCGGACATCGCTTACCATTGGGATAAATTTCGGCGTGGGTTTGACGTGGTTATCGATGTGTGGGGAGCGGACCACCATGGTTATATCCCGAGGATGAAAGGGGTGATCGAAGCATTGGGCTATCGGGCCGAACAACTGGAAGTCGTTCTCATTCAATTGGTCAACCTTCTCCGCGAGGGGAAGAAGATTTCCATGTCCACGCGGGGAGGGACTTTTGTAACGCTGCGTGAGGTGCTGGATGAGGTGGGGAAAGATGCGGCACGATACTTTTTCCTCATGCGACGATCCGATTCTCCTCTCGATTTTGATTTGGATCTCGCAAGATCCCAATCGAACGAGAATCCCGTGTATTATGTTCAATATGCCCACGCGCGCATTTGTAGTATTGAGGAGAAAGCGAAAGATGCGGGGATTTCCTGTCCCTCGCATGACTCTGTTTCCTGGGAGAAATTGACGCATCCGGGCGAGAAGCGGCTCATGAAACAAATGGCGAAATTTCCGGAGGTGATTTACCAAAGCGCCGAGAGCTTGGAGCCGCATCGTCTGGTCTATTTTCTTCATGAGCTTTCGGGGATGTTTCATCACTATTACAATCACACCCGTGTCTTGACGGAAGATCGTGAATTGAGCGAAGCGAGATTTTTCTTTGTGGAGTGCGTGAAACGTGTCATACAGAATGGGCTTGATCTCTTAGGTATATCGGCGCCACAAAGGATGTGATGGTTCGATGGGGAAGAAAGGTAAAGAAAGGAAAACGGAAACGAGTTCTCCCTTGACGACTCTCATCGTGGCTCTCATTTCTTCGACGATCTTTTTTCTTATTGGAGTGGTGGTCGGTAAGGAGTATGCCATTCGGGAAGGGTTGGCGCCCACTGCCGAAAAGGTAGAAACTGCCTATGGAGAAAAGGCAGAGCACGTGGTACCAGATACCTCCGACACGGGTGAAGGGAAAGATCAAGAGAAGGTTGACATTACGTTCTATGACCAACTTACCAAGGTAGGGGATCAAGAGCTCAGTCGGGGGGGGGCGGAGGTGTATCCCGATGCTGTTAAGAAGAAAAATAGATCTGTCATTCCTAAAAGACAGCGCCAAACACCCCCTTCTCTCCCAAATGCCAGCAGGGAAAAGGAAGGGGATTACGCCCTCCAGGTCGCAGCGTTTCGGGATAAAAAACGCGCATTGAGTATGGCAGAGGCATTGAAAGGAGCCGGATATACCCCACATATTCTTCGAGTAACGATTCCGGGAAGATCGGGAACTTACTATCGTGTATGGGTTGGGTTTTTTTCGAGTATTGCTGAGGCGGAGCGGGCCAAACGTAAATTGTTGAGGGAAACTTCCCTTCGCATTTCCAAAGCGACTATTGTTAAACGGTAGGCATGAAACAGACAGCCATTCGAAATTTTGCCATTATTGCTCATGTGGATCATGGGAAATCGACATTGGCCGATCGTTTATTGGAGGTGACTCAGACGGTTTCTCCCCGTGAGATGAAGGCCCAGTTTCTCGACAAGATGGATCTCGAAAGGGAACGGGGGATTACGATAAAGGCACAAACCGTCCGTATGCGGTATCGGGCGAAAGATGGACAAACGTATATTTTTCATCTTATTGATACACCGGGGCATGTCGATTTTTCCTACGAAGTGTCTAGGAGCCTCGCAGCGTGTGAAGGAGCCATCCTGGTAGTGGATGCCGCTCAGGGCGTGGAGGCGCAAACCTTGGCCAATGTATACACGGCGGTGGATCAAGATCTCGAAATCATACCCGTCATCAACAAAATCGATTTGCCCAGCGCCGATCCTGACAAGGTAAAGCAGGAAATTTATGAAATGGTGGGTCTCGATCCTTCGGAGGCGCTCTTGGTGAGTGCCAAGGAAGGGACGGGGGTTACGGAGGTTTTAGAGGCGATCGTCAATCGTATTCCACCTCCGACGGGGGAGCCGGATAACCCTCTTAAGGCCCTCATTTTTGATTCTTGGTACGATAGCTACATGGGGGTAGTCATCCTTGTCCGTGTTTTTGATGGAAGGATTTACAAAGGAATGGACATTCGTCTTATGTCAACGGGAAAGGTTTATGAGGTTACCTCCGTGGGTACGTTCGCTCCTCATTCTGTAACGTTGGATGTGCTGGGGCCAGGAGAGGTTGGATACCTGACAGCGGGCATTAAGGATATTTCCCATACCCGTATTGGGGATACCATTACCTCTGAAAAACGCCCCGCCGCGGAGGCCCTTCCGGGTTTTAAAGAGGTTAAACCGATGGTCTTCAGCGGACTATATCCCGTCGATGCCGGGAAGTACGATGACCTCAAAGATGCGTTGGAAAAGTTGCAACTGAATGACGCCTCTTTTCGGTTTGAGCCGGAGACATCATTAGCCTTGGGATTCGGTTTTCGGTGTGGTTTTCTCGGGCTTCTCCACATGGAGATCGTTCAAGAACGATTGGAGAGGGAATTTGAGCTGGAGTTGATAACGACGGCCCCGACGGTT
Organism: uncultured Thermodesulfobacteriota bacterium; assembly: GCA_964577975.1. Lineage (GTDB taxonomy): Bacteria > Desulfobacterota > S145-22 > S145-22 > S145-22 > JAOZMY01. The sequence continues at coordinate 27,278 of CAZOBB010000199.1, read as the reverse complement.
CGATATGAGGTGATTCAGACCGATGGGAAGAAGGTTATGGTGGAAAATCCCGTCCAACTCCCCCCTCCAGTGAAAATCCAGTCGATTTTGGAACCTGTTATGCTGGGGACAATACATATTCCTTCGGATTTCGTTGGAACCGTCTTGAAACTGTGTGAAGAGAGACGGGGGGTCCAAAAGGAGATAAAATTTTATTCTTCCAATCGAGTGGTTGTGACGTATGAACTGCCTTTGAATGAAATTGTCATCGATTTTTATGACCGTCTTAAATCGTCTACCAGGGGATATGCCTCGTTTGACTATGAGTTTCTTGCCTTCAAACCGGCAAATCTGGTAAGATTGGACGTTTTAATCAACGGTGAAATCGTGGATGCGTTGTCTCTTATCGTCCACAAGGACAAAGCCTACGCAAAGGGGAGGGATTTGATCAAAAGAATCAAGCAATTTATTCCGCGCCAACTTTTTGAGGTAGCTATCCAAGCGGCCATAGGATCGAAAATTATCGCTCGTGAGACGATAAAGCCATTGAGAAAAAACGTTACCGCAAAATGTTATGGGGGGGATATTACGCGTAAGCGGAAACTGCTTGAGAAACAAAAAGAAGGGAAGAAACGGATGAAGCGTGTAGGAAGGGTCGATATTCCCCAGGATGCCTTTCTCGCCATCCTTTCAGTGGAAGGGTGATATGGGAAGGAGAATTTTTACCAGTTCAAGGGACGTGAAAAAGAAGTCTTGGTTCAGAGAATACGGAGAGTCGATCCTCATTGCGTTTTTGATCGCGATGGTTGTTCGAACTTTCGTGATTCAGGCCTTCAAGATACCGTCGGGTTCCATGGAACCGACGCTATTGGTGGGAGATCATCTCCTGGTGAGCAAGTTTGCTTATGGTATAAGAATACCGTACCGCATCTTTGGTATTTATCTACCCGGAGGGGGAACCACACTTATTCCCATCTCGTCGCCCAAGCGAGGAGATGTCGTTGTGTTCGTCTTCCCGGAAGACCACAGCAAGGATTTCATCAAACGGGTGATTGGTCTCCCCGGAGAAACGGTGGAGATAGTGGGTAAGAAGATACTCATCAATGGAAGGCAGATTCATGACCCGTGGGGAGTCTATCGGGGATACGTAGGAGGGGCCATCGGGAAGATCCAAGAACATTTTGGTCCAGTTGTGGTCCCTAAAAATGCATATTTCATGATGGGAGATAATCGGAATCACAGCTATGACAGCCGGTTTTGGGGATTCGTTGACAAGCGATTTATTGAAGGCAAGGCGTTGATCCTTTATTGGTCTTGGGATTATTTGGCCCCGGATTGGGCGCACAAGGTTCGATGGGGGCGTATTGGGAGAATTATCCATTGATGGCGAAAGAGACCCTCTGTCTACCTGATCAAGTGTCGCAGATCCTTTCAGAGATAGGGGGAGAGATTTACGACGAATTCAAAGGTGACAAATTTCCTATAGTTGTTGGAATCCAGAGCGGGGGGATGCGTGTTGCTCGATGTCTGGAGGAGGTTTTCCTCGAAATGGGAGTAGAGAGAGTGGTGGTGGGGTCCGTGGATACCACGTTGTACCGGGATGATATCCATCGTCTACTGCCTTCTAAAGGGCTACTGCCGATGGAATTGCCGGTATCAATTGAAGATGAGGCAATTCTTTTGGTGGATGATGTCATTTTTACGGGAAGAAGTGCTAGGGCGGCCATGGATGCCCTTTTCTGTTTGGGACGTCCCCGTTTGGTTCGCTTGGCGGTACTTGTGGATCGAGGACACCGGGAATTGCCTATTCAGCCAGATTATTGTGGTTTTGTTGTTGAAACTTCATATCGAGACACGGTTGAAGTGATGTGGGGAGATCTCGGTGGGGAGATTATAGTTGTCCGGGAAAACGGAGTTTGAAGGGAGGAATTTAAAACTGGTGAGCAAACAAACAACATTAGCGAAGGTGATTACCCGTTTTGCCCCCAGTCCTACGGGGTACCTCCATATAGGGGGAGCGAGAACCGCTCTTTTTAATTGGCTTTACGCGAGGCATACGGGGGGCAAGTTTATTCTGCGTATAGAGGATACCGATCGCCAGCGCTCTACACAAGATTCGATCAACGTGATTTTGGAAGCCATGCAGTGGTTGGGGCTAGATTGGGATGAAGGACCCTATTTCCAGACTGACCGGCTGGAATTGTATCGGGGAGCTGCCCAGCAACTCCTGGAGACGGGATGGGCGTATCGTTGTTACTGCACCCCGGAAGAACTGGAAGAAAAAAGGAAACAGGCACTAAAGGAGGGACGAAAGCCCAAATACGATGGTACGTGCCGGTTTCGTACCGATTTTCCTGAAGATAAACCGTTCGTGTTGCGTTTCAAGTGCCCGGAGGAAGGAACGATTGTGGTAAAGGATCTCGTAAAAGGAGAGGTCCAATTTGACGTAAAGGAACTGGATGATCTCGTCATTGTTCGAGCCGATGGAGTTCCCACCTACAACTTTGCCGTGGTGGTGGATGATGCCACCATGGGGGTGACGCATGTAATCCGGGGAGATGACCATTTGAACAATACCCCTCGTCAAATCCTAATTTATCAAGCCTTGGGATATCCTCTTCCCCATTTTGCTCATGTACCCATGATATTGGGACAAGACCATAAACGTTTGAGCAAACGTCACGGTGCCGTATCTGTTTTGGCCTATAGGGAGGAGGGGTATCTACCTCAAGCCCTTACTAACTATCTTGTCCGACTAGGGTGGTCTCACGGGGATCAAGAGATTTTTTCGAAAGAAGAGCTGATAGACCTTTTTGATCTCAAGGGGATAGGGAAGTCAGCGGCTGTCTTTAATCCAGACAAATTGCTGTGGCTGAATGGGCATTACATTCGATCTATTTCTGAGGAAGACCTTGCAGACAAGGTTCGGCCTTTCCTTCTGAGGGAAAATCTCACCTTTTCCGAGGAGAAGCTTGTCATGGCGGTTCGCACCCTTAAGGAGCGTAGCCGCACCCTAAAAGAGATGGCAGAAGGAATGCGTTTTTACTTTGTGAAAAGACTCGAATATGATGCCAAAGCGGCCAAAAAGTTTTTGAAACCTGCGCTTGTGCCTTATTTTACCCAGCTTGTTTCCTGTTTGGAATCACTAGATACATTTGAAGAGTCCAACGTGGAAAAATGTTTCGAGAAGGTCGTGGAGGCACACGGGATTAAATTGGGAAAAATTGCTCAACCGGTGCGAGTTGCATTGACTGGAAAGACAGTAAGTCCCGGCCTTTTTGAGGTGATGGAGGTCTTGGGGAAAGAAACGACCCTAGAACGTTTGCGCAACGCCATCTCGTATATGGAACAGAAAAAAACGGAAACCTTCGAGTAAAGACAGTTCTGTTGAATCTTTTCTGTCTTCATGGGGCGACAGACGAGCGATGAGAATCAAGCGCCTTGAACTTGCAGGGTTTAAATCCTTTCCATTTTCCACGGCAATTGATTTTCCGGAGGGAATTACGGCCATCGTTGGGCCGAATGGTTGTGGGAAAAGTAATATCCTTGATGCCCTTTTATGGGTGATGGGGGCTACAAGCCCAAAACTTTTGAGAAGCCGTTCCATGGAAGATATCATTTTCGCGGGGGCAGAGGGTGTGGCGCCCCTCGGTAGAGCGGAAGTGCGGATGGTTCTGGACAACTCGAATGGTTTGGCTTGTGAACCATATCGTGAACTACCGGAAATCGAAATTCGCCGGGTAGTTTATCGTACGGGAGAAAGTGAATTTTGGTTGAATAAACATCGGTGCCGTCTGCGGGATATTACCGAATTCTTCTTGGGAACGGGACTGGGGACAAACTCCTACGCTATCATTGAACAGGGTAAAGTCGATGCCATCATCAATGCGCGGCCTGAAGAACGTCGTCTCCTTCTCGATGAATCGGCAGGGATCTCAAAGTATAAGGAGAGGCGGGAAATTTCCCTGAGAAAGATGGAGGCGACGAAACAAAATCTCGCGCGCGTGGAGGATATCCTGTATGAGGTAAATCGGCAGGCCAACCGGTTGAAGCGTCAGGCGGCCAAGGCGAGGCGGTATCAGCGGCTCAAAGGGGAATTGGACGCTTTAGTTGTGCGACGGGCCCTTTTCCAATGGAGAAACGTTCAAGAGAAGGTCGAAAAACTCGAAAAAGAGAAGGAAAGGCTTGTCCAGTTAGTAAAGGGAAAAGAAACTGCGTGGGAAAAGGCAGAGGCGAACGTAGGGGAAGCCCAAACGAAACTCCTTGAGCGCGAGGAAGAGCTTCGAGACCTAAGTGAGCGTTTTGCTAAACAACGGGATGTCGTAGACAAGGGAAGGAATGTACTTTTTTCCCTGAGGGAGCGAAGAGGGCGTTTGGAAGAAACGCTAAGAGGAGTCAAGAATACCTTAAAAGAGATCGTCCAACGTAGAGAAGCATTGGTGCGAGAAAAGGGGAAATTGGAGGAAGAAATAGCAAAGGTCCGAAATGATCTGGCAAGACGGCAACAGGAGCTGGAGAAGAGAGCGGCAATCTTCTTGTCTGAAAAGGGGCGGCTTGAAAGGTTAGAAACTGATTTTGAAAACCATCGCCGGATAGTATTTGAAACCATGACGGCTGAGGTGGAGGTGAAAAACAAGATCATCCAGCTTAACGAAAGGATAGAAGAAACGAAGCGGGGAATAAAAGCACGAGAGAGCGAACTTAAGACCGTAAGAGATCAGATTGCGGCTTTGACAGATGCGGAACTGGAGCAGCGCCGTCTTCGTGATTCATTGAAAAAATCGCTGATAGAGTTGAAAAAGAAAAGCGAAGAACTCCAGGCAAGGTTGGGGGAGGCAGAAGAGCAAAAACGTGAATTGGAAGAACAGCTTTCGTCGTTGGAAAGAGAATTGACGGAAAACCGCTCGAGTTTGTCCTCCCTTTTGGCGATTCAGCAACGCTTGGAAGATATTTCCTCTGCGGGAGCCAAGGCGTTGATGGCACAATATTTCGGGGGGCAAAAGAAGAATTCTTCCGTTTGTAAGTTGGTAGCGGATACCATTGAGATTGATCCCCAGTATGACAAGGCCCTTGAGGCGGTATTGAGGGACGAGCTTGAATTTGTGGTGGTAGACACCCATGAGACGGTACTCCAGGCCCTTTCTTTTTTAAAAGAGAAAAAAGCAGGTCGAAGTGGGTTGATACCTACGGATAATTTGATGGAATGTGGGGATACCCCTTCGTCGGCGGAAGAGGAATTGGAGCCACTTATAAAATACGTAAAGGCGGACGAAGAGGAAAAAAAGATTTTGTCTTGTCTTCTCAAAGATGTTTGGGTGGTGAAGACGCCTCAGGTTGCCTTCAATATCCAGAAACGAAATGGATTCTCTGGTATCTTAGTGACATTGGAAGGAGATGTTTTCTATCCCAATGGAGTGATAGTTGGGGGGAGCGAGGGGAGAAAAGCCGAGGGAAGGATCGCTCGGAACCGTAAAATAAATTGGTTGAAGAAAAAAATCAGGGAGCTGGAGAGGGAAAAAAGGTCCCTTGTTTCCACCGCAAACCGTGTTAGGGAAAGGGTGGCGTCTTTGAGTGAAGAATTTAAAGCGATCCGTGATGATATTCAGGAAAAAGAGATCGCTTTTCGCTCTTGTCAGCATGAGGTGGAAAGGCTTGAAACACACCGGGAATGGGTAGAAAAACAAGTTGGCCTTTTGAGCTCCGAAATAGAGGAGCTATGTGGTGCTATTGAGACTTCTATGCGTCAAAGGGAGGAGGAAGAACACGCTTTATTGGAGTATCGGAAACGCCAAGAGGATTTGTGTGAAAAGACGGAAGATTATGAAGCGAGGATTCGTAATTTGAAAGCAGTCGTGGAGGAGAAATCCCAGGAGATTCACCAACTCAAGGTGGAAGAAGCAAAGTTGAAAGAAAAACTCCAGAGTTTAGTGGCAAATGAGACTGCCGTGGAGAATCAAAGGAAGAGGCTCGATCGCGAAATAGAAGAGAAACGACATCAGATCTTGGCACTGGGTAGGGATTTGGAAAAACTTTCGGGTGAGCTGAACACCTTGCAAGGGGAGTTGGAAGAATCAGAGGCAGCTCTTGAGGTAATGAAGCAGGATATGGAGAAGAAGGAACTTCTTTTACGCCGGGAGAAGGAAGCAGTTGTTGCTTTGGAGATGGAAAAGTCAAAAATATTCAAAGAGTTAAAGGAGCTCAAAGACGAGCTTTCTGCGAAACAGCTGGAGCTTTCCCGGGTTGGGTTGGAATCGAATACTTTGTGGAAAGAGATAAAAGATCGATATCAGGTGGATTTGAGGGAAAAGGTAGCCGCCGATATTGAGAAAGAACACCCTCCTGAGGAAAAAGAAATCGCAAGACTCGAGGAGAAATTACGGCAGATCGGGGAAATCAATTTTGTGGCCGTCAAGGAATTTGAAGAGTTGAAAGAGCGTATAACCTTTTTGGAACAGCAGCGGGATGATTTGTTGGATGCGATCCAAACCTTGACAGAAACCATCCAACGGATTAACCGCACCACGGCGGTGCGTTTTAAGGAAACGTTCGAAAGAATCCAAGGGAATTTTGCCAATCTTTTCGTCAAGTTGTTTGGTGGAGGGAAAGCGGAGTTACGTTTGACAGACCCTCACAACTACCGGGAGACAGGGGTGGAGATCTTTGCCCAGCCGCCCGGCAAGCGCTTGCAGGTCATCCGATTACTGTCTGGTGGCGAGAAGGCCCTTGTTGCCATCGCCTTCCTTTTTGCCCTATTTCTGGCACGTCCCAGCCCCTTTTGTGTTTTGGATGAGGTGGATGCACCACTTGATGATAACAACATAGCCCGCTTTAATCAGTTGATTATGGAGCTTTCCGAAATCTCACAATTCATACTTATTACTCACAATAAACATACCATGGCATGTGCAAAATCACTTCTCGGAGTTACCATGGAACAACCGGGTGTGTCGAAGATTGTGAGTGTTTCTTTAGAGGAAGTGGGAGCGTGAATCATTCGGTTAGTGTTGTATTCGACCTGGATGGAACCCTCATCGACAGCCGATCGGACCTTTCTTCAGCAGCCAATGCGGCCTTGAGGGGATTGGGTCTTGTTCCCCTTCCCGAAGAAACAATCGTTTCTTATGTGGGAGACGGTATCGAAACCCTGTTACGTCGGTGTTTGACGGAACGCCACCTTGAGAAATTGTCCGAGGCAAGAAAAATTTTCACGGCCTATTATGCTGAACATCTCCTCGATACGACGGTCCTTCTACCGGGCGTGCCGGAGACACTAGAAGATTTGAAAGGAAAGTATCTCCTTGCCGTATTGACGAATAAAACGGAGGCCTTTGCGAGAAAGATTCTTGAGGGGCTCGGGGTCGCGTCATTTTTCGAAGTCGTCGTGGGTGAGGCCGATGGAAAGGTTCCCAAACCAGACCCTTCCTTTTTACGAGGCATCGTTGAGGGTTTGGGAGGATCGATCCGGAAGACTTTAATGGTAGGAGACGGGAGGAACGATATTCTTGTGGCTCGAAACGCGGGGTGTTTTAGTTGTGTAGTAGCGAATTCAGAGGAAAAGGAAAATTCGTTAAAAAAATATCGTCCCGATTTTATCATCCATGACATACGGGAACTTCCGGCTATTTTGAGGGAGAATGAATGGGATGAAGAGAAGCAAACAAGAGGCCATTCGTAAATTTTTTCCGACAGAATCGGCAAGAAGAAGGGCCTCCAAGGCATTAAAGGATGACGTTGCCTCTCTCCTCTTGCAATATCCCCCTTCGTTGGTTTCACGGGTGAGAGAGATGAAGCGGCAAGGTTGGTCTCTCAGAAAGATTTATGAAGTACTCGGGAAAGATCAACGTGTCTTGGAAGTTGCCATGCATCTTGCCGTGGAAGGTCAGGCTGAAGAGATTGGAGATTGTTGATGACGAATGAGGAAATCCGCCAAATAATCGAAACACTTCGAGTAGAAAACAGGAAGTTTCAAGAACCAATTGTTACGGAAGTGGCAAAAGAACGGCGTTCCCCCTTTGCGGTTTTGATTGCGACCCTTATTAGCCTCAGAACGAAAGATGTCGTAACGCGTCAGGCGACGCAAAGATTACTCTCTCTTGCATCGACACCGAAAAAAATGCGGACTCTTTCGGTGGAGGAGATTGAGAAGGCCATCTATCCGGCGGGATTCTATCATACGAAGGCGAGAAGAATCCTTGAGTTATGTGATACTCTTGTCGAGAAATATGGTGGCAACGTACCGGATACTTTAGAGGAATTGTTGGAGTTGAAAGGGGTGGGGAGAAAAACTGCTAACCTTGTTATAACCCAAGGATTTGGTAAGTTGGGAATTTGTGTGGATACGCACGTACATCGAGTGTCTAATCGTTTGGGATTGGTTGAAACCAAAACCCCTGAAAAAACAGAGATGGCGCTTCGGCAAATCCTTCCTCGAGAGTATTGGATTGAGTATAACGATTTGCTTGTGACATTCGGTCAGAATATATGTACCCCCCTTTCTCCTCATTGTAGCCAGTGCGCTATACAGCCCCATTGTAAAAGGGTGGGGGTGCAAAGATCTCGTTGATTAGGATGGAATGTGGTTTGCTATTGACAAATATTATCTTTTCATTATCATAGGTTGTAATGATAATATAAAGTAATATGTCGTGAATACTGCCAACTGGTGAAGATAGTGGATCAATCCAAAAAAATACCTTCTGTTCCCATAAAAGTTTTGATTTTGGAAGATGACTCCAGGTATCGGGAATTCTTGAGGGAATTCGTGTCTTCAGAAGGGCTCGAGGTAGAGACGGTAGAGGATGGAATTAGCGGTATTGCTCGGTTACAGAAGATCCCTTTTCATATCGTATTGACGGATCTTCGAATGCCCAAAGCAGATGGGATTGAGGTTCTGGAGGCGGCGAAACGACTTCCTCATGCCCCCGTAGTTATCCTGTTTACAGGTTATGCTGATGTAGAAAGTGCAGTGAAGGCAATGAAATTGGGGGCCTTTGACTATTTGAGAAAGCCTTTGAAGGTGGAATCTCTTCGGAAGGTCCTTAGACAAGCAGTATCGCAAGCCCGGTTGAACTTAGAGAAAGAAAAGGGGGTAGAAGAGGATCGGTTGAGCAATCTGCTTGGTAAAAGCGCTGCGATGCAAAAGGTATTTGAATTGATAAGAAGGGTTGCACGGACAAACAGCACGGTCTTGATTTTTGGGGAAAGCGGAACGGGAAAGGAGTTGACGGCCCGTGCGATACACGAGTTGAGTAGCCGTAGGAATCACCCTTTGGTGCCGGTGAATTGCGGGGCCATTCCGGAAGACCTTTTGGAGAGTGAGCTTTTTGGACACGAGAAAGGGGCTTTTACAGGGGCCACCCATACGAGGATTGGAAGGTTTGAACTGGCTAATGGGGGAACGATTTTTCTTGATGAAATCGGGGATATGAGTCCGGCCCTCCAAGTAAAGATATTGCGCGTATTACAAGAACATGAAATCGAACGAGTTGGTGGAGTAAGGTCTATATCAGTAGATATTCGGGTTATTGCAGCTACCCATCGTAACTTGGAAAAGGCCGTCCAGGAAAATCGATTCCGAGAAGATTTGTATTATCGACTTAATGTTATACCTATCGAACTTCCTCCATTGAGGGAGAGAAAAGAAGATATACCCTTGTTGACGAGGTATTTTCTTGCCCGTTTTAATGAGAAGAACGAGTCCCATATCGAAGGGATCGAGGATGAGGCCATGGAATATTTCATGAAATATCCATGGCCAGGAAACATTCGGGAGCTAGAGAATCTTGTGGAGCGATTGGTAGTCTTGAAAGGGGAGGGCGTCATTACAGTGAACGATCTCCCGGATAAAATGTTTGAGTTTTCGGTAAAAACAGATTTTTCTCCTGAAAAGGTCTTGGAAAGTGGGATTCAGTTCAGCACAGCCGTGAGCGAGTACGAAAAGGAATTGATCCTTCATGCCCTTAAAAAGGCGGGAGGTGTAAAAAACCGAGCAGCCAAGATGTTGGGGATGAATCGTACGACATTGGTTGAGAAGATGAAAAAGAAAAAAATAGCACTCGAATCTACCGGAAAAGGCGATCATCCATCCTCCTTACTGTCAAAAAATTGACGTTTTTTGAGTTTTTAAGAAAAGAAAAAGGCGCTCCTGCGGGTATTCCCACGATAAGGTTTTGTAAATAGATAAAGTTTCGCGAACATGGGTCCAGGAGGGCCCGAAGGTGTGTGGTATGGTTTTTGCGTAGACATTGGTTTGATGAAGAGTCTTGTGCCAAAAAGCGGGAAATACCTCTGTTTGATGGGTGTCCTCTTTCTCTTGTTGCATGGCGTTACGGTATGGGGACGTTCCGTACCGATTCTTAAGGGGATAAAAGTAGGAACAACGGCGAGTTTTGTAAGGATTAGGTTCCTTTTCAAAAATGCCGTTCCTCGGCGGACCGGCTCCTATTGGAAAGGGACATCCCTTGTTCTTCTTTTTCCAGGTGCCCGGAAGGGAATGAAAAAAAAGAGATTAAAGGTCGGAAAGGGGGTTGTTAAAGACCTTGTAATATATGCCTTTCCCAAGGGAATCAAGGTTGTGATGAACCTGAGAGTGCGAAGACCCGAATACGTTAAATATCAGAGACGGACCCCTCCCCAGGTGGTTGTGAGTGTGAAAAACATGAGAAGTTCCAGGAAATTAGGTAAGAAATCGCCTGTACACCGACCTTCTTCACGGAGAAAAGCCAGCCCTGCCAGAGTGGCTGTGACGAAAGGAAAGCCCAAAACCGGAAAAAATCTGGAGGGGACAAAAGGATCGCGCGCTACAAGCTCGACAAAGGTAGCGGCTCCGAAGGCGTCGTATGCCAAGAAGGCCGTTTCGAAAGAGGAATCGGCAGATCAAAAGAGAAAACCTCAAAAAGCCGCGGAAGGAAAAAAGGCGGGAGAAACAACAAATAAAACAAATAAATTGATCCTGCCATCGGCAAACGATTCGACCATTTACGTACTCTTGAAGAAGGCGAAAAGAGCCTATGACCAAAGGGATTATCGGCAAGCGGCAAAACTATTCCGGCGTATCATGAACAAGGTTCCTCGGACGAGGGAAGCGGAAGAAAGCGCATATTATTGGGCAAAATCCCTCTATTGGATTGGAGGACAAAATCCTAAAGGCGCCATAAGGGCCTCTGAGGCTTATAAGGAGATTTTAGGGAAGTATGCGGGGGCATCCTGGGAGCCTCGAGCCCTCATGGATCTTATGAGCCTCTATAAAACGTTGACGTTTTATAATCAGGCTATTGAGGTGGGACGGCGCGTGATAGAAAAGTATCCTGAGAGCACGTACGCCGAAGAGGCTCTCTTCTTGATTGGTCAATTGCAGTTGTTAAAGCAATCTTTTTCATCGGCGGAATCGGTTTTTAGGGAATATCTGGAGAAATATCCGCGGGGGAGATTTCTTCAGGATGTGACATATTCTCTTGGGGACGCCTTGTATTATCAGGGGGACGTGCAAAGGGCGATCGAAATTTATCAAAAGGCGTTGACGCAGTGGCCTCAATCGATGGCTACAAATTTTAAAACCCTTGAGAACATGGCGGCGATTTTTGCGAAAGATGGACGATATGATCAGGCCCTTGATCTCATGTTTACCGCCTTGAACATTTCGTCTTCAGAAGCGCAGAAAGCAATTTTGATGTTAAAGATTGGATCCTTGTACGAGAGGATGAATCGGTGCAGGGAAGCACTGAAGATTTATTCAAAGATTATTTCGCAGTATCCAAAGAGCAAGCAAGCCGTTACGGCAACGATGCGGATGGCGGACCTTTCACAGCGCCATCCGGGAATCAAATACAGGGGATTTTATTATGGGCCGGATCCCTATTATTTTCCTCTCCAGGCGTATAATAAAATTTTGAAGGAACAAAACGACCCCTTTATTCTTAAGAAAGCCCTTCTCCAAAAAGGGAAACTCCTCCTTAAAAAGGATCCCGATAAGGCGGCGGCAGTCTTCATGAAGCTTGTTCAAACCTATCCAAATGCCCCCGAAGCTGAAGAGGGACGGAAGTTGTTGAATAAGACCTTGTTGGCAATGGTTATGGAAGATGTAAAGAGGAAGCGTTTTACACGGTGTGTGGAAACTTATCGACTCTACAAAAAAGCGGCTTTACCGGTGAATCTGCCGTTACTTTTAGAGGTTTCAGGATGCTATTTGAAAAAAGGGCGACTGAAGGAGGCAGAAAAGATACTTAAGACCCTTGAAACGAAGAAGCTCAGGGGTGATTTGAAGAGGACCTATGATTTTAATGTGTTGATGTTGACGATTCTGAAAAAGGATTATCCCCGCGCTTTAATGCTTACAACAAAATTCCTGGAGGCGTATCCGTTGGCGAAAGAGAGGGAAAAGGTTGTTGATTCTCTTCAGGCGTTTCTTCCGAAGATGGACAATTTGAAAGCCGCAGCCCTTATATCGAACGAGCTGAAGGAGATTTTGTCGTTGGTGCGTACAGAGAGAGAGAAAGAAAAGGTGGAAGCCCTCTTTGTGCTCCATGTAAAAGGGTTGAACATGGCGGGGAAGAAGAAAGAGTCACTTGCTTTGCTGGAGTGGTATCGCCGGATGTTTCCCCACTCTCCGCTCCTTCCGTATATAAACAGGTTGTTGGGGGATTTTGCTTATAATGAGGGAAAATGGCTGCTGGCGAGAGAGGCCTACCAAGCGGCCATGGAAGGGGATTTTCCCGCTCAGGACAAGGCTTTTCTCTCTTACAAGGTGGCGATGTGTTATATGAAAAAGAAAGACGTGAAGATGGCAAGGGAATTTCTCCTTGCCGCCAGAAAGCTCCTTGCGAAAGTAGAGAAGGGTGAGACGGGTGCTCAAGTCGTGTGGCTGAAATGGGAGATACAGTTACAGTTGGCGGAACTGCTTGTTCTCGAAGGGAAAACGGACGAAGCAATCACGGCCTACCAAAAAATCGTGAAAAATGTTCCACCGGGAAGTCAGCGAGACTGGGCGCTCTATCGGCTGGGTGTGTTGTATGAGCGAAAAAAGAATCTTAAAAAGGTCCAGGGGGTGTATGAGGCCTTGGGAACCCAGGCGGCGGATCCTTTCTGGAAGCGGAACGCAGAGGATCTGAAGCAGACATTTGGTTGGTTCATCCGACATGCCCGGGAATTTCAAAACGGAATGGAGAGAAGACAGTGATGAACATGCCCTCGACGATGAAGGGAATTCCTTCCGATTACGTGGAAATGTTACAGGCCGCCTTTGAATCCTTTACAGAGGCCACTCGAAGCCTTGAAAATTCCTATCACGAGTTGGAGAAGCAGGTCGATGTCCTCAATGCGGAATTGAAAGTAAAGAACGAGGCTTTGGCCAAAAACCTGAAGGAAAAGGAACGCCTGGCAAATTATTTGAGGAATATTCTTGAAAGCTTGGACGTGGGAATATTGGTTTGTGATCAAAGGGGGAAGGTGTCCCTTTTCAACCGCGTGGCGAGTGAAATGTTTCAGATCCCCATGGAAAAGGCTACGGGAATGAGCCTGAAAGCATTATTTGCGAAATATCCTTGGGGGTCACTCTTTCTCGATTCCCTTGCAACGGACCACCAGCCCATCATCGAGACGCAGGCGTTTCGAAGGGAGGATGTCTTCCAAACGGTTGGGATATGGCGTTCCCAGCTAAAGGATCGTAACGCGCGAGTTATAGGTTCAATCTTCATCTTTCAAGACAGAACTCAACTAAAACGGCTTGAACAGCAGCTGGCTCGGCGCGATCGCCTGGCGGAGATGGGGGAGATGGCGGCGCAGGTCGCCCATGAAATTCGAAATCCGCTGGGGAGTATTGAATTATTTGCCTCTGTGTTGAAGAAGGATCTGGAGGGACAGAAGGAAAAACAGGCTTTTTGCGACCATATCTTGACGTCCGTGAAGACCATGGACCATATTATTTCAAATCTCTTACAGTTTACACGTCCCCACAAGCCAAGTATTTCGAGGATTCCATTGATGTCTTTTCTGGAAGAGTTTTCGGAATTTATTCAACCGCTTTTGTCCCAATCCTCCATCGAGCTTCAACGAAGTTTTGACGAGGCGCGGGAAGTGGATCTTGTGGCTGACAGGGAGCTGATTTGGCAGGTTTTTCTCAATCTTGTCCTGAATGCGGTCCAGGCCATGCCGGCTGGAGGTGTCCTCACATTGAGGGCAAAACTGGAAAAACGCTTTACCTATCCGGAGCGGGAACCGTTCTTGTCGGTTTGCAAGCAGGATCAGGCATGTTTGGTGAAAATTATGGTGGGAGATACCGGAAAGGGGATGCCTGCCGATTTGTTGAAGAAAATTTTTACGCCCTTTTTTAGCACGAAACGGAAGGGAACGGGACTGGGATTGGCTATAGTTCAGACCATTGTCGACCAGCATGGGGGAATTATCGAGGTGGAAAGCGAGCCCGAAGTCGGAAGTGTTTTCAAGGTATTTCTCCCTGCGTGCAGGAAATCGACTGCAAAAAGGGGATAGCAAGGAGTCGGAAATGGGGAAGAAAGGTCGTATTCTTGTCATCGATGATGATCCCAACATGCGGGTGGCCTTGAAGGAGGCGTTGATCCGCGCGGAATGGCAGGTGTTTCTGGCAGCGAGCGGTGAGGAGGGAGTGGTAGAATTCGAGAAACTGCGGCCGGATCTTGTGATCACGGATGTGAAAATGGAAGGAATGAATGGAATTGAGGTGCTAACGAAAATACGGCAAATTTCTGACACACCTGTTTTAGTGATCACGGCGTATGGAACGATAGGGGATGCGGTCGATGCCATGAAGCGAGGGGCGATGGATTATATTCTCAAACCCTTTTCGTTTGAGGACCTTCGAAAGGTGATCGACAATGTGGTTCCTTCTCCTGAAGGAACTGGCAAGGAGGGTAGGGACATCGAGGGATTCGGCCGAACCTTGGTAGGGGATTCCGCCCCCTTTCGCGAGATGTTGGCGTTTTGTGATAGCATTGCGTCGAGTCGATGCACCGTTCTTATTGAAGGAGAAAGCGGAACGGGAAAAGAGCTGATCGCACGGTATATCCATTTCAAGAGTCCAAGGAGATCCAAGCCTTTCGTGGCGGTGAATTGTGCTGCCATTCCTGAGAATCTCTTGGAAAGCGAGCTGTTTGGGCATGAACGGGGCGCTTTTACAGGTGCGTCGACCCAGAAAACGGGTAAATTTGAATTGGCAAACAAAGGAACCCTCCTCCTGGATGAAATTGGGGAGATGCAGAAACCCCTTCAAGCCAAGTTGTTGAGAGTCTTGCAGGAGTTCGAGATCGATCGGGTAGGCGGCAAGGCCCCCATTCCCGTGGATGTGCGGGTTTTGGCAACGACCAATGCCGACCTTAAAAAGATGGTTGAAGAGAATTCCTTTCGTGAAGACCTTTTCTACCGTTTGAATGTTATCAAGGTCAACGTACCCCCTCTCCGGGAGAGGAAAGAAGATATCCCTCTTCTCGCTCGGCACTTTGTGGGAGTGTATTCGAGGGAGAATGGGCGGAAGGTTAAGGCGATCTCGAAGGAAGCTTTGGAAAAACTCCAAAAGTATCCATGGCCTGGAAACATACGCGAACTTCAGAATGTAATGGCACGGGCTGTCCTCATCTCGCGAGGGGGAAGAATTGAAGAGACTGATATTGTGTTGGACGAGAGGGAAATTTTGGGTCAGGGCGTCAAAGATTTGAACATAACCGCCGGGCAATCGGTCAAAGAGGTGGAGAAACTTCTGATCTTGAAAACTTTGAAGGAAGTGGGGGGGAACCGGACGAAGGCCGCAAAGATGCTGGGAATAAGCATTCGAACGTTGAGAAACAAGCTGTCGGAGTATCGACAGGACTCGGAATTTTCTGGGCAAATGGGAGAGGTAGAATAAAGGAAAACTTTGGTATGAATATTGCAACAAAAAGAGTGAGAATGGAAGGGAGGTGGCACCTTGCTCAATATTTTTAGTCCTTCTCTGGATTTATTGGCAAAGGTCATGAACCTGAGGTCATTGGAGCATGACCTCATTGCGGCAAATATTGCCAACTCGGACACACCGGGTTACAAGGCACAACATCTCGATTTTGAGGAGACGTTGAGTCAAATCAAGGGGGATACCCTTCCATTGGTCCGCACGAATCCGCGCCATTTGCCGGAGGGTGGAAAGGAGGAGATTCTCCCGGTCGTGAAGGTTCGTCAGGCGCCAGGAGTAGGGCTGGACGGAAATAACGTGCAACTGGATGAAGAGATGGGAGATCTGGCTATCAACCAGTTGCTTTACAATACGTACGCGCAGATACTGGCCAGAAAACTTGAATGGTTGAAAGATACCATTGAAGGGGTGAAATAGCAGATGGACTTTTTTACGGCGATTAAAATCAGCGGTTCGGCTCTTAATGCGCAACGATACCGATTGAATATCATATCGAGTAATCTTGCGAATGCTCAAACCACGCGGACGCCGCAAGGAGGACCTTACCGGCGGCAGGATGTAGTCTTTGAAGCTGTTCCAGTGCGATCCACCTTTGACGATGCGATGCAGGAGGCGCTTAAGAATTCTTTGGAGGGGGTACGCGTGAAAGAGGTGGTGAAAGATCCCACCCCTTTTAAACTTGTCTATGATCCCGGGCATCCCGATGCGGACAAGGACGGGTATGTGAAGATGCCAAATGTTAATACCGTGGTGGAGATGGTGAATCTGATCAACGCGACACGGTCGTATGAAGCCAACATCGCTGCCATCGACGCTGCGAAGAATATGGCACTGAAGGCGTTGGATATTGCCAATCGTTAATGGAAGGAGGGAATGGTGAAAGATATAACCATACAAAGTACCCTTGAATCCCTCATGCAGGATCCCTCTCAAAAGGTTGAAAGACCTGTGGAGGGGAAGTCGTTTCAAGAAACGCTGAAGGAATCGCTGGAAAAGGTGAACGAGCTTCAGAAAGAGGCGGATGAGGCGGTGAAGAAGCTTGCGACGGGAGAAGGTGGAAACATCCATGAGACCATGCTGGCCATCGAAAAAGCCGACATCTCTTTTCGGATGATGATGCAGGTTCGCAATAAGATAGTGGAGGCCTATCAGGAGATTATGCGTATGCAAACCTAAGATAGGTTAGGATAGAAGAAAGGGAGAGAGGATCTCAATGTTGGATCAATTGAAAAGGATGTGGACGAGTTTATCAGCGAGCAGGAAAATAATTCTGGTGTCAGCGTGTGTCTTTTGCCTTGCCGTTATCCTCTTTCTGGTTGTATGGGCGGGACGGGTTCCCTATCGTCCCCTTTACACCAATCTCAATCCGGATGATGCGGCGGCTATCTTGTCTCAGTTAAAAGCGCAGAAGATTCCTTATAAATTGACGGACTCGGGCACGACCATCCTCATTCCGCAAGACAAGGTATACGAGACGCGTTTGGCGTTGGCTTCAAAGGGTCTTCCCCAAGGAGGGGGAATTGGGTTCGAGATCTTTGATCAGTCCAAACTAGGGGTGACGGAGTTCGTTCAGAAAATTAACTATGTCCGAGCTCTCCAAGGGGAATTGGCCAGGACTATCAATCAGCTGTCGGAAGTTTCCCGTTGCCGCGTCCATATCTCATTGCCGGAAAAATCCCTTTTTGTTGAGCAGCAAAAACCGGCGAAGGCCTCCGTAGTACTGAAGCTGAAACCCGGTATGCGGTTGAATCAAAACCAGATTCGGGGAATTGCGTATTTGGTGGCGAGCAGCGTAGAAGGGTTGTCTCCCGAAAATGTGACGATAATCGATGAAAAGGGGAGCATTTTAACAACGAAGATGGAAGGAAATGGAGCGGAAGCGGTTTCTTCGAATAACCAAGAACTTCAGGAAGCGATTGAAAGGAGGTTGGAAAGAAAGGTTCAGACAATCTTGGAACGGGTGGTAGGACCAGGGAAAGTGGTGGCAAGGGTGTCTGCCAAGATCGATTTCACGGCGGCCCAGCAGACGGAGGAAAAATATGATCCCAATGCCGTGGTCCGGAGTGAGCAACATACGGAAGAAAAATCCTCGAGCACAAAAACGGCGACGGGGGTGCCGGGTGTGGCCTCTAACATTCCAGGCCAAGGCCTCACTGCCAAGAAGACACAGCCGCCTCAGAATCAATTCAAGAAGACGAGTGATACCATTAACTATGAAATCAGCAAGGTAGTAACGAAGAAGATCTTGCCCCCCGGAGAGATCAAATCTCTCTCTGTCGCCGTACTTTTGGACGGAACCTATGAGATGAAAAAGGGGAAAGATGGAAAGGAAGTGAGGACTTACGTCCCCCGTTCGGATGAGGAGATGAAAAAACTTGAGAATCTTGTAAAGAATGCCATCGGTTTCAATCCGGATCGGGGGGACAAGGTGAGTGTCGTCAATATACCTTTCGAGACGATGAAGGAGGAAGAGGTAAAGGTTTCCTTTCTCGATCGTTTGTTGAGTCGAGAGGTCCTTTTACCTGCCGCAAAGTATGTGACGATTCTGCTGCTTTTCTTCCTCTTTTATCTTTTTATCTTCAATCCATTCCTCAAGTGGCTCAAGGAGCAACAACTTGCCCTTCCAGGGGCCCAGGGTCCCCCTCTTCTCGCAGAAGGAGGTTATCCCATAAGCATTGCCCTTTCACCTGAAGTTCAAAAGATAACAGTATTGGCACGAACGAATGTAGACGAGATGGTGGAGCTTATCCGTTCACTGTTGAAGGAAACTTCCGAAAAGGAAAGTGAAGAAGCGTAGAAAAAAGTTGATGGGGTGATATACATGGATGGCACGGAAAAGGCAGCCATTATCCTTTCGGTGTTGAGTCCGGAAGTTTCGCAAAAAGTTCTTGAAAAATTGACGCCTGAAGAAGTGGAGAAGTTGGAGAAGGCAAAGCAGAGCATCGGTTCCCTTCCTCCCCAGGAAATAAACCGTGTTTTTCGTGAGGTAGCGGGAAGAATCCCGGAGGATTTCTTGCCTGCTTCGAGGGAGGGGAGAGAAGGAAAGGAGCAAGGGGGGGATCGGGGATCGGAACAGAATAGCAAGAAAGGGAAAGAGGGAGAGGAGAAGGAACAAGATGTTGAGGAAGAGGAGGATGCTCAGGAACGTTTGAAAGAGATTCTTGATAAGGCGGATGTGAAAACGATGACAAATTTTATCCGATCGGAGCATCCGCAGACGATTGCCCTGATATTGGCACAGATGGATCCGGCGAAATCGGGCCAAATCATTGCATCTCTTCCCGAACGTCTCCAGGATGAGGTGATTAAGCGGATTGCCACTTTGGAAGATGTTTCCATGGAGGTGCTCAAACAGGTGGCGGATGTGCTGGAAAATGAAATCCAGACGACAGGAAAATCTGGACAGGTGCTGGGGGGTGTGAAACCGGTGGCGGAAATTCTAAATCAGGCGGGACGAAGCACCGAACAGGCGATCCTTTCCAGGCTTGAAGAATCGGATCCAGAGATGGCGGACGCCATCCGGCAGTTGATGTTTGTGTTTGATGATCTTGGCAAAATTGACGACCGTGGTATTCAAGCTATCCTTCGGGAGGTGACTTCTCAGGATCTGGCGCTTGCTCTAAAGACGGCGGGGGATGAAATCAAGGAGAAGATCTTTAAGAATATGTCGGAGCGAGCCGTCGAGATGTTGAAGGAAGACATGGAGGCGATGGGACCTGTTCGCCTGGCAGATGTGGAAAAGGCGCAGCAGGAGATCATTAAAGTGGCGATGCGGCTTGAGCAAGAAGGGAAGATTATGATCAGCAGAGGCGGTGGGGAGGGAGATGTCCTGGTATGAGCCGTTCGGAGGAGAAGACGGTTTTCAGTCCCCTGGCTTTTTCGGACTTTGCGATGGAGAGAACTCACCCCCTTCAGGGAGGAAACTCACGAGAGGTTCAGAAGTTTCTTCCCTTGTTCTCGAAAATGGAGGAAACGGAAAAGGAAAAGGAGGCGGAGGGGAAAAAAGAGCTGGAGCGGGTGCGGGAAGAAGCAAAAGAGATCTTGGAAGAGGCGAAGAAAAGGGCGGATGAATTAACGGAAAAGGCTTACGAAAAGGCGTATGCGGAAGGTGAAAAGGCAGGATATGAGTATGGGTTGAAAAAGGTTGAGAGTATCATCCGTGCCCTTTCGGATGCGGATAGAGCCCTAAAGTCACTTCATCGTGAGATCATACGGTCTCAAGAAAAGGAGATTATTTCTTTAGTCCTTCATATTGCCCGGAAGGTTATCAAAACGGAAGCTGTGGTGAATGGGGAAGTGTTGACTTCTGTGATCCGGGCGGCCGTGGAGGAGGTACCTCAAAAAGACGATTTGAAGATTAAATTAAATCCCATGGATTACGAATTCATCAATGAAAACTTAAAATCTTTCTTCAAAAGACATGAGGAATTGAAAGAGGCGGTCATTGAACCTGATTCGAATGTCGACGTGGGGGGGGTGATTGTTGACCATAAGATGGGAAGTGTGGATGCCAGGTTGAGCCGTCAATTTGAGAAGATCGAAGCTATGTTTCAAAAGATCTTAGAAGAAAACCAGAAAGAACGCGAGAGAAAGGGATGAGAGTGGCCGGCGCGTCGATTCCGTGGCAAACCTATCAGCGGGCCTTGGAAGATCTGAACACCTTCTCAATCAATGGGCGCGTGACGAAGGTGATTGGCCTTGTTATCGAAGGTGAAGGGCCTGGAATCTCGATCGGGGGGGTGTGTAGAATCTTTCCCCGAGGGGCGGATCGATTCTTTCGCGCTGAAGTAGTGGGATTTCGAGGGAACAAGGTGCTGATGATGCCTTTGGGTGAACTGCGTGGAATCGAACCAGGATGTGAAATTCAGGTGGAACAAGAGACGGCGATGGTGGGGGTAGGGGAAGCCTTTCTTGGACGTGTGGTCGACCCTTACGGTCATCCTTTGGATGAAAAAGGTCCCATCTATCCGGATACTTCCTACCCCCTTTATGCAGAGCCCATTAATCCTTTACAAAGACGGCGCATAACGCAGCCCCTGGATGTAGGTGTCCGTGCGATCAATGGGATTTTGACGGTTGGCAAAGGGCAAAGGATGGGGATTTTTTCGGGATCGGGTGTAGGAAAAAGTACCTTGATGGGAATGATTGCCCGCTATACGAGCGCCGATGTGAGCGTGATTGGTTTGATCGGGGAGCGCGGTCGAGAAGTGAGGGAGTTTATCGAGAGGGATTTGGGAGAAGAAGGGTTGAAACGCTCGGTGGTTGTGGTGGCAACCTCTGACATGCCTCCCCTTGTGCGAATTCGAGCGGCCTATATGGCCACGGTTATTGCGGAGTATTTTCGAGACAAGGGCAAAGACGTCGTATTGATGATGGATTCCGTCACCCGGTTTGCCATGGCACAGCGAGAGATAGGACTTTCCATCGGGGAACCTCCCACCACGCGGGGCTATACTCCATCCGTTTTTGCCATGATGCCAAAACTTCTGGAACGCTCAGGCATGAACCAGTCGTCGGGAAGCATTACGGCTTTCTATACCGTTTTGGTGGAGGGGGATGATTTTAACGAGCCGATTTCTGATGCCGTGCGTTCAATCCTGGATGGCCACATCATGCTGACAAGGGAATTGGCCGAGCGTGGTCATTATCCTGCCATTGATCCGCTGCAAAGCGTGAGCCGGGTAATGCCCGATGTGGTCGATAAAACGCATCTCGCATTGGCGCGAAAAACGGTGGAAATATTGGCAACCTATCGAAAGGCGGAAGATCTGATCAATATTGGGGCGTATGTCTCGGGAAGCAATCCACGAATCGATTATGCAATCAGGATGATTGATAAAATCAATAGTTACCTGACACAACCTGTGGAACAAGGAGCAGATTTGGAAGAAAGTATATCGCGGCTTCAGCGGATCCTAGGGGAGGAGGATTAAGTGGTTGCATTTCGACTCCAAGCGGTGCTGAATGTGCGCAGGATTGAAGAGGAGAGGCTTCAAGGAGAGCTCGCACATCTTAGCGAGGCGGTGGAGGAAGCGGAAAGGAAGCTCAATTATTTGCGTTTTCAGAAAACCCAGGGCCAAAAGATGTTTTATGAGCGTCAGTTGAAAGGATTGAAATCTGCTGAGATCTCTATGTATGAAACGTATCTTAACGATTTAGCGTCGCAGATTTTGGCTCAGAAAAAGCTTCTTAAGGAGTTGAGAAAAAGGAAAGAAGAGAAACGCCTGGAAGTCGTTGAGGCCTCAAAAAGAAGGAAGATCTTGGAAAAATTGAAAGAGAGAGAACTGGTTACTGCATTGAGGGAAGAGGCGGTTCGCCATCAGAACTTCATTGATGAGATGGGAATTGCCCGTTTTGTCCGTAAGGTAGGCGGGGGAACGGGAGGGACGTAAGAATGATTCGAAAAGGGTTGATTCTCTTAGTGATTCTCTTGCTCGTGAGTACGGGAATGCGGGTGGGAACCGTTTTGCATCTTTTCAGGAGTTTTTGGGGTCCTAACTTTTTCATGGTTCCCGTTTCAGCTCAAGCAAAGGAGAAGAAGTCGAATCCTCCGCAAAAGACGCCTTCCTCTCCTCCCGGGAAAAAGGGGGAAAACCCGCAAGAGAAGTCGATCGACGTGAAGTTGGAGGAGTTGAAGCTGAGGGAGGAGCGTCTGAGACAAGAAGAGGCCAACCTTCGCGCGCTGAAGAAGGAGATTGAAGCCAAATTACAGCAGCTCAAGGCCCTTCAGATCAAGGTGAGTAAGCTTCTCAAAGAGAGGGATGAAAAAGAAGAAAAACGTCTCGTGCAGTTGGCGCATGTCTTTGAATCGACCCCCCCAGAACAGGCGGGCCCTCTTTTGAGCAAACTTGATGTAAAAACGGCGGCGGAAATCCTCTATCGCATGAACGGGAGAAAGGCAGGAAAGATTTGGGGATACGTGGATGCCGACCGCGCCGTCAAGATCAGCGAAGAGCTGACGAAACTCAAGGATACCAAGTGACGTTGCTATTCTTCTACTCGGTAAAGGATTTTGTAGACGTTCTCGGCGGACGTGGCCTGGAGGAGGCGTCCGCTTAGGCCCTTTTGGCTAAAGGTGCGGGAAATTTTCATCAGAACTTGCAGGTGGGAGGCAAGCTGGTCCCCATGGACCGCCGTCAGGAGGATGATGTGGGCCTTGTTCCCGTCGATCGCGTCGAAATCGATCCCCTCCTTCGAGATTCCCATGACCCCCATGATGGGGCCGCTGCCCTCAAGGACCCCGTGGGGGATGGCCAGCCCATGACCAATGCCGGTCGTCATGGATTTTTCTCTCTCTACCACCGAATTCAAGAGGGCCTCGCGCTGCTCATCGGAAAGTCCGTAAACCTTCGCGAGATGCGCGACCAGTTCCTCGATGGCCTCCCATTTGTCCTTCGCGTGGAAGTTTAAGCGCACACCCTCCGGGAGGAGAAATCCCATGACGGGATGAAGGTCCTTCCCGGCCTCGTCGGCCATCCTCAGAGTAATCTCCGCCAAAACGGGACCCACCATCTCGTGGATGGCGACGGCGGCGACGATAATCGCCGTGATCGTGGGGGAATACGTCGCGCAGCAAGGTTCTTCCTGGATCAGGATGATCAAGCCGAGGGCGATCCCCGCCTGTGGGAGAAGGGCCAGCCCGGCAAGGTTTCGAAACACGGCGGGGGCCCGACACAACAGGCCGCTGATAAACGTCCCGAGCCACTTCCCCGCGAAACGGGATAGGATATACAAGACCCCAATCACCCCCACGGAGGGGAGCAAGCTCAGCTTAAGGTGGGCCCCCGCGAGGGTAAAAAAGGCCGTGTAGATAATCGGTTCCAGGGTTTCAAAGGCCCTGTCCACCGCCTCCTTCTGCTCAAGGTAATTGTGAATGAGAAACCCCAAGGTCATGGCCGAGAGGAGGGGAGAGACGTGGAAAAAGGTCGAAAGGCCTGAAACGAAGAGGAGGCTGACCAGCATCATGGGGAGGATGGGCGACTCGCGACTCAGGCGGGCGAAGAGGGCCTTCAGGACGAATCCCGTGGCCAGGCCGATGGCGACGGAAAGCATGGAAGAATAGATGGCGATGTGGAACAGGGCGTCCACAAGGGATGTCTCGCCCGTCTGAAGCCCTTTGACCCCCGCAAAGACGAATCCAAACAGGGCCACGCACGCCAGATTATTGATGGCCACGTGAGGCAGGAGTAGCTGCGTCAGGGGACCTTTCGCCCGGGTTTCTTTCACGACGGCCAGGGTCGTCGCGGGGGCGGTTGCCCCGGAGATCACCCCGAGCAGGAGGGACAGGGTCAACGACTTTGTAAAGAAGTAGAGTACCAGCGTCACCGTCGCGGAGCTTACCAGGACGTCGGAGATACCCGTGATAAAGGCACGCCCCCCGGTTTCCCGTATCTCCGCCAGGTCGATATGCGTGGCGATGGAGAAGGAGACAAAGGCCAGGGCGAACGAGGCGATGGGTTTCAGCTCGATGGTGATGGCCTGGTGTGAGAGGAGGTGGAGCCCGTAGGGCCCGATGAGGATCCCCGCGAGGATGTTTCCCGTGATCGCGGGGAGTTTCAGGTAACGGGTCAGCTTTCCCCCCACGAACCCCGCAATGGTCAGGAGGCTGATGGCAAAGATCTCGTCGATGGGACCTACCGTGAGAAAGTTCAAGGATTCTCCTACGTTTTCATTTTTTCAACCTGTCCTCGATGGTCCATTTCCTGAGAAAGGTCTCGAAAATCTCCGAAGGGAGGCTCGGTTCCTCATACATCCCCTTGGCCTCTCGCTGCCGCAAGACTTCGTAAAGAATAACGGCACAGGCTACCGAAATGTTGAGACTCTTCGCCATACCCATCATGGGAATCTTGATTCGCTGGGTCACCTGTGCCATGACCTCTTCGCTGATGCCGTCCTTCTCGTTCCCGAAAATGAGAAGCGTGGGAAGGGTATAATCGACCTCCCTGTAGTCTATCGTCGGGGGATCGAGAGAGGTGGCGATACACTGATACCCCGCCTCCCGCATTCGATTCAGGAAACCCATCCTGTCCCGCTCGCGTTTTAACTGGATCCACCGCTCGCTCCCCAGGGAGATGCCCCGGTTGATGGAGAGGGCGGCTTCCGTTAGATAATAATGAAGATAGAAGATTCCCGTGGCGTCACAGGTCCGGATCACCGCGCTGATGTTGTGGGCGTTCTTCACGTCGTCCAGAAAGAGCCGCAGGGTCTCCTGCCGGGTGGTCAGGAAACGGACAATCCTCCGGTAGCGCGCCTCCGTGACGAGACCTTCGTCGGAAGACACGTCGGTAGAGGAACCAAACGCGGACTCTCCCCTGCTCATGGGCAACAAATATCACGACCCGTAACAGGTGGCAACAGGTGAAAGATTCGGCCGTTTTCCCTCTCTTACCTCGCATCCGGAAGCCACCGGAAAATCGGTTCGTTCCTATTATTGACTTGAGAAATCACTTGTGATAATCGGGCGAAAAAGACGAAAAAACCTTGTTGGAAAGGAGGGATGAATCATGAAGTGCGAAAAGTGCGGCGCGGAAGTCAAGGAAGAAGATATTTTTGAATTCAGGGGTATGAAGGTTTGTGAAGACTGCTATTTCGACCTGATGAACCCACCGAGAACCTGCGATCCGTGGGCCAGCTACGCCGCGAAGAAAGAAGCGGAGCGAAAGGGGCAGGATATCTTAGCGGATCTGACCGACGAACAAAAAAAGCTCTTGGACCTGATCCGTAACCGGGGAAGGGTGACGAAGGAACAGGCCGCCAACGCCCTGGGTGTGTCGGAAGACGAAGCGGAGCGAATCTTTACCACCCTTCACCACATGGACCTGTTGAAAGGCCAGAAGGAAGGAGAAACCATCTACTGGACCAGCATGAACTAAACAAAAAGGTTCACGAAAAAAGGGGAGGCGATGCCTCCCCTTTTTCATTTCCGCCGCGTTCTTCTATTTTCCCATCTCGTTTTTCAGGGTCTGATACAGCTCATAGGCCTTCTCCGGCGTCTCGTTTTCGTGAACGACCGCCCGGACGGCCTGGATCATGGCAACGGGTGCCTCCGACTGGAAGATGTTTCGGCCCATGTCCACCCCGCTGGCGCCCTGCTGGACGGCGTTGTAGGCCATCTTCAGGGCATCGAGTTCTGGAATCTTCTTCCCGCCCGCGATGACGATGGGCACGGGGCACGCCGCCGTGACGGTCTCAAAGCCATCCTCCACGTAGTAGGTCTTGATGTAATGGGCCCCCAGTTCGGCGCAGATGCGCGTCGCCAGGCGGAAGTATCTCGCGTCCCGGGCCATCTGCTTTCCCACGGCCGTGACGGCCAGCGTCGGAATCCCGTAGCGGGTCCCCAGGTCCACCATCCGGGTCATGTTGATGATGGACTGTTTCTCGAACTCCCCGCCGATGAAGACCTGAACCGCCATGGCGCAGACATTGAGCCGGATGGCGTCTTCGATGTCCACGGCGATCTCCTCGTTGGAAAGCTCCTTGAGGATGCTCGATCCTCCCGAGGCCCGGACCACGATCGGCTTGGTCACACTGGGAGGGATGATCGTTCTCAAGATGCCGCGGGTCAACATCAAGGTATCCGCGTAGGGCACCAGCGGCATAATGCTGATGTCGATCCGCTCGAGCCCCGTAGTGGGGCCCTGGAAATAGCCATGGTCGAAGGCCAGCATGACGGTCCGGCCCGTTTCCGGGTTGAAGATTCTCGCCAGGCGGTTTTTCATCCCCCAGTCGTAGGCGTTGGATCCCTTCAAAAAGAATCCCTCCGTCTTCTGCGGGACATCCGTGTAAAACTGTTTGGCTTCCTTGAGCCCTTCCGCGTCAGGCATGGTATCAACCTCCTTTCGATTCGAATCGATATATTGCTACTGCTTTTCAGAGATTCGCCGTCTTCCGCCACCCTTCCGCCTTGAGGCGCTCCACCCGGCTGATCCCCCAGGCCTTCAACTCCTCGATGAATCTCCGGCGGTCCACCTTGGCCAGCTTCATGATGTCTTCTCGCTCTTTCATCTTGTCCTCGATGTCCGTCGGGGTAAAGCCGTTCCATGAGAAATAGCCCTTGTCGAAGATATAGGCGGGTGTGATGACCTCTTCGGGGACTCCCTCGCTCATCAGGAAGACGCGCGCCGCCTGCATGTCGAACTCCAGCACCCACCCGTTGTCCCTGACCATGGTCTCCGCGTCGAAGTCCACACCCTCGCTGCAGGAAGGACAGTAGAGATGACGAAGAATGGGCGGGGGAAGCAGGTCGTTAAGGTTCATGAAATTGGCTTTTTCCTTTCCACACTCACATGGAATAACATAGTTTTGACACATACTTACTTTCCTCCTTGTTCGTTGCGATGATTCATCGCGTCCTATCGCCGAGCACCGCGTCGAGCGCCCGGAGAAA
>CAZOBB010000198.1:0-4224 GCA_964577975.1 uncultured Thermodesulfobacteriota bacterium | reverse complement strand
GGATCCCCGCGCGGACAAGAAACAGACGGGCTTCGGCGTGAGCTTCGACCAGGAGCTGACCGACAACATAATCGCCTTCTTCCGGTACAGCTACACGGATGACGACCTGGCCGCCTGGAGCGACGATCACTGGGAGATGATACCGTTCAATCAGGTCTGGTCCGTCGGCCTCCAGGTCTCCGGGGCCTGGTGGAACCGGAAGGACGACGCGGTGGGACTGGCCTACGGGCAGACCCTCCTGACGGACGATTACAAGGACGCCAACGATCACACGGCCGACGAGAACTATGTGGAGGCGTATTATCGCTTCCAACTGCATGAGCGGTTCGCCCTGACGGGTGATTTCCAGTGGATCAGGAACGCCGGGGGTAATTCCGACGCCAGCGACATCTACATCTTCGGCCTGAGATCGCAATTGGATTTCTAAGAAAGGAGCATGGAAACAATGAAACGACTGGGTTTAATCTTTTTGGCGGCTGTGATAGGGTTGGCCGTTACGACGACGAGTTTTGCCATGGGAAAGCAAGAGAACAAAAGAGCCATCGTTCTGGCCAATTTTGGGACCAGTTACCTGTCGGCCCTGAAGGCCATCACCACCATTCAGAAGGAGGTGGAAAAGGCCTTCCCCGGCGTGAAGGTCCAGATGGCCTTTACCTCCAACATCATCCGGAAGATCTGGCACAAGCGCCAGAACGACGAGGCCTTCCTCAAGGATCACCCCGATGTTCCGAAGGAATACCTCTATGTCAAGGGTCCCTTGGCTACCATCGCGGACCTGCAGGACGAGGGCTACCGCACCATCGTGGTGCAGCCGACGCACATCTTCGCCGGCGAGGAGTACGCGGATCTTAGTTCCTACGTGCGGGGACTCAACAGCATCGTGACCATCAAAGAGAAATATAGGCCGTTCAAGAAACTCGTCATCGGCCGGCCGGCCCTGGGAGGATACGGGGACGTCCACGACTATCACAAGGACCTGGAGGCGGCCGCCAAGGTCTTGAAGGACGATGTGGCGCTGGCCAAGAAGGAGAAGGCGGCCCTGGTCTACATGGGCCACGGCAACGAGTTCTTCAGCACGGGCATCTACATCGAGTTCCAGCAGGTCATGCGCAAGATGTATCCCGATGTAAAGATCTTCATCGGAACGGTGGAAGGATTCCCGTCCCTGGACGATGTCCTCACGGGCCTGAAACACATGAAGGTCAAAAAAGTGGTCCTGAAACCCTTCATGGTCGTGGCCGGTGATCACGCCAACAACGACATGGCCGGGGACGAGGACGATTCCTGGAAGAGCCAGATCAAGAAGCTGGGGATCCGGGTGGTCCCCGTGCTGCACGGCCTCGGTGAAAAGCCCGGATGGGCGAAAATCTACGTCAGCCATATCAAGGACGTGGCGAAGGACAACGGTATTGACCTCAAGTAGTCGATGATGAACGCGATATCCCGGGACGCCCCGCGCAGCCTTCGGGGCGTCCTCGTCTTTTTGATCCTTTTCTTGGTCTTTCTCCTTGTCGTTCTGGTATCGACAGGGATGGGATACATTCCCATCCTTCCCGGGCAGGTTTTGAAGGTCATCCTGGCGAAAATCCTGGGGAGACCCGATCTCCTGGGAGGACTCGACCGGGTCGTTCCCACCGTGATCTGGGACGTGCGGCTGCCGCGGATTCTCACGGCGGCCATCGTGGGGTGCGGCCTGTCCGTTTCCGGCGTCGTCTTTCAGGGAATCCTGCTTAACCCCCTGGCCGATCCATATACCCTTGGCGTTTCTGCGGGCGCCGCCTTCGGGGCGTCCATCGCCCTGCTGTTGGAAATCCCCTTCCTGGGGCTTTACGCGGTGCCGGTCTTCGCCTTCGCCGGTTCCCTGCTGACCCTGCTTTTCGTCCTCTCCATCTCGTCGTTCGAGGGGCGGATCGCCTCCAACAACCTCATCCTTTCCGGCATCATCGTGGCGACGATCCTGTCGGCGGGGATCAGCTTCATCAAATACGTCGCCGACGAGCAGGTGAGTGTCATCATCTTCTGGCTACTGGGAAGCTTCAATTCCCGCACGTGGACCGATGTCTTTCTCACGTTCGGAATGGTGGTCCTGGGCGGTGGTTTCTGCCTTTACTTCGCCCGCGATCTGAACGTCATGGCCCTGGGAGACAGGGTGGCCATGTCCCTGGGCGTGCACGCCGACCGAACCCGGACGGCCCTGTTGGTGGTGGCCTCGCTCGTTGCCTCCGTCTGCGTGGCCGTCTCCGGGATCATCGGTTTCGTGGGCCTGGTCATTCCCCACCTGATGCGGTTCGTGGTCGGGTCGGACAACCGGATCCTGATTCCTACCTCCGCCCTGCTCGGGGGCATCCTGCTCCTTTTTGCGGATACGGTGACGAGGGCCGTTTTGCCCCACGAGATTCCCATCGGGGTCCTGACGGCCATCATCGGCGGCCCCGTCTTTTGCTACATCTTCCGGAAGAACCGAGGGAGGATGATCCATGGCTGAGGCCCTCTTCGACCTGCGCCATCTCCGTTTCGCCTTCGGGGAGCGGGAGGTGATTTCCGGCCTCGATTGGCGGGTCGCGCCGGGACATTTCTACGGGATCGTCGGCCCCAACGGCTGCGGCAAGACGACGCTGCTCATGCTGATGATGGGATATTACGTGCCGAAATCGGGAGAGGTCTTCTTCGAGGGACGGAATATCCGCACCCTCAAGCGGCGGTTTCTCGCCACGAAGATGGCCCTCGTTCCCCAGGATTTCGCCATCCATTTCGATTTCAGCGTCTTCGACGTGGTCATGATGGGGCGGTATCCCTATCTTCCCCGATTCACGGCGCCATCCCGGGAGGAGATCGAAAAGGTTCGGGACGTCATGGAGGAGATGGGCATCGAAGAGATGGCCCGGCGTTCGGTCATGGCGCTGAGCGGGGGCGAGAAACAGCGGGTCGTCTTCGCGCGGGCGCTGGCCCAGGACACCCCCGTTCTCTTGCTGGACGAGGCCACCTCCAACATGGACATCCAGCACACCCTCCACGCGCTGGACCGCGTGGCGGAACGGGTCGCGGCGGGAAAAACCGCCATCGGGGTCTTTCACGATCTGAACCTTGCCGCCATGTATTGCGACCGCCTCGTCTTCATGGCGGATGGAGCGATTGTCCGCTCCGGGGAGACCGGCCAGGTCCTGACCGAAGAGACCATCGCCCGTGTCTTCCGGGTCGAAAGTGAGATCCTCCGCCATCCGCGCACGGCGGCCAGGCAGGTTCTGTTTTTTAAAAGGAGTCTCTCGTGAAAAGGTTCTTGAAACTTGTCGGCATGATTTCTCTATTTGTATTGGTCGGGATCTCCGGTCTTCGGGCCGCGGTCATCGTGGACGCGGCGGGGAAAAGGATCGAGGTTTCCCCTCCTTACACGCGTATCATCTCCCTCTACGGGGCGCACACGGAAAATCTCTTTTCCCTGGGGTTGGACAGGGAGATCATCGGTGTCTCCCGGCATGAGGCCTACCCGCCCGCGGCGACGCGAAAACCGGTCTTCAGCTACCACGAGGACGCGGAGAAATTCATGGCCGCCCATCCCGACCTGATCCTGGTCCGGCCCATGATCACCCGGGGATATCCCGCCCTGATGCAGAAACTGCGCGCGGCCGGTATCACCGTCGTTTCCCTGCAGCCCACCACGGTGAAGGCCATGCTGGCCTATTGGAAGACCCTCGGGGTCTTGACGGGAAGGGAGAAGGAGGCGGAGCGGATGGTCGACCGGTTTCGAGCCGGTGTCGAGAAGATACGGAAGATGGTTTCAAAGATTCCACCGGAAAAACGGAAACGGGTCTATTTCGAGGCCATCCATTCCCGGATGAAGACCTTCGCCCCGAACGCCATAGCCATGTTCGCCCTAAAGACGGCGGGGGGGATCAACGTGGCCGCCGATGCCAGGGCGGTGCACGGAACCAATATCGCGGCGTACGGAAAGGAGCGTATCCTTTCCCACGCGGACGAAATCGATGTCTTCCTCGCCCAGCGGGGTGCCATGAACCGTGTCACGAAGCGGAGGATACGGGAAGAGGGAGGCTTTAGAGCCATCAAGGCGGTTCGGGAAGGGCAGATCTATATCATCGACGAGAAGATCGTCTCCCGGCCTACCCTCCGGCTCCTGCTCGGAATCACCGAGATCGGGCGGTGTCTCTATCCCGCCGTGTTCAACGATGTGACCGCGCTGAGGAAGGCAAAGACGCTCACCCGCGCGCA
>CAZOBB010000197.1:0-4455 GCA_964577975.1 uncultured Thermodesulfobacteriota bacterium | reverse complement strand
AGGCCCCCGCCCGTTTTTCCAATAAAAACGGAAAGAAACAGGTCACGTCTCCGGCTTCAGCGCCCGGAAGACGGTGAAACCGGCCGCCGGATCATAGCCCCGCCGCGGCGGTTCCGGATCGTAAGCGGATTTTCCATGGGGCTGAAAGAGCGTGGAGAAGATCTCAACGGATGAAAAGCCGGTTTCTTCCAGCCACTGCTCAATCTCATCACGGCGGTAGAAACGGGCCAGGGAGTAGAAGGGATGCCCGTTCGCGCCTAACGCGCGATACACCTTTCCCCAGGGCGATTCCGCCAGCACCATACCCAAGACCACCTGTCCCCCGCTTCGGAGGATCCGGAAGGCCTCTCTCAAAACACGCACGGGGTCCTCGACGAAACAGAGTGTCACGACCAACAGGCAGGTATCGAATGTTCCGGCCCGAAAGGGGAGCCGTTCTCCGTCGCCGCCTATGCCCAAAACCCCCCGGCGTCGCGCAAGGCGCAGGGGATTGACGGCGGGATCCACGCCGAAACGGATGGAAAGCGCCTCGGCGAAGCGTCCGGAGCCTACCCCGACCTCCAGGGCCTTCCCGGGGGGCGTGAGGAGGCTCTCTTCCAAGGCGCGGGACTCGATGGCAAACAGGGACTTGCCCGGCTCCTTATCGTACCAGGCGTCATACTTTTGGTAGAGAACCTCAAAGGGAGGTAAAGGCTTTGGTAGCAAGTTCTTCACGGCATTCCTCTTTTGTTACGACTATATCGAAAGCGCCTGTTTGCCTCAAGACCCCCGCATGTAAAAAATTCTTACCTCCCCACTTGCCACCTTGAATTGCTTTGAAAAGATCTTCGAGGAGTTCTCCTCTTTTCTGTGACAAAGATCAAAAAAAGCAAGGGAGCATATCGGTAAATCCTATTTGCCAATCCAGCCTGGATCTGGCCCTCCCTATAAAAATATTCCTTAGTTCGCGCTTCTCCCAAAAATCTATTTTGGAGCACAATTCCAACGCCATAGATCGCTTTACCTGTATAGGCAGCAAAACCGTTTAGGAAACATCGTGTATTGGAACACGCCGCCAAAATCGAAACCCCCAACTCTGGCTGCGGTAAGAAAGGCCCTTTACATCCGCCGCGCAAAACGGCATAAACAGGGAAAAAGGAATTGGGAGCACGACGAGATGACGAACGCGGATGAGGTTTTGCTGAAGACGCGCGACGCGGATGGCTTTTTGACCCTGACACTGAACCGGCCAGACAAGCTCAACGCCCTCAACCCCGAGCTGCTTTTCGCCCTGGACGCGGCGGTGAAGGAGGCCAACACGGCGACGGATCTGAAGGGAATCATTTTAACCGGCGCAGGTGGGCATTTCTGTGCGGGCGGGGACGTGTTCATCATGAAGGAGGCCATTGAATCCCGGAATATTGATGCCCTGTCCCCTTTTCTCTCCATCCTGGAGCAGACGGCACACACGCTGTTTACCTGCCACCTGCCAACCTTGTGTTTGCTGGACGGGATCGTGGCGGGGGCGGGCATCGGCCTGGCGTTGGCCGCCGACATTCGTGTTGCCACGAAGGAGACCCGCTGTCACTTCGCCTTTCCCACGTTGGGTGCCATCCCGGACGCGGGATCCAGCTACCTTCTCCCCAACATCATCGGCTACCAGCGCACGATGGCGTTCTACATCCGAAACGAACCGGTGGACGCGGAGACGGGCCTCGCCTGGGGATTGTACCACGAGGTCGTCGACAAAGAGGCCGTTCCGGAGCGGCTGGCGTTCTGGAAAGGAAAGATGGCCGCCCTTGCCTCGAAAGGGTTCAAGCTGAGCAAGGAACTCTTCCGGCAGGCCCTGCACCGTTCGATGAAGGATCAGGTGGACGCGGAGTATTTCGCCCAGTTGACGGCCATGAAATCCGAGCACTTCTACCGGAAGGTATCGGAGCTGACCACGAAAAAGAAGGGGTAAATCCATGGACGATTTTACGCTAGACCTAAGCCCTCATCACTATGTCAAACGTAAAGGGCTTCTTTCTTCACTGAACGAGATCATCGCGCCTTTTGGTAAAAGCGTTTTCATCCTTTTTGATCCCTTCATCTTCGGAAAATACGGACCCAGTGTCACAGAGACACTTCAGGAAAGAGACTTCACCATCATCCAAGGAACCCTAAAACGGAATTGCTGCGTGCTGGAAGGACAAACATGGGTCAATCAATTACAATCCTTTCCGGTTGGAAGTGTGATAGGCATGGGCGGAGGAAAAACCATAGACCTGGCAAAATGGGTAGCTGCCAATCTGGAAAAACCCTTCATCGCTATTCCCACCAGCACTGCCACGTGCGCCGCGGTTACAGGAATCTCTCCCCTCTACTCACCGGAAGGAACCTATAAATACACCGTTGTCACCACTCCCCCCACGATAACCCTCGTCGATCCAGACATCCTCCTGACACAACCACCCCGTCTTCTTGCCGCTGGCATGGCAGACTCCATGGCCAAATGGGTCGAAGCGAAAGGGATGCGAAAGCAACATCACAAGCGAATTCACTCCGCCTCGGCGCTTTCAATCGCACGCCTTATCTATGAATTTCTGGTCCGTAAGGGAACCCGGGCATTGGAGGACTTGGAAAAGGGACAATGGACGGAGACACTCTCCGAAGTAACGGATATCTGCCTCATAACCACGGGATTTGTAAGCACGATAGGGGGCAAAGCCGTACGCGTGAGCGCCGCCCACGCCTTTCAAGACGCCTTTATTGGGCGAGGAGTGAAAAAAGATGTCTTGCACGGCGAATTAGTTGCCTTCGGCCAAATCGTCCAAATGATTTTGGAGAAAGTTGGAGACTCGCTTATTCACCGTCACCTCCTTCTCTTCAAACGGTGGCGGCTCCCCCTCACTCTTGAGGCCCTGGGAATTCAGCCTGAGGATGCCTCGTTCGAAATAGCCGTGGACCGAATGTTCGAGAAAAACAGCCCTCTGCATAATCTCTATCTCATTCCTTCCAAAGAAGAGGTGAGGGCCGCGATTCTCAAAGCAGATGCTCTAGGGAAGAACATTCTCGCCTAAACAAAAAAAGGCGCCGAGGCCTTTCCTTCGGCGCCTTTTTCCTCTCCACACGCCCTCTCAAAACTTATCGGCATATTTGCCCAGCACGGGAATATACCATTTCTCTCCCTTGAGGGCCTTGATGATACAGAAGATATGGAGAATGAGAATTCCCAGCCAGATGAACAACCCCAGAAAGGCAAAAATGATATTGAGGATGGGGATGAACCCGAAGATCATCAAAACGATCCAAAGCGCGATTTCAAAGGCCACCAACACGAGCCCTTGCTTGGAATGCCAACGGACATACTCGTTGTCTTTCGCCACGAAAAACGGGATCAGGGCCAGGATCCCCAAATAGGCCAGGACGAGGAAAATCACGTCCTCCGACTGCCTTTTAGATTGTTGAGGTTCTCCTTGAGAACTTTCCTGCGAGCTTGTCGAAACCGGTGTCTCTGGTTTGCTGGATTCAGGTTCTTTCACGGAAAAATCGGCATCTGCCATATTTCATCCCTCCTTTTTCTTTATTTTTTACCATATTCCTTCGTTATATGTCAAAGGATAACGAACAACCTCCTTTATTCCATTGTTTTTAACACATTAAACCTCGAACTTCAGCCTCTATATGTTATTGTTAAAAAAACGAAAGGCACCTTACACGTGAAAATCAGAAATGGATCGATTCTCGCTGCCGTCTTTGTATTCACCCTGATAACCACGATGTCCGCCCAGGGGAAACCTTACCCTTGGGAGGTCCAGGAAAAAGACACACCCGCCTCCCGGGCGTCCGCGAAAAAACCGGCGGTCAGGGCACCATCCGAAGTCCCCTCCTCGCCGAAAACCATCTACAAACGTGCGGTCAACGCTTACCTCGGCAAGGGTGTTGAAAAAGATTACGCCAAGGCCTTCGCACTCTTCAAAGAGGCAGCCGACCGGGGATACGCCAACGCGCAGCACATGACCGGCGTCTGCTACGAATACGGGAAGGGAACCGCCAAGGACCTCGCCCAGGCCTTCCATTACTACCTGCTGAGCGCGAAACAGGGGAATTTAAAGGCCCAGTTCAAGGTCGGCATCTTCTATTTTTACGGCAGAGGACGGAAAAGTGATTTCAACAAGGCCTTAAAGTGGTACACCGCCGCAGCGGATCAAGGCTTTAGCCCGGCGCTGAACAACCTCGGTGTTCTCCACGAAAACGGCCTTGGAACCAGGAAGGACCCGGAAACCGCGCTGATCTACTACGAAAAAGCGGCCCGTAAGGGAAACAAAAAGGGATATGAGAATCTCGTTCGTCTCTCCAAAAAGCTGGGAAAACCTGTTCCCACGGATATTGGAGGCAGGGTAAAGTTGGGCATCTACGATCTCCCGGCGTCGAAAAAGTGGATTCGCGTCCCTGTGCCGGACAATAAAAAGGAGAAACAGTGGCTCATGGGGT
>CAZOBB010000196.1:0-11698 GCA_964577975.1 uncultured Thermodesulfobacteriota bacterium | reverse complement strand
GGATGTCTCCTCATCCTCGGCGTGGTGGAGGCCTGTCGGCGCGCCCTCTCCAAGTGGATGGCCGTCACCATCGGCATCGTCTTTATCTATATCTTCACCTGCCAATACTGGCCGGGCATGTTCCATTTCAGGGGGTTTCCTTTCGAAAGAGTCGTCGAGATCATGTACCTGGACGGGGACGACGGGATCTTCGGATTCCTGACGGGTATCTCCGCTGACATTCTCTATATCTACATCCTTTTTGCCGGGGTCATGATGGCGGCGGGCGTGGGCGATTACCTCGTCGACTTCGCCATGTGGGCCGCCGGCTGGGCGAGGGGGGGATCCGCCAAGATCGCCGTCATGTCCAGCGCCCTTTACGGCACTGTCAGCGGCAGCACCGTGGCCAACGTCTACGCCACGGGAAGCTTCACCATCCCCCTGATGAAGAAGAACGGATTCACCGCCAAGCAGAGCGCCGCCGTGGAGGCCATCGCCAGCACGGGCGGACAGATCATGCCGCCCATCATGGGGGCCGGCTCCTTCATCATGTCGGAAGTCACGGGTATCCCTTATTTCGTCATCATCAAGACCGCCCTCATTCCGGCCCTGCTCTATTACCTCGGCGTCTTCAGCATGGTTCATCTCATCGCCCGGAAAAAGGAAATCGCTTCGGTCGAAAAGTCTCAACGTCCGCCCTTCAGATCCCTCCTGAGACACAGTTACTATTTCCTCCCCTTCATCGCGATTCTCATCCTTCTCGGCTTCGGCTACTCCCCGGCCAAATCGGCCTTCTACGTCATCATTCTCACCTTCGGCTTGAGTTTCCTCGATCGGAAAACCTGGATGACCCCCAAGAAACTTCTCGATTGCCTTTTTACCTCCTCGGTCAACGCGGGGCTGATCGCGGCGGCCCTGGCGGGATCGGGGATGATCGTCGCCACCCTGACCCAGACGGGGGCCGCGCTGGCGTTCGGAAACATCCTCGTGAGCGCCTCCCACGGCAGCCTTCTGCTCGTCATGGTCATGATCTTCATGGTGGTGAGTGTCCTGGGAACCGGAATCCCCACCACGGCCGCCTACATCATCGCCGTCACGGTCGGGGCGGGCGCCCTTCGCACCTTTCACGTGGAACTCCTTACCGCCCATCTCTTCGTGTTCTACTACGCCGTCTTGGCCGACCTCACCCCTCCGGACGCCGTCACGGCCTTCGCCGCGGCGAACCTCTCCGGCTCCGACATGATGGCCACGGGCGTGGAATCCTTCAAGCTGGGAATCGCCGGCTTTCTCGTCCCGTTCGCCTTCGTCTTCCGAAAATCCCTTCTCCTCCAGACCCCCCTCTCCCAATCCTTCATCGGGATCTCCTTCACGGCCCTAGGCATCATCTGTCTCGCGGCAGCCGTCATCGGATTTCTCAAAAGGCCCCTGCCCCCCTGGGTTCGAACCCTCTTTCTGGCCGTGGCCGTCGTCCTGGTGTTCCCGACGAGGGGGTTGGAGTTCGCCGGGGTCATCGTGGCCCTCGGCCTGTTTGCGTACCTCTTCTTCTGGTCGAGCCAACCGGCCGAAACACTCAACAAGGAGCCCTGAACATGGAAAAAACGGCCGACATCATCATCATTGGAGGAGGCATCATCGGGACGAGTATCGCCGCCTTTCTCTCCGAGAAAATGAAGGGGACCATCGTGCTCCTGGAAAAAGGCCTCCTGGGAGAGGGATCCACGAGCCGCTGCGCGGGTGGGATTCGGTGCCAGTTTACCACCCCCGTCAACATCGAATTTTCCCTCCAGAGCTTGAAAATCTTCGAAAACTTCGAAGAACTTTTCGGGGTAGACCCCGAGTTTCATCCTTCGGGCTACCTGTTTCTCGCCTCGACAGAGGAAGAGTTCGAGGGGTTGAAGTCCGGGGTGAATCTTCAGCGCTCCTACGGGATCGATGTAAACGTTCTCTCTCCTGAAGAGATCCAAGTCCGATGGCCTTACCTTAACATCGACGGCCTCGTGGGCGGGACTTTCGGCGACCAGGACGGATATGCGGGCCCCTATGAGGTGCTTCAGGGTTATGTGAAAAAGGCGAGGGCCCGAGGGGTAAAGATCCACGAGGAATGCGAGGTTACCGAAATCCTCTCCCGGAAAGGAAAGGTCCTGGGCGTTAAAACGATTCACGGTGACACGATCTCAAGCCCATTGGTCATCAATGCGGCGGGACCCTACGCGGGAATCGTGGCGGAGATGGCGGGCCTCTCGATCCCCATCCAGCCCCTCAAGCGCCAACTCTTCACCACGGCGCCTTTCGAAAAGCTCCCGGAGGAAATCCCCCTGACCATCGACCTTCACGCGGGATGGTATATCCGAAGGGAGGGAAGGGGATTCCTCATCTCCGGACCGCAAAGTGAAGATTACGGCTTCTCGCTGGACACGGATTTCGCGGGCCAGATCTTCGCCGCCACCCACGCCATGCAGCGCATCCCCGTTCTCGAAAACGCTACTATCACCAACAGCTGGGGGGGGCTCTATGCCATCACGCCGGACAACCACGCGATCATCGGCTTTCACCCCGACCTGGAGGGATTTTTCATCGCGGGAGGGTTCAGCGGCCATGGCTTTCAGCACAGCCCGGCCACAGGGATCGTCGTCTCGGAACTCATCGTGGATGGAACCGTATCCACCCTGGATATTCAGGCACTTTCCCCCGAGAGATTCGAGAAGGGGGAGCTGAATAGGGAAATCCTGACTGCCTTTAGGGACTAAAAAACAAATAATTTCTATAAAATTACACAAAATTTTATTGAATTAACACAAAATTTCCAAATATTTTATAAAATATACTTGACAAATATATTTTATTTTGCTTTAGTAAGTCAAAATAAGGGAGGGAGGTAAAAAAAATGAATAGAAAAACGTTGGTTGGCCTTTTTATCCTTATGGCCTTTGCCTTTTTGCTTTCCTCGTGCGGAGGAAGCGGAGATCCGGGAGCGCCGGGAGGGTCCGGTTCGGGCGAATCGGGGTGTATGATCCTGGTCACCTCCGTCAACCCTTCAAATACCTTATTAGATGCCTCAGATCTAACGACCTCCGAAAGCGTGGAGGTTACTTTGAGTTCCAGCGATTTGCCCAACCGAACAGGAACATGCACAGGGGTTACCTTCACCCAATACTTGGTAGAATATGTTCCTATTCCCCTTACTTCAGGTGGTCCTCGTCTTGATAATCGTACCTATCAAGGAACGTGGTTTATCGACGCAAATACCGAAGAGACTTTCACACTCGCTTTCTGGGATTATTTCACAAAATACCAATACCGTTATCCCCAAGATCCCAACCTTTATACCTATACTGTAAAATTCACCCTAACAGGTTACAATGTCTTCGGAAAAAAAGTGACGGTTCACTTTGAATTTCAAGTAAACACAAAACTGTAGCATCAACCCAAGAGCAAAAAGCTACGTAAAATAATTTACCTCCCCTTACCCGAAAAGCCATCAGAGAAAACCCCCTCCACGGGGGTTTTCTCTGATGGAACGACCCGCCATGCTACCAACAAGTTCTTGACCTCTAAAAATAACAGTGATATTCATTCCGGCAGGAGGAACACAATGCGGTTAACAAAGAAAAATTCTTCTCCCGTCTTTCGAATATTTTTTAAAATTTTCCTCCCTTTCCTTTTTTTTCTCTCTTCCCTATCAGCGAAGGCCCTTATGCCCCCCGCGGAATTGGAAACAAGAAATTTAGAGGCTTCTGTAATCGTTCTTGGATCCATTGAAGAAACAGGGAAAATTCTTTTAACAGGCCCTTTGAAAGCCTACGAATCTCCGCAAAAAGGGCTCTTCGTGCTAAAAATCCTGCATGTTATAAAAGGTCGCAGTATCCTCAAAGGAAAAAAAATACTCCGTATCGTTTACAACCTTTCCGCTGAAAAGATAAAAGGGTCTCCATCTCTTCTTGTCAAAAAAATGGGCTCCCTTCCAATCCGTGTTAAAAAAGGAGAAATTGTTGTGGTTTACTTAAAAGCTTCCCCTCATCCACCCTTTTTTAGGTTAGTGGCAGGAGGAGCCTCATTGTTCGTCATAAAAAACCTAAAACAACAACCCCTACCCAGAAATTAGCAGGAGGCCAATATGCATAAGATCGCAAAAAGGTTCATTATCCCATTTTCCCTATGCATTTCCATTCTGCTCATTCTCTTTTCTACTGCACCTGCAGCCAATTTCCTTTTTTCCATTGGCAATAAATCATACTACGAGGCGGGAAATGCTGGAATTCTCATCGCCTTTCGCCAAGGAAATAATTTGACCATTCCGGATTACCATTGGTGGTATGGTTGTGCCCCTACTGCCACCGGTATGATGTTAGGATTCTATGACATAAATGGTTACGCGGGATTGAGATATGACAACCTCATCCCTGGAGCTCAGGCGGATCTTGATACTTTCGGAAAACCAGGCGCTTTTGTGGACTATTTCATTGCCAGTCCCGAACACATCCGAGATTTCTGGACGGGATATGGAAATTTCGGTGACGATCCTCATCCTCATGGAACCCACACTCCAAATTGCCTCGCCGATTTCATGGGAAGCAATCAAGATCAGTGCGGAAACGTGGATGGCAGCACGACATTCTTTTTCCTGGTTAGCGGGGAAAAAGTTACATCGCAACTTTTGATAAATGAAAATGTGGCCTACCGAAGCGGACTTTATGGAATCGGCGAATACACATGGGCTGCCGGTTATGGTTCAGATCTTTACAACCAACTCGTTCGAGGTTACAACGGCAACGCAAACGGATTTACATTTGAACAACTCAAAAACGAAATCGATGCGGGAAGGCCCGTCCTCATTCATCTAGACGGCCATACCATGATCGCCTTTGGGTATAGTGGTTCTTCCACCGTCTACGTTCATGACACATGGAGCAAAGGCATCCATATCATGACATGGGGAGAGGGTTATATCAATCCGCAGGGCATACGTTTACCCCTTGTGGGTGTTACCTGTTTCATCCCTTACGGTGGAACCCCCAGCTCATCATCTCCCGTACCTCCTTCCACAACGACACCTTCACCCCCCTCAACGGGGGAGAGTGTCCCTTATGGGGGGCGATGATCCTCCGCAAGCCATCTCGTTAGGAGCTACACTTTTATGAATATAAAATCGATTCGAGGCATGAACGACATCCTACCCGAAGATTCCATCTTCTGGAAATATGTCAGGGATGTGATGCACAGGATCTTGGGAAGCTATGGGTTCCGTGAAATTCTCATCCCCGTGCTGGAAGAAACACGTCTGTTCCAGCGGGGGATCGGGGAAACCACGGACATCGTGGAAAAGGAGATGTACACCTTCGAAGACAGAAGCGGTCAGTCCCTGACGTTACGGCCCGAGGCCACCGCTTCCATCGTTCGAGCCTACGTTCAGCACCATCTCTACGTCACCGGGAAAGTGGAAAAGTTCTATTTCTGGGGCCCCATGTTCCGGTATGAGCGTCCCCAGAAAGGGCGGTACCGCCAGTTCTATCAGATCGACGTGGAGGCCTTCGGGAGCAACGATCCCTCTCTCGATACGGACATCATTGCCTCCCTCTATGACTTTTTGACCGCCCTGAACGTTCCCGGGGTCACCATCGAGATCAACAGCCTGGGATGCCCGGCCTGCCGTCCCGACTATCACAAGGCCTTGAAGGCCTACTTTTCGGACAAGATCGACAAACTCTGTCCCGATTGCAAGAGCAGGCTGGTGAGAAACCCGTTGCGAATCCTGGATTGCAAGGTGGAAACCTGCCACGAACTGGCCCTGAAGGCCCCGAACATCCACGAATTCCTTTGCGACACGTGCAAAAACCACTTCCACGGGGTGCGCACCCACCTCGAGGATCTCCATATCCCCACGCGACTCAACCCCATGATGGTGCGGGGATTGGACTATTACGTGCAGACGACCTTTGAGGCCGTATCGGAAAATCTCGGTGCCCAGAATGCCGTGGCGGGAGGGGGGCGTTACGACGGGCTGGTCAAACAGCTGGGTGGCCCGGACATCCCCGGCATCGGCTACGCAATGGGCATGGAACGCCTCATCATGATCCTCCAAGAAAACGGAGACACATCACTGGAATGGCCCTGCGACCTCTTCATCGCATCTTTAGGCGACGAGGCGCGCCGTTTCGGCATCACCCTTGCCTCAAAGATACGAAAGGCTGGGAAGGTCTGCGAATTCTCCTACGAGCCCAAGAGCCTCAAGGCCCTCATGAAGCTGGCCAACCGCCTGAATGCCCGCTTCACCGCCATTATCGGAGAGGACGAAATTCAACGAAAGGAAATCATCCTGCGGAACATGGAAACCCGGGAACAGACAGCCCTCCCCATGGATGACGGTCTTCCAGAGAAAATCATCGGGCGGCTGAAGGAAACATCCTCTTGAAGATCATGGCTGAGAGGTTATTCCAAGACGATACATCATAGACCTTCCTTCGCCCTTTGCCTTTCGCCCTTTGCCCCACGTCTACCGCCTTCGATTACCCTGCCATTACTTTTTCCCAGACCTCTTTCACGGCCGGCGCCACCTCCGGCACATCCGCCTCGATGACCGTCTTCCCATTCACCATGGCCTCGATCACACCCCGATGAAAGGGGATCTTTCCCACGATCTCGATCCCTTTCTCAAGGCAGTAAGACTCGATCTGCCGCGTATTGGCGGGATGGATGTCAAACTTGTTGATACAGACCTGGGCCGGGATATTGAAATGCGTCGTGAGGCTCAGGACCCGTTCCATGTCGTGGATTCCCGACAGGGTGGGCTCGGTGATGATCAGAACCTTGGTCACCCCCGTCAAGGCCGCTGTCACGGGGCACCCGATTCCGGGAGGGCCATCAATGATCAACCACTCGGCCTCCTCTTCTTTGGCCAGGGTCATGGCTTCTTTCCGAACAACCGTCACGAGCTTCCCGGAATTCTCCTCGGCGATTCCCAGCTTGGCGTGAACCATGGGGCCGAACCGGGTCTCCGAGATGAACCAGTCCCCTGAGTGAGACGCCTCCATGGTAATCACTTTCTCAGGACAGGCGTGCATACAGAGGGCGCAATGATCACAGGCGAAAAGATTCACCACCCCATCGTGAATGGCGTCGAAACGGCAAACCTCCGTGCAAACCCCGCATTTCGTGCAATTCTCCAAATCCACCACAGGGGTACGGCTCCCATAGAAAGGGGAGGTTTTTTTAATCTCTGGCGTTAAGACAAGATGGAGGTCCGCCGCGTCCACATCACAATCCGCCATGACCTTGTTTTCCGTCAACTGGGCAAAGGCCGCCGTAAACGTCGTCTTCCCCGTGCCACCTTTGCCGCTGATAATGGTCAACTGCTTCGGCATCCGCTTAGTTTCCGGCATGACGCACCTCCTCGCCTATCTTCTCAAAGACCTCCAGGAAACGATCCCGGTATTCGGGGAAGATATCTATCAACGTCCTTCCGTCCGCGTAACCCTGGGCAATCTCACGCATCAACGGGATTTCCAGGAGGATAGGAAGCCCCTCCTTTTTGCAGTACTCATGAACCCGATCGTCCCCCGCATCCGCCCTGTTGATAATCACTCCCATGGGCACGTTCAGTTCCCGTCCCACG
Source organism: uncultured Thermodesulfobacteriota bacterium (assembly GCA_964577975.1). Lineage (GTDB taxonomy): Bacteria > Desulfobacterota > S145-22 > S145-22 > S145-22 > JAOZMY01. Next base: position 4,110 of record CAZOBB010000196.1, on the reverse strand, counting down.
CCAACGGCCAGTTTGAGATCGTTGAGGCCAAACGGCGTCGGCTCCGTGACGAGGATCGTGAAATCACTTCCCTCGATACTCTCGATGACGGGACAGGACGTTCCCGGGGGTGCGTCCCGAAGGGTTATCCTCGCCTCCGACAGTGCCTCTTTCTTCAGTCTCCGGATGATCGGTGTGGCCATGGGCTCCCCGATGTTCAGCAGTCCCTGCAGGAAATGAATACCGTTCTTCGCGGGTCCCTTCCGAACGATACCGATCGGTTTTTCTATCTCCGTGATGGCATCCACCGGGCAGATATAGCTGCACGCCCCGCAGCCGTGACAAAGTTCATCAAAGACCAGAACCTTGTCCACAATCACCACGATGGCCTTGAACTCGCACACGCGGTTACACTCACCGCAGGCGGTGCAAACCGACTCGTCGACCCGAGGCACCACGAGTCCCGTCGAGAACTCCTCATTCCAGTTCGGCTCGAGAAACAGATGCGCATTCGGGGCCTCCACGTCACAGTCCAGGTATTGAACCCCCTCGGGCAGGGACAGGGCCAAGGAGGTGGCCACCAGGGTCTTTCCCGTTCCTCCCTTTCCGCTTGCTACCGTTATCGTCACAGGCGTTTCCATAGACGCCTCCTTTAAAATAATATTTCCCCTTCTCCTTCAAGGGATATGAAGACAAAACAAAAACAGGCGGGAGGAAAATCTTCCCCCCACCCTCAATGGATAATCGGCTACCAACGCCAGCCGCGTCCGCGGCCACCGCCGAAAGCACGGCCCCGGCCGCCGCCATAGGGAATTCCCCCACGACCGACACCATAGACGGGGCGGCCCCAATACCCGGCACCATAAGGAGCGCCGTAACCATACGCCGGATACCAACGTCCCGCGGTGCCATAGGGACCCACTCCCAAGGGACGGGCACAAAATCCCCGTCCGCCTCCCGTCATGGGACCTTCTCCCCTTGGACCTGTTCCATCAAATCCTGGCATATCAAACACCCCCTTTCAGCGATTTATTTCCGATTGGGTCAACTTCTTCAAAAGTTCCTTCATCTCTCCCAAATCCTTCTTCAGCTCGTCGATCTCGGACCGTAACCGATTGATCTCCGGGCTGGGCTCAGGCGTGGCTTGATAGGCGTATCCACGCCCCATCCCCATACCACGACCCATACCCATTCCGCGGCCCATACCACGGCCCATGCCCATGCCGGCACCAACCCCAGGTGCCGCACCGGTTCCCGGCCCCGACATGCCATGATGCGCCTCTACCGTGGGGGCGGAAACTCCCTGCAAGGCCTCTCTCTTAAAAGCCTCGATCGCCTGACGAACCGTCCCTGGAGGCGCCAGATACACACCGATCCCGGCCGCCTGGAGGGTCTGAATGGCGTTGGGCCCCACGTTTCCCGTGATGACAGCTTCAGCACCCTTGTTGGCGACAAACTGTCCTGCCTGGATGCCCGCGCCTCCCGATGCCATCATCCCCTCGTTTTCGATACTCTCCAGCACTTTCATTTCGTCCGTATCCACGACGAGAAAATACTGGCAACGTCCGAATCTGGGATCAAGCTCGTCGTCCAGACCCGGCCCCGTTGATGTCACAACGACTTTCATCGTAATTCACTCCTTTCGTCTCACAGACGTTTGATACTCATCTTCTGCAAGGCACCTTCCTTGAATTTTTCATAGGCCTCTTTCACGGTCACGTTACCCTGAACGAGGTAAACATCGATTCCAACTCTTTCGAAAACCTCATAAGCATTGGGGCCGACCGCCCCGGAGATAACGGTACGGACCTTTTCTTTAATCACAAGCTGGGCCGCCTCGGTTCCCGCCCCTGAAGCGGCTTCCGACGCCGGGTTCTTACGGGCGTAAACATTCAGTTCGGCGTCCGGTTCCTCCTCGAGAAAGACAAAATAAGGTGCGCGCCCGAATCTGGGATCGATTCTCGACTCCAGGTCGTTTCCCGTCGATGAGATTGCCGTTTTCATCCCACAATATCCTCAGTGCATGAATCCGTGTCCATGTCCGTGATGATGTTCGTGGTCGTGATCCTCATGGCCGCACCCGCTGGCTCCCTTGGCCTCACCCTTCAGGTAGGCTTCCAAAACATTCCTAACAATTCCCATGTATCCCGTTACCACTTCAATGCCATTACTGTTGAAGAGGTTGATCGCCATCGGTCCCATCCCGCCAGCGATCATCACGTTCACCCCCTGTGAATGGATGAAGGCCGGCACCTGGCCCGGTTGATGATTGTTGTAAAAGGGGTTTTCCACAACCGTGACTTTCTCAACCTTACCATCTTCCACATCCACCAGCGTGAAATAGGGACACCGTCCGAAATGTCCGCTCATCTGTCCATCCAACCCCTGGTTGTCCTCGGCGGAAAACGCGATTCTTGTCATCTTTCAGTTTCCTCCTTTATGTCCATACGTATTTTCATACACGAATTCACTCAATTCCTTCTTCTTGGGGGCCGACGGAATCTTCTCCGGAATACCGACAGGCAACATCACCACGACGGCCCTGTCCTCGGGAACGCCAAGGATCTTTTCTGCCTTCGGCGCATCGAAAAGACCGACGATCACGGATCCCAGCCCCAGTTCGTGGGCCGCCAGCGAGGCGCTGTACGTCGCGGCTCCCACGTCGAACATGAACCAGTCACCCTTGTCTGTGGAGACTTCCCCGCGGTAGAATCCCGATTTTCCCTTGATCCCACAGAGAACGAGTACCACCGGCGCGTTAATCATCGCCTTGTGGGCCGGATTCCCTTTTGGCAGCGTCTCATCAAGCCGCTCCTTCAAGGTCTGATCCTTTACCACGATGACCTCCCACGGCTGGGTATTGGCCCAGGAAGGTGTCCACCGGATGGCCTCAAGAATAGTGTTCAGCTGTTCGTCGGAAATGGGATCCGACTTCAGGTTCCTGACCGTCCGTCTTGTTCTAATGGCTTCCAAAAGTTCCATATCCATCCCCTTTTAATCGGTTAAGCCTGCGCGGCGTTCTTTTCCGTCCCTTCCACGAATGCCCTCACGTTCTTGACGATTTCCTTGAATGCCGCCGCCGCCTTCGAATCGGGATGCGACATCACGAATGGCGCCCCCCGGTCGCTGTCCTGGACGATCTCCGGGTCGATGGGGATACTCCCCAGAAACGGCACTCCCAGTTCCAGGGCGGCCTTCTTCCCACCCCCCACCTTGAAGAGATCGATTTCTTTCCCACAGTGGGGACAGATCAAGCCGCTCATGTTCTCCACGATCCCCACCACCGGGACCTGAAGCTGCCGGCTGAAGGTCACGGATTTCCGCGAATCCAGAAGGGCCACGTCCTGGGGTGTCGTCACGATGATACTCCCGTCCATCTTGTTGATAACCTGCGCCACGCTCAACGGCTCGTCTCCCGTTCCCGGGGGAAGGTCGATGATGAGATAATCGAGATGTCCCCAGTTGACGTCTTTGACAAACTGCTGGATCAGGGAGTGTTTCAAAGGCCCTCTCCACACGACGGGCACATCCTTGTCCTGCAGCAGAAAGGCCATGGAAATCACCTTGAAGTTGGGGAAGACCTCTATGGGGTTGATCCCCCCTTCCTGGCTCCCCTCGAGACGCCGGGATTCGATTCCCAGCATCTTCGGAACGTTCGGTCCGTGAATGTCCACGTCCATCAACCCGACATTCAAACCCTCTTTCGCGAGAGTCACCGCCAGGTTGACCGCCACGGTCGTCTTTCCGACACCGCCTTTCCCGCTCATAACGGCCAGGCGGTGGTCGATGGATTGCAGTTTCTTCGCCAAGAGCTCCTGCTCGTGACGCTGTTTCTCATCCACACTGCAACTCGAAGCGCTTGAACACGTGCTGCAGGAGGTACTCTCGTTACATTCAGCCATTGTCAACTCCTTTCAAATGCCTAAAAACACCCAAGTTCGCAGGCAACAATTTTCAAGTTTAATTCGTTAATCAACTCTCCCACCTTCCGGACCGGGACCTCAAGCTCCGCCGCCACCTTGTGGGCCGCGGTACACGATATCTTACCGTTTTTCGAAGCCTCTCGAATCTTCTCTTTTATTTTCTCATCCGAACTCATTGAAATGTTACCCCTCCTTTTTCATCGATTTT
>CAZOBB010000195.1:0-9337 GCA_964577975.1 uncultured Thermodesulfobacteriota bacterium | reverse complement strand
TCATAATGCTCCCTTCAAGTCCAGCCGGGACTCGTCGAGGTTAAAATCACCCGGGAGGTTTCAGGTCCGCCCATTGGATGGACGCGTATCGATAAGGTTTTTCAGCCTTCAGGGCCTTCAACCAACCCTTATAAAACCTTTGCGTGTCGTGGCACGACGTACTGGCCAGGGCGGTCTGAATACAGGATGCAGCCTTCTTCCATCGTCCCTTTTCAGAGTAGAAAATGGCCATGTTCTCCAACGTGGGTCGATAGGCGGGGGCGATGTCGAGAACCTTGCCCAAGGACTTGATTCCTTCGGTCCACTTCTTTTCTTCGAAAAACAGCGTTCCCAAGTTGTGCCACGCGTAGATAAAAAAGGGGTCGATTCCTACGACCTCCCTGAACAGTTTTTTTGCCTTCTCCACTTTTTTCATCTGGACGTGCAAAACGGCATAATCGAAAAGGCAAAACTTGTCCTTTTTCATTTGCGGATACTTTCGGAATAATTCCTGGAAAAGCCTGTTGGATTCCGCGTTGTCCAGCAAAAGGTGAGTGGCCTTCGCTTTCAAGCAGAGGATTTCCGGCGAATCGGTTTTCACCTTTTTAAAAATCCTTTCCGTTTCCTTTCTGTTTAAGAATGCCGCTTTGTAGTGCCCCAACATGGCAAGGAGCCACCCATCCGTGGGGGATGCCTTCAACGAGTCGGTCAGGAGGTGATCCGTGTTGCGCCACACGCCGTTTCTCGAGTAGCTCATCCAAGCCATGGCGGAAAAGATCGCGACCGCCAGGATGGAGAGTCCCACTTTCCATGAAACGGCCGTGATTTCGATCTCGGAAATCGCCGTTCCGAGGGCGAGGGTCGTCCACAAAAGGGAAAAATAGGCATAGCCGCCATTGAACCTGTCGCTGAAAAGGTGCAACAGGCCAAACGATAACAGGCCGAGACCCAGTAACTTCCACGCCTTGTTCCCTGTTTTTAAGGCGATCACAACAACTCCCGCGATCAAGACCATGGAAATGCCCCATACCATCCAGGCGCCCGTAGATAAGACGGGGAGCATGAAACGGATTTTCCAGGGCATAAAAAGGTCTTGAGCAAGCCAAAATACCGCCCGGAGTGCCCCGCTTGTCACTTTCAAGGGGGATACGGGGGGAAGTTTTATTCCCCAGGTTCCCGCCCAGAGAACGATCAGGGCGGCGGTTCCTTTCCAGGAAGGGGTTTTGCCGGAGTCCCCTGCGATAAAGTATCTCGCCGGTATTAACAGAATAGAGACAGGCGAGACGAAGATGGAAAGCACGACGAAGATCGCCGATAAAATTCTCGCGTATGATCCCTTCAAAAAGTCCATGTGAAGATACAGAAGGCCGAAAAAAACCGTGAGCATCATATCCTGGCGGCTGATCCAATTCACAGCCTCGCAATGGAGGGGATGAAAACCAAAGAAAAGAGCCCCGATCAAAGCCGGAATAAGCTTATTTGTCATGCGAATCAAAAGAAGAAACAGCAGTCCCGTGCATAGGGCATGAAGCAGAAAGCTGACAAAATGAAACCCGATATGGTTCAACTCCCAGACCGAGAAGATAAGCCCCCAGTAATAGGTCAAGAGGAAGGATGGATAATGATAAAGAAAAAATCCTTTGATATCGCGTCCGAAACCGGTCAAGGTAATATTTCTGATAAGCGGATTCTGGACGATCCGGGTAAGATCGTCTCCGTCGATAAATTTATTTTCCAGGAATCCGATGTGCAGAAGAATTATAGCAATAATAAGACAACAAGCGACGAGCAATACCTTTTCTTTATTCCGAGTACCTTGTATATGCTTGGAATCCACTAAGGAATTTAGCATGTTGAAAGTTTACCATCATTCCATCAACAATACAAGAATCTAGGGTTTTAAATACTTGAAAAGATTTCGGACTCATGATATAGAACGTGACATATTTCACAAGTTTGCAGGCCCATGAATACGGAAGAATGGGGATAAGAGATGGATAAGAGCAGAGTTTCAAAGATTCCCGAAGTTACGATACATCGTCTGTCGGCCTATCTCCGTTGCTTGTCTTTGTTGCACGAAAAAGGAGAAAAGGTTGTTTCCTCTTCGACCTTGGCCAGAAATTGTGGTGTCAATGCCGCCCAAGTTCGAAAAGATCTTGCCTACTTTGGAAAATTTGGAATTCGTGGCGTGGGATATTATGTCGAGGATCTCTATTCGGATATTAAGAAAATCTTGGGCATTGATCGAGTGTGGAAAATGGCAATTTTTGGCGTGGGAAACCTAGGAACCGCCCTTTTGTCCTACAAGGATTTCTTGAAACAAAATTACAGAGTTGTAGCAGCCTTTGATGTGGATCCGGAAAAATTAAAAAGAAAGACCTTGGAAGGCATTCCTCTATTTCACCTCGATCAATTAGGAAATGTAGTGGAAAAAGACAAAATTGACATCGCTATAATCACGACCCCAGTCTCTCAAGCACAAAATGTCGCGGAGCGTATTGTTTCTGCTAATATCCGAGGGATTCTGAACTTTGCCCCTGTTCGCTTATCCGTGCCTGAAACTTGTATAGTTAAAAATGTATTTTTTACAAATATTCTCGACAATTTGGTCTATCTCTTATGCCAGGTTTGATCATTTTACGATGAATTTGACCGTCAAAATCCCCCATTGTCTTTCTTGTCTCATTCCTGAAGGAAGGGGTTCGAATTTCCATCTCTTCAGGAACTGAATAGCTACCGTCTCTAAATGGGTCCCTCCTCTTTCAAGAGGGATTATTTGATCAACGACTCCGTTCGGTGAAACCCAGAACTTCAGTTTTATTTGGACAGAACGCTCCGAGACAACAGTTGGTAGCGGTGGACGATAAAGGACCCGTCGCTCAGAGATGGGGCCTTCGACTCCCAGTTTGATATTGGAAGACGATTTTTTCTTCGATTTACCCTCACTTCTTGCCTTTTCTGATTTTTTCGAGGCAGACTGGATCTCTTTCATCAGCTCGCGAATGATACCTTCTGTAAAATCTTCTCGACCCTTAGGGGAGGCAAGATTACTGGCTAAATAGGAAGTATCAGGCAAAATTTTGGGGGTCCCCATGGGAATGGGATAAGTACCAATTCTATTTTTATTTGGCACATTATAGGTGTAAAGTTCCTCGATTTGATTCTTTGTATCAACAACCTCGGAAGGTGGTAGTTGCAACAAAGGAGGTGGCAAGAACAATCCTCTTCCCAGACTGATGGCTTTGATCTCTTTCTTCAAAAAATGAGAAGCATCACTTTTCTGTAGAGATTCATTCTGTTTCTCGTTTCTCTCTTTCGCTCTTGAAGAGTGAGAAGGCGGCAGTGTTTTGAGCTGGACCTCGATGGGCTTTCTATAAATAACTGGGATGATTTTTATCTGTTTTACATCGAGAAAGTTCGGGATCAAAAAGAGTAGCACGAGATGGAAAACAAGTGAAAAGAAAAAAAACCCCCACAGATTTTTTGGAAAATTATGAGAAAATTTAGTATCTGGGTAGTAGCGCAAGGGCTCTCACTCCACCCTCTATCTTTTTTTCTTTTTAGGACGCGTAGCAATCGCCAGCTTGCTCAACCCACAACTTTTCGCTATATCCATGATTTGAACCACTTTTCCATGTGTAACTTGTTCATCGGCTTGTATGATGACAAGTATTTTGGGATTGATCCTTGCCTTTTGTTTCAAAATCTTTTTGACATCGTTGAGCATAACCAATTTTCGATTGACGTAAATTTTGCCTTTCCTCGTTAGGGCGATTCGCACCTCTTTTTCCTGAACTTTCAACTCTTTCGAAGAAGCCTGCGGAAGATTGATCTTGATCCCCGGTGTAGTTACAAATGTAGTGGAAAGCATAAAGAAAATTAACAGGTTAAAAACAACGTCCACGAGAGGGGTCATGTCCAACTGGGAAACCTCTCGTCTGTTTTTCTGCCGAAAGTTCATTATGAAACCCCCTCACTGTTATAGGAGGTTGACTGTTTCTTCTCCTCGAGCAATTCAACGAGGTGCATGGAATACTTCTCCATCGTGAGGATGATACGATCCACTTTGCTTAACAAATAGCGATACATAACGTATGCCGGAATAGCCACGATCAGTCCTGCGGCCGTCGTAATCAAGGCTTCTGAAATTCCCTCTGCCAAAGAAGCGGGATTTCCGACACCTTGAACCGAGATGACGTTGAATGCCTTGATCATGCCAGTAACTGTTCCTAGAAGACCCAGAAGAGGTGAAATAGAAGCAACCGTGCCCACAATTCCCACATACCTTTCCAGCTTTGCCGCCTCCTGCCTGCCAACTCCCTCAACGGCGTCTTTCACGGCATCACGCCCTTGATTGAAATTCTTAATACCTTCAAAAACTATCGCTGCCATGGACGAGCGATCTCTCCGGCAAAGAATAAGGGCTTCATGGATCCTTTTACGGCTTATGAGGTCTTCCACTTCTATCAAGAAATCTTTTGGAATAATCTTCTTTTCTCTCAGATTCCATAACCTTTCCAAAAAAATCCCCAACGCCAAAACTGAACAAAAGGCGATGGGATACATGATAATACCACCTTTAAGAAACAATTCATACATCGTATTTGTATCCTCCTCTCTTATACATTATTTAAGCTGTTTCAATATCTTTTTTGCCTGCCTGCGAATATTGTTGTCACTAGACCTCTTCAACACCTCAATCAACTGGAGAGCCTCTTCTTTCCTTCCGCTCTTTCCAAAAGCGGTAGCCAATCTCAATAGTGCCCTTTCCGACTTCCCCTTACATTTGGGATAGGAATATCGCACCATAAGTAACATCTTCAGTGATTTATCATATTTTTTCCATTTACGGTAGACGTCCGCCATGGAAATCATCGCGGTACACTTTTCCCCTTCCCTCGTGGTCATAGATGCCTTTTTGTATAGGGACAAAGCCGCTTTCAATCTTCTTTTCTTTTCATAGATTTTTCCAAGTCTCAGATAAAGGGGAGCAGCCCATTCAACCCCAAATTCCGTCGCCCCTTGAGCAAGCTCTTTCTCCGCCCTACGGAAATCTCCTAAATGAATATGGGCCATCACAAGTTTTGTTTTCACTTCTTGTTTTAGAATGGGGGAAATTCTTACCGATTTCAGATAGGCTTGGTAGTGGCGAATTGCCTCACGGTATAATTTTTGTTGATAATACAGGTCTCCCATCTCTTTTTCGGCAACACTTCGAAATGGACTAGGAGGATTTTTCAAAGAAATAATTCTTAATTGAACGAGAGCTGAATTGAATAGTTGTTTTTTTGTATACAACTTTGCGAGCTTCAAACGAACCGAATCAGCATGCAAAGAATTTTTATGGGCCTTCAAAAAGCTCACCAAGAGCTCGATTTCTTTATCTATCTCTCCCCGCTGATCGTAATACTCGCCGAGAAGCTGGACGACATCGGGAACAAGCGAAGAAGTTGGATATTTATGGATGAACTTCAACGCCTCTCGAGTAAATTCCGGATAGGCCTTCCTCTGATAAAAAGAGAGGATCCTCCCATACACGGCTTTCTCACGGAATTTCCCTTTACCGCTTAAAGAACCGACTTTTTTATAATAGGCGTTGCTTTTCGCATATTCTTTCAAGTTGTAATAGCAATCCGCAATTTTTAAATAGGCGTCGGGAATCAAAGGGCTTTCCGGAAATCTCCTTATCAATTCCTTAAGGGTAGATATGGATTCTTTATAGCGACGAAGAGAATAATAGGACATTGCCTTCCAGTAATACGCATCATCGCTGAATGAGGTAGTGGGAAGTTTCGTGGAAACAACGTCAAAAAGACGGATGGCCTCCTCAAAGTCTCCTTGGCGATATGCGATTTGTCCTTTGATAAAAACCAACTTAGCGTGCAGTTCACGATTTTTCCTTGTGTGGGGATCCTGAATAGCCTTTTGAAGCCAGCGCGATGCCTTCCTGTAAGACTTCAAATTGAAATAGATCTCCCCCATCATCCCTTTGGCGACACCGCTGTAAACATTATCGGGATACAAAGCAAGAAAACGCTCAATCACGCGAAGAGCACTCTTCCATGCCTGTTGCCCGAACCAGTACTGGGCAAGCTGAATCAACGCCTTCGCGTGCATGCCTGGTTTTTCTTTAAGACGTTCAAAATACCCTATCGCCGCCTGATCCTTCTTGAGATTCAAGCAGGCGCTTCCCAGCCAGTAGAGCGTTTCATAACGTTTCGTGAAACCTGGAAATTTCTTGAGAAGGATTTCCCAACTGTCGATGGCGTCCTTGAACATTCCCATTTGATAGAAGGAGAGACCCTTCGCATAGATCGCCATGGGACGTAAAGACTCCACATTACCAAGGATGACCCGTGTGTAATACTCCGTCGCGTGGGAATAATCTTTGGTATTGTAGGCGCTATTTCCAAGAATGAAATAGGCCTTTTCCACGTATGGGCTTTTCGAGAAATTTTGAAAAATCTTGGCACAACAATCTCCCGCCTTCTTGTAATCACCTTTTGAAAAATAATAATTGGCCAAAGCGATTGCCACCTCTCCGTACCACGGAAAAGCTCTTCCTTCTCTTTCAAGAACGGCCTCAGCCGCAGCGGGATTTTTCTGTTGAATGTCGCAAAGACACTGCCCGTAGAGAGCCTCATCTTTCAAAACTTTCGTCAAATGTGGGAGTTGAAGGATTTTCGTGAATGTGGATTGGCACTGGAAGTCCTTCATGAAGTATTCACACCATCCTTGCAACAGATAAATCTTCGGAAGAAGGGAGGGAGGTATATTATAGGCAAAAAGTCCCTCCAAAATCTTTTTTGATTCGGAATACGCCTTTTTAAAAAACTTGATCTTTGCCACCTCAAACAGAGCGGGTATTCTCAGGGTATTTTCTCTCGATTTTTGAAGGAATTCTTTGAAGGTGGTAAGGGCCTTATCCATGTCCGAGCATTGTAAATAGGCCTCTCCCAACCAAAAAAGCATGTGTGTATGAATAGTGCTATTGGGATAAGCCAAAACACCTTCTTTGAAGAACTTGATGGCTTGATGAAACAATCTTTTCTTATAGGCAATCCACCCCAGGGAATAACACGCATAGTCGGCATAAAGGGAGGTGGGGTACCGCTGGAGAACCACCTTGAAGTTTTGTTCCGCCTGACTGAGATCGTCGATTTGAAAGTAACATTCTCCCACCCAAAAATAGGCCTCTCCGATTTTTCTGCTTTCCGGGTACGTTTCTATGAGATGCCGAAACGTGTCAATCGCCTCTGCGTAACGCCGGTTGAGAAAAAGGTACTTTCCCCGCTGATCGTAGGCCTCATCCTTCTTGAAAAGCGTGGCGACTTTTGTGGTAAAGGCGTTTCGGTAGGTACATCCTGGCGATTTGGGGAGGGGTTGCTGTTTGCCCTCATCAGGAATCTCGGGAGCCGTTGTGGTAGAAACCGCAATTTCCGGATGTTCCTTGCTCCCCGGGAGCACGGGAGATGGAATAGGAATTTGACGTGATTCAATAACTTGGTAGGTCGACTTTCCCGTGATAACAACCGGCGGAAGATTCGCCTTTAAAGGTGTGTCACCCCACTGAAGCGAAGGGGTGAACCCGATAACGAGCGGAAGGATCATGCAGAAACACAACGAGGAGATAAGTAACCGTTTCATGCTTTCTGAAATCTACCACAACAAGCTTGCGATTTCAATGAAATCCCTTTACCAACCTTTCCGATACGCGCAAAAGAAAAGTCAATCTTTTCCCTTAATCTTTTCCCTCATTTGTAGTAACTTTACCTATGTGAAGTCTTCGAGATCATTTCCAGCCTCTCATCCCAAGCGCAGCCTTGGCCAGAACTTTCTCGTAAACCCCAACACGGCCCGCTGGATTGTGAGGCAGCTCGAGGTTTCTCCCGGCGATCACGTCATCGAGATCGGTCCCGGCAAGGGAATCCTGACCCGGGCTTTTCTGGAGACGGGTGCCCGGATCACTGCCATTGAGAAGGACACATCCCTCTGCGAATACCTGAAACAAGAATTACGGTCACCCTTGCTCACGATCCTTGAAGGAGATGCCACGGACTTCCCTTGGCAAACCCTGACGGATGAGGAAAACCCTGCCATTCTCGCGGGCAACCTCCCCTACAACGTTTCGACGCAGATCCTCCGGAACCTCCTCCCGCAGACGAAGATCTTCAAAAAATGGCAGTTTCTCTTTCAGAAAGAGGTGGCGGAAAGGATTTGCGCGAACGTGGGAACGGCCGCCTACGGTGCCCTTTCCGTCTTCGTCCAATCGGTGACCCGCCCGTCCCTCATTCGGATTTTTCCTCCGAGATTTTTCTCGCCACCGCCGAAGATTGAGTCCGCCCTCGTGGCCTTCGAGATGCGCCCGCTTTCCCCCCCTACTCCCATGCAGAACAAGGATTTCATTCGGCTGGTCAAGGCCGCCTTCTCCCACCGGCGGAAGATGCTTCGCAATAACTTGAAATCCCTTTTCGGGAGAGACGCCGATACCCTTGAATCCGCCCTCGCCTCTCTTGGCCTTACGGGAACCCTCCGCGCCCAGAACCTGACGGTGGAAGACTATCTGAAATTGGCTGCCATGTTGACAGCAGATCTTCCATAATCTCGTTTGTCTCGTTTGTTTCGTTTTGCTCAGTCCGAAGTCCGAAGGGTGGAGCCTGAGGAGCGCGGCCATCGGCCGCCAAACTAAAAGACTTCGGTCTTCGACCTTTAACCTTCAGACTCTCTCACTCTCTCGCTATTTCACCCTCTCTCAGCCTCGAGCTTTGAGCATCCTATCACCCATTGCCCCTCCCCTCTTACCCATTTATTTTTTTCTTAACCACTTAACCACTTAAAACTTAACAACTTAATAACTTAAAACTTTTAATCTAATCCCCTTTACCCCTCCCGTTTCGTGGTTATATTTTGGTCAGCGAAAAAAATTTCATCTGGAGGAAACCATGATACGATTCGATAAATTTACGCTCAAGGCCCAGGAGGCCATACAACAATCACAACAACTGGCTGAAAGGCTAGGACACCAGCAGATCGAGCCAGAACATATTGTGAGGGCTATTCTGGATCAAAAGGAAGGTGTTATCCCTCCACTTTTGGGCAAAATTGGTGCTGACCCGGCCCAGTTAATCCACGCCTTTGACGAAGCCCTGGAAAAACTTCCCAAGGTTTCAGGCGCTGGATACGGCCAGATATATATATCTCCCAGGACAAAGAATGTCTTGGACAAGGCTTTTGTGGAAGCTGAGCAGATGAAGGATGAGTTTGTGAGCCTGGAGCATGTCCTGCTGGCTGTCACAGAGGATAAGGAGGGAGAGGCCGCTCAAATCCTTGCCGCAGTGGGAATAACCAGAGATACAAT
>CAZOBB010000194.1:0-5049 GCA_964577975.1 uncultured Thermodesulfobacteriota bacterium | reverse complement strand
TCGCTTCTCGAGGCGGACGTCAACTACAAGGTCGTCAAGAACTTCATCGCCTCGGTTCAGGAAAAGGCCGTCGGCCAGGAGGTCCTCTCCAGCATCACGCCGGGGCAGCTCATCGTCAAGATCGTTCACGACGAGCTGGTGGAGCTTTTGGGCACGACCCATTCCCAGCTTACCCTCTCCGGCTCCCCGCCTTTTCCCGTCCTCCTCGTGGGGCTCCAGGGTTCCGGGAAGACCACCACCATCGCCAAGTTGGCCTACATGCTCAAGAAGGGAAACAAGCACCGTCCCTATCTCGTGCCCGCCGACGTCTACCGCCCGGCGGCCATCGATCAGCTCGTAACCTTGGCGAAACAGATCAATGTCCCCTGCTATCCCTCGGCCCAGTCGGACGACCCCGTGGACATTTGCAAGAAGGCCGTGAAAGAGGCCATCCAGGCGGGATGTGACGTCGTCCTCATCGACACGGCGGGCCGTCTGCAGGTGGATGAGCCCTTGATGGAAGAGCTCGAGAAGATCAAGGCGGCGGTCCATCCCTCCGACATCCTCCTGGTCGTCGACGCCATGACGGGGCAAGAGGCGGTCAAGGTGGCCGAAGCCTTCCACGAGCGTCTCGACCTCGGCGGGGTCATCCTCACCAAGCTGGACGGCGACGCCCGGGGCGGCGCGGCCCTGTCCATCAAGGCGGTCATCGGGCGCCCCATCAAGTACGTGGGCGTGGGCGAGAAGATCGAGGACCTGGAGGCCTTTCACCCGGACCGGATGGCGTCGCGGATTCTGGGGATGGGCGACATCCTGACCCTGGTGGAGAAGGCCCAGGAGACCTTCGACCAGAAGCAGGTCGAGAAGTTCGAGAAGAAGCTCAAGAAAAACGCCTTCACCCTGGAGGACTTTCGGGACCAGCTCCAGCAGATCCGCAAGATGGGTTCGTTGGAAAGCCTGCTTTCCATGATCCCCGGGATGCAGAAGATGAAGGGCAACCCGGCCTTTCAACCGGACGAGAAGGAGCTGATCAAGGTCGAGGCGATCATCAACTCCATGACCCGCAAGGAGCGGCTCAACCACGCCATCATCAACGGGAGCCGCCGGAAGCGGATCGCCAGGGGAAGCGGTACCACTGTTCAAGACGTAAATAATTTGCTAAAACGTTATGTGCAAGCGAAGAAGATGATGAAACGTTTCAGCAAGATGGGAAAAAGAAAATCGTTCGGGAGGGGGGATTTCCCCTTTCCCATGTGAAAAGGAGGTGAAACCGTATGGCTGTAAGTATCCGGCTGGCCCGTTTTGGATCGAAGAAGAAACCTTTCTACCGTATCGTGGCGGCGGACTCGCGTTTTCCGAAAGAGGGCCGGTCTATCGAGCGCCTTGGCATTTACGATCCACGGCAGGACCCCGCGCTGGTTCGCCTGAACATGGAGCGGATCGATTACTGGTTCGGCCAGGGAGCAAAGGCATCCAAGACTGTTTTGGAACTCATCGAAAAGCAGAAAAAAGGATTGAGCCAAATAACGACGGAAACAGAATAGCATAAATCCTTTTGAACGTGGAGGTAGGTAAAATGGCGATGAAAGAGTTAGTCGAATACATTGCAAAAGCGCTGGTTGACAATCCAGATGCGGTCAGGGTCTCGGAAATCGAGGGTGAAAAGACATCGGTCATTGAACTTGTGGTTGCGAAAGAGGATCTCGGAAAGGTCATCGGAAAGCAGGGGCGGACGGCCAGGGCCATCAGGACGATCTTGAGTGCCGCCTCCACCAAAATCAACAAACACTCCGTTCTGGAGATCATCGAGTAGCGTTGATGATCGGGGGAAATGCCAAAGGGGAAAAAAGACGAATTCATTCCGGTGGGGAAGATTGTCGGGGCGCACGGCATTCGCGGCAACGTCAAGCTTCTCTACTTCTCGCACCTTAGGGCGTTTCCCTACTCAGAACTCTACCTGCAGGAACGGGGCGGATCCTTCCGCCCGTATCGGATAACGCACCAAACCCCTCTGAAGGGAACACTTGCGTTGACATTGGAGGGGATTGCGTCGCGTGACGAGGCGCAGTCCCTCCGTGGAAAGCTGGTTTTTCTTCCCCGGAAAGATTTCACCCGCACCGCGAAGGACGAGTACTACTGGGTCGACCTCATCGGGATGACCGTGGTTGAGCCGTCCCGGGAGATGCCCGGCCGGATCAAGGGAATGATGGAGACGGGCGGAACGGACGTCATGGAGATCGAGTTCGAAGGGAAGGAGGTACTGATCCCCTTTTCGTTCGAATGGATCGTTGACATCTCCGTCGAGGAAAAGCGCCTCGTTCTGAAAGAGGGAACCCTGGAGTTCTTCGATGTTCATTGACGTGCTGACCATCTTCCCCGACATGGTTCGGCTCGTGACGGGGTGGAGCATCCTCAAGCGGGCGATCGACAAGGGGCTCGTCACGGTCCGCGCCGTCAACATCCGGGATTTCGCCACCGACAAGCACCGGACCACGGACGATACCCCCTACGGCGGGGGACCGGGCATGGTGATGAAGCCGGAGCCGGTGGTCGGCGCCATCGAGTTCGCCCGGAAAGAGCGGCCGGGGCGGGTGATCCTCCTCTCCCCCCAGGGAGAGCGGTTGACCCAGGCCAAGGTGCGGGAGCTGAGCGGGGAATCCCACCTCATTCTCGTCTGCGGCCGCTACGAGGGGATCGACGAGCGGATCCGGGCCTTCGTGGACGAGGAGATCTCCATCGGGGACTACGTCCTGACGGGCGGGGAGCTTCCCGCCTTCGTGGTCATCGACGCGGTGGTTCGCCTCCTGCCGGGGGTGCTGGGGAACGAGGCCTCCGCGGACGAGGAATCCTTCGCGCAGGGACTGCTGGAGTATCCCCACTACACCCGGCCGGCGGTCTTCCGGAACCTGCCCGTGCCGGAGGTGCTCCTGTCCGGTCATCACGAGAAGATCCGCCAATGGCGCCGGGAGAGGGCCCTTGAGCGGACGAAGAAACGGCACCCGGAGCTCTATAAGCAGTATCTCCGCCGGCGGGATCGGGAAGGCCATGAAGACACCTGAACCCTTCACCCGGCGGATCCACCTGGCCCTCGTGCACTATCCCGTCTATAACAAGGAGGGAGACGTCATCGCCTCGGCCCTGACCACCATCGACATCCACGACTTCGCCCGGATCGCCCGGACCTACCGGCTGGGGGCCGTCTGGATCGTCACCCCCTTGGCATCCCAGAAGGACCTCTTCCGCCGCATGGTGCGTCACTGGACGGAGGGATTCGGCGCCCGTTACAACCCCAATCGCCGGGAGGCCCTGGAGGTGCTGGAAACGGCCGACACCATCGAGGAGGCGGTGGAAAGGATTCACCGGGCAACGGGACGTCCCGTCCGGCGGTTCGCCACCTCGGCGAGACGTTATCCCGGTAGCGTGTCGATCCCCGCCCTGGCGGAAACGATCCGCTCCGCGACGGACGAGTTCGTCCTCCTCTTCGGAACGGGGTGGGGACTGGTAGAGACGGTCATCGAGGCATGCGAGGGGGTCTTGACACCGATACGTCCTTATGGGTACAATCACCTTTCAGTCCGGTCCGCCGCGTCGATTATCTGCGACCGGCTCATCGGCGACGAGTAAAAATAGAGAGAACGGTTTCAGGAGGAACCCATGAATACGCTTGACATGATCGAAAAGGAACAGATGAAAACCGACATCCCGGAGTTCCGGCCCGGCGACACCGTGCGTGTCTCCGTCCGGATCATCGAGGGTGAAAAAGAGAGAATCCAGGATTTCGAGGGAGTCGTCATCCGGATGCGCCGCGGCAACAACCGCAGCACCTTCACCGTCCGGAAGATCTCCTACGGGATCGGGGTGGAACGTATCTTCCCGCTCCACAGCCCCCGGATCGCGGGGATCAAGGTGGTCCGCCAGGGCGCCGTCCGGCGGGCGAAGCTTTACTACCTCCGCAAGCTCCGCGGCAAGGCGGCCCGGATCAAGGAGCGGGGCTACAAGAAGTAACCCATGACGGCGGCTTCTCTGCACCCGCTGTTTCCTACGCTGTTTCGGGAGGGGAAAGAAGCCGCCGCGTCGCATTCTCCTACCTTCCGTATCGAAACGACCCTTCACGCCTCTTACGGATTTGACCGGATCGCCGGCATCGACGAGGCGGGACGGGGGCCTCTGGCCGGTCCCGTCGTCGCGGCGGCCGTCATCCTACCCCTCGGAGAAGATTTCCCCGGCATCGACGATTCCAAGCGGCTTTCCGCGGCAGCGCGGGAACGACTCTTCGCGGTGATCCAGGCCCGCGCCCTCGGCGTCGGGGTGGGCATCGTGGGGCCGGAAGAGATCGACACCCTCAACATCCGGCGGGCGGCCCTGCTCGCCATGAAAAAGGCCGTCCAGGCCCTGCCCGAGCCGCCCGATTTCTGCCTCGTGGACGGGCGGGACGAGATTCCCGTCGCCATCCCCCAGAGCCCCGTCATCAAGGGGGACCAACGAAGCCTTTCCATCGCCGCCGCCTCCATCGTCGCCAAGGTGACACGGGACCGCATCATGCGGGCCTACCACGAGCGGTACCCCGTCTACGGGTTCGACCGGAACATGGGCTACGGCACACGGCAGCACCGGGAGGCCCTGAAGCGGTTCGGGCCGACGCCCATCCACCGCCGCTCCTTTCGCGGGGTTCTCCAGCCGTGAGGTTGTTCAAAAAGGATAAAACCGAGTCCCGGGTCGGGGATACCGGCGAAAGCCTCGCCCGCGATTTCCTGGTAGGGAAGGGGATGAAGATCCTGGCGGAAAACTACCGAACCCGCTGGGGGGAACTGGATCTCGTCGCCCGGGACGGGAACACCCTCGTCTTCGTGGAGGTGAAAACCCGCACGCAGAAGCGGTTCGGCTCCCCGCTGGAGGCCGTCACGCCGGACAAGCAGCGCCGCATCACCCGCATGGCCCAGACCTACCTCCTCGAAAAGGGGCTGGGGGACGTGGCGGCCCGCTTCGACGTGATCGGCATCGACCTCACCGGCGGCGCGCCCCGTATCGACTGGATCCCCAACGCCTTCGGAGGGCTGTAGGATGGACCTG
>CAZOBB010000193.1:0-2776 GCA_964577975.1 uncultured Thermodesulfobacteriota bacterium | reverse complement strand
CGGCGTATTGGTTCTGGGGGGCTCCCGCATGGCGGGCGGATGCACCAGTGGGCACATGATGAGCGGGATGATGCAGACGGCCGTCAGCGGTTACCTGTTCGCCTTCGCGGTGTTCATCGTGGCCGTACCCGTTTCCATCATTCTTTACAGGAAGGGAGGGGAATCATGAACATCTTCCTCGCCATCGTTCTTGGAATCGTCTTCGGATTCATCCTGCAGCGAGTCGGGGCCGCCGATCCGGACAAGATCCTCGGGATGTTGCGATTGACCGACCTTCACCTGGCGAAGGCCATCCTTACCGGCATCGGGGTGTCGTCCATTCTTCTCTTCCTGGGACTCGCCGTCGGTTTGATCCCTGCCTCGCATGTCCATGTCAAATCCCTCTATGGAGGGGTTCTCGTTGGTGGACTTGTCTTCGGCCTCGGATGGGCCATCTCCGGTTTCTGCCCCGGGACCGGTGTGGTAGCCGTGGGAACGGGACGGAAGGACGCGCTCTTCTTCGTCCTGGGTGGTTTGGCCGGCGCGGCCCTGTTCATGGTCATGTATGGACCCTTAACCTCGACCTGCCTGTTTCACGGGCTTTTGGGGGGCAAGGTGACCCTGGCCCAGGCGGGTAAATTCAAGGCCTTCGTGGGTGGAACGGCGGGAACGGCCGTGGCCGTGATCATTGGTCTCCTCTTCATCTTCCTGGCGGCAAAGTTGCCGAAATCGCTGAGAAACATGAAATAACTTCCCATGCATACCAAAAACCCGAAGGTATGAGGGATCAGAAAAACGCCTCGAGACGAGGCAAAAGAAAGGAGCAGGTTTTATGAAAAAGAAAAGAAACATGATCGTTACCGTGATGGCGCTGGCCATGCTGGGACTGTTTGCCGTGTCGGGATACGCGGCCGGCAAGAACTTCGTCCCGCACAAGAACGTGCCAGGTTCCAAACGGCTCCACATGGAGAAAGCCGACAACAGCGGCACCGTCCACAAGGATCCCATGTATATCGCGGACCGGCAGGCCATCATCAATCACGTGATGGCGTATTCCTTCCTGATCGACGAAGGTCGATGGGAAGACTGGTTCAAGCTCTTCTCGGACGATATCATCTTCGAGACGTCGGTTCCCGAGCTCGGCACCATCACCGTTCACGGCAAGAAGAAGTTCCGTGAGATGGTTCACTATCGCTACATCGTGCCAAGCCAGGGCCCCACAAAGGAGACGGTACGCCGTCACACCATGGCCAATGTCCATGTGGTGGAACAGACCAAGAACAAGGCCAAGGTTCGAACGTATATGCTCATTTCCAAGGTGCCCCACGCCGACAAGCTCAAGATGCTGACCACGGGGACTTACAACGCCACCCTGGAGAAGCGGAACGGTAAATGGACCATCACGCGCTGGTACATCGAGTGTGACGCCCCTCTGGCACCTTCCAAGTTCCCGTCGGGAAAAGGCGTGGAATACACTCCCGACCCCCGTTTCGTGATCAAGGGCGCGACGAAAAAACCGCTGCCGGGCAAACTCTCGCTGAAAGATCATCCCTATTCCATGCCGGCGGTGGGCCCCCTTTACAAGCTGAGTGACAAACCGTGGTACTGGAGGGATTCAGACTTCGTGATCATCGACTACCTGACCACGGCGAAAGCGGCGGCCGCCTTTCTGCCGAAAGGTGTCACGACCTTCCCGATTCCCGATCTTCCCGGCTATTCGGCCGTCAAGCACATCTGGGCGCACTATCGCAAGAGCAGCGTGGGCCCCTACAACGAGCTGATCGTGGCGATTCCCTGCCTCTACAAGGGTAAGATGTGGTTGTATGTCCCCCTCATCTACGTTACGACGGATCAGGCGATGGCTTCCGGTCGGGAGGTCGGCGGCTGGCCGAAGAAGATCGCCGATATCCGACTGGAACGCGCAGGGAATACCTATCGGCTCCTCTTCAAGCGTCACGGAATGGAATTGAGCGCCACGGCAACCGTCGGGCACAAGCTTTTTTCTACTCCGCTGCCGGCCAAAAAGGCCGTCACGCTGCCGTATCCGCAGAACATGACGCTGCCGCTTCCGAAGCCTACAGGGGAACCCCAGAAATCGATTCCTCTCCCCACGCTTACCCTGAAGTACATCCCGGGCGTGGGAAGCGCGAGGCCGGCTCCGGTCGTGGCCCAGATGATCGGCGCGCCGTGGCGGCTCAGCGGGACGTTTCGTGGGGTTGAAGGCGTCACGATTTCCATGCATCCCTCCAAGGAAGATCCCATTGCCTCTCTGCCTGTCCGGAAGGTTCTCGGGGGAACGTTCGCGCATGGAAGCATGACCCTTTCCGTCGCGGAGATGAGGGTTCTGGACGATCTGTTGAAAAAATAAATAAACCTTGAAGTTCATTCAGAAGGCGGGGCTGGAATACCCCCGCCTTCCCTCGAAAATTGATGGAAGAAAACTTGATCTATGTCAATCTCTTAATCCTGCCAATATGTCAGATTTTTGATCTTATCTTTCATCCTTTTGTTGGGATCGAGAAACACGACAACGACCACTTCAAGGGGATCGACACGCGGGGCCTCGAGAAGCTGGAGAAGAAGTAGGCATAAGCCGCCGATCCCGGACACCCACCCAGAAAGGCGTATTCCAATAATTCCTTGACTTGTTATCGGCATTCGTTTACGATAACCGATATGAGCCCTCCGGATAAAGGGTTGACCCGGGAGATCCTCCTGAGCCTCTGGAAAATCCACATCCTGCACCACGCGGGGGAGGGACCGGTGGTGGGACAGTGGATGATCCAGGAGCTACGCC
>CAZOBB010000192.1:0-2713 GCA_964577975.1 uncultured Thermodesulfobacteriota bacterium | reverse complement strand
GGAACCATCACCAAGGAAGTGGCGGATGCCTCCTTGTCCGCCATGGAGATCGACAAGCGGGGATTCGACCCCATGGACCAGCGGCTGCTTCTGACCATCCTCGACAAGTTCGACGGGGGACCCGTGGGGATCGAGACGTTGGCCACGTCCCTCAGTGAGGACAAGGAGACCATCGAGGATGTCTATGAACCCTATCTTATCCAGGTAGGGTTTATTAAGCGTACCCCGCGTGGGCGCGTGGCAACTCCACAGGCTTTTGCTTATTTCCAGCGTTCTGCGCCTAAAGAAAGTAGGCAAAAAAGGCTTTTTTAGTTTTGTTCTTCCCCTCTCCGTGGAAGCCGTAAGCGAACGACCTGACCGGGTTTCCCGATGTTTTCAATCCTTTTCCCTTTGAAAAGGATATCGACACCACCCGCATTACCGATTAAGAGTTCGGCGAATTTCTCCACATTTACCGAGAATGTTTCTCCTGGTTTCAACAGCCTCTCTTTTCGGAATTTTCCGTCGATTTTTACGCTAATCCATGTTTCCATTTTAGCGGTGATGACGAGATTTTCTTTTGATGGGGTCTCAACGGAAGGAGATCCAGCTGCAGGTTCGGCGGTCGGTTTTGTCGTTTCGCCCTGGGAGGAAGAGATGGCGGTTTTTTCTGATGGTTGTGAGGTTTGCTGGGATGCAAGATTTTCCGCTGTGGGTTCGGCATTTGTTTCAACACTGGGCGTTTGCTCTTTCTCGTCTTTTTGGGGAGTGGTGGGGGTAGAAGGTATAGCTTTTACGGGTTTGGAAGGGGGAGGTGTTTTTTCCTCGGTTTTGGGTTCCGGACGCGTGACGAAGGTTGTTTCCGATCTCAAGACCTTCTTTTCTCTGTCCTGTTTCGAGGAGTTAATGATGAAAAAATAAATGGCCGCGATGAGAATAAGGGAGAGGAGAAGGGGGAGTAGCCAGCGGTGCTTTTTTTCCTTTGTTTCCAGTTCGACGAGGGGTTCTTTCTCATAAGGGGGACATGAGATTGTTTCGTGCTGAACAGGGCATGTCGCTTCGAACAGATCCATAATGGGGGTTTCGTCGCCGTCAACGGCTCTCACATAGGCACGCACGAAACCCTTTATAAAAATCCGCTGGGGGAGCTTATTCCAGTCTTCGTTTTCCAGAGCTGAGAGGTTTGAAACACGTATCTTGGTGGCCTGGGAGACATCTTTGAGGGTCATTCCTTTTTCTTCTCTTAATTTTTTTAACTTTTCTCCCAACGATTCCATGTTGTTACCTCGTGATGATCCCAAATTCTCTGAGCATCCTCGGATTTTTCATCCAGTTTTTGTTCACACGTACCCATAAATCGAGATAAACGTGAATGTGGAAAAATTCCTCAAGATCTTTTCGCGCCGCCATCCCAATTTTCTTTATCAAATCCCCATCTTTCCCAATGATGATCCTTTTTTGGCTGGGGCGGTTGACGTGGATTATGGCCGTGATGACCAGCATGTTTTTTTCCTTGTCTTCTTTAAACTGGTCGATTTCCACCGCGATTTCATAGGGAATTTCGTCTTTTGTGAGGAGGAAAATCTTTTCCCGGATGATTTCGGACGCAAAGAACCTTTCCGTCATGTCCGTCTCCATGTCGGGCGGGAAAAGGGGAGGACTTTTAGGAAGGAGTTCCGCGAGTGTTTTTAGAAGGGGATCGATTCCTGAACCAAGTAAGGCAGAGATGGGGTAAACTCCTTTTATATTGGGGAGTGACGAAAAATCTTTCGATATTTCAGTAGTATCCGGAAGCTCAAGCTTGTCGATTTTGTTTATGGCGAGCACGAGAGGAGTCTGGCGAATGTCTCTTAAAAACGTTAAAAGAAATTCAGTCTCCTCATGGTGAATCTTTTCTGCGGAAATGAGAGCTAAGACGACATCGGATTCTTTGCAGGCATTGAGGGCGGATTGTATGAGTATCTTATTGAAGGCCTTTTGAGAGGTGTGAAGCCCTGGTGTGTCAATGAAAATCATCTGTGCGTTGTCCAGATTCTTTATCGCGCGAATGACCGTTCGAGTTGTTTGAGGCTTATCCGTTACAATAGCAAAGTGGCCTTCCATAACCCGGTTCAAAAAGGTTGACTTGCCAACGTTCGGGGCCCCTACGATAGATATGAATCCTGCTCGAAAATCCGTGGTTTTGCTTTCATCATTTGAATGGTTGTCGGACGAATTTTTCTTTTCCATTTGTTTGCCTTGATAAACGGTTGATTCCCATGTCTCTTTTATCAAAAAATCTTTTATCAAAAAAGGCGAAGCAAAAAAAGGATATTCTTCACGACATGGCAAAAAATGGATCGGGGCTTATACTTGATTTCGGACCGATTTTCCTTTAACGTAGTAGGCACCCTAGTATTTACGATGTCAAAACTTAAAGGGAGGGGTAGCTGTGAAACGTTTCGGGTTGGCCGGTAGAATTGCCCACATGTTCATCAATTCCAAACTTACCCCCCTGATTATTATCGCGTCCGTTCTCATCGGAGCCTTGGCGACATGGAAGCTTCCTCGCGAGGAGGAGCCCCAAATCGTTGTTCCCATGATCGATGTCTTCGTTCAGATGCCGGGCGCGTCCGCCAAGGAGATCGAAAACCGGGTCACCAATCCCATGGAAAAGCTCCTCTGGGAGATTCCGGGCGTCGAATACATCTACAGCACCTCTATGCCCGGCATGTCCATGGTGATCGTCCGCTTC
>CAZOBB010000191.1:0-7030 GCA_964577975.1 uncultured Thermodesulfobacteriota bacterium | reverse complement strand
GGCCCATGACGGATAGGGTGTCTCTCGCCGGGGTCCTGAGGAAGGTCTTCCAAGACGAGAAGCTGGACGGCGTGATCGGATACGCCGCGGGGACGGTTCCGCTGCGGTCCCGCCCCGCCGTCTTTAGGGAGGCCGACGCCTTCGAGTCGGCGGTCTTCGACGGCTTCTGTGTCCAGAACCTGGCAACCTACCTCCACCGGCACCGGGGGAGGCGGATGGGAATCCTCGTCAAGGGGTGCGACCGCCGTGCCGTCCGCGTGCTGGTCCAGGAAAAACAGATCGCGCGGGAGGACCTCTATCTCATCGGAATCCCCTGCCCGGGGATGCTCAACCGGACGCAGCTGCTGGGGGAATATCCGGGGCTTCAGAGCGAGCAGGTGACGGAAGAAGGGGAGTCCCTCTCCCTCGACCTGCCGGGGGGGGCGGTGACTCTTTCCCGCAACGACTATCTCTTGCCCACCTGCCGGGCCTGCCGTCACCGTGTCCCCGACGACGTGGACCGGCTCCTCGATCCACCGCCTTTTTCGGCCCCGGAGGCGGACGCGCCCCTTCCCGAGATAACCGCCTCCATCGACGCCATGGATCGTTCGGAGCGGGCCGCCCTCTTCCGTCAGGAGCTCTCCCGCTGCGTCCTCTGTTACGCCTGCCGGAACGTCTGCCCTTTCTGCTACTGCGAGACTTGCTTTACCGATTCCCTCCAGCCCGCCTGGATGACGCCCGTGCCCGAGCCGGACAACATCTTTTTCTACCACCTCAACCGGATGATGCACATGGCGGGCCGGTGCGTGGCCTGCGGGAGCTGCGCGTGGGCCTGTCCCGAACGGATCCCGCTCCACCTCCTCTACGGGAAGATCACGGCGGACGTGGCGGAGCTGTTCGCCTACGAGGCGGGACTCGACGAAACCACCCCTCAACCCTTAAGCCATTTCAGTGAAGATGACCCGGACGAGCACATCGGATAGCCTCTGGATCCTCCCCGGTGAGGCGCTGCGGGACCTTCTGATGTCCCTCGCGGCGCGCTGCGAGTTGTGGGTCCCCGTGGCCGTGGGAGAGGGGGCGCGGTTTCTCCCCTACCGGGAGGATCTCTCCCCGGAGCTGGTTCAGACGCCGCCGGCGCATCCCGCCAAGTCGATCCTCTTTCCCCAATCGGAGGTGGTGTTCACCTATCAGCGGGAAGACGCCGGGATTCCCTCCCTTACGGTTCCCGAGCCCGATTCCCGCCCCCTCGTGGCCTTCGGGGTCCGGTCGTGCGACCGTCGCGCCGTCACGGCCCTGGATGCGGTCTTCCTGAACCGGTCGGTTCCCGATTCCCTCTACCGGCAGCGGCGGCAGCGCCTCCGCGTCGTCGGGCTGGCGTGTCCTTCCCCTTCCGCCACCTGCTTCTGCGACCGGATGGGTGGCGGGCCTTTCGACGCTGCGGGAACGGACATTCAGATCATCCCTCTGGAGGAAGGCTACGCCTTCCGGATTCTCACTCAGGAGGGGAGGCAGCTCCTTAGCCCTTCCGCCGACCTCTTCCGCCCGGCCGGCGAAGAGATCGCCCGGCAAGTGGCGACCCTCGAGGAGAAGACCTCCCTTCAGACAGGGCCTCCCGTCGATTTCGAGGCCCTGTCCCGGGCCGTGAAGTCGCGACGCGACGATCCCTACTGGGAAGCCCTGGCCGACGCCTGCCTGGGGTGCGGGATCTGCACCTTCGTCTGTCCCGTCTGTAGCTGCTTCACCCTCGTCGATGAGGGGACCCCGCGGGCGGGACGGCGGCTTCGTGCCTGGGACGCCTGCATGTTTCCCACCTTCACGAAGGAGGCGTCGGGGCACAACCCCCGGGGCGCGGAGGTCGCGCGCGTGAAGCAGCGCTTCTTCCACAAATTCACCTACTGCATCGAGAACGAAGAACCACCCGGATGCGTGGGGTGCGGCCGGTGTGTGGCCCAGTGTCCCACCGCCATCGACATCCGGGAGATCGTCCGCCACTTCCAGGAGGATGAACCGGCATGACGCAGCATCCCTTCCTGCCCCAGCCCATGAGGATCGCGAAGATCGTCGACGAGGTGACGACCCACGACATCCTCACCTTCGAGCTCGTCCCCCTGGAGGGGGAGATCGCCCCTTACCTGCCGGGGCAGTTCGCGGAACTGTCCGTCTTCGGCGTGGGGGAGGCCCCCTTCGGCTACGCCTCGTCCCCGCACGAGGCGGGGGTCGTCCGTTTCACCGTGAAGCGGATGGGGGCCGTCACGCAGGAGCTGCACCGCCTCGGCGAGGGGGCCGTGGTGGGGATGCGGGGCCCCCTTGGAAACCCCTTCGATCTTACCCGGTTCGAAGGGAAAGACCTCATCGTGGTGGGGGGAGGTTACGCCTTCACGACGCTCCGCTCCCTCGTCGCCTATCTTCTCACGGAGGAACACCGGGGTGACGTGGGGCACATCGACCTCTTCTACGGCGTTCGAAGCCCGGGCCTCTTCCTCTACAAGCCGGAACTAAAACGATGGCGCGACGCGGAGGATTTCTCGCTCCACCTCACCGTCGACGCGGCGGACGGGGACTGGACGGGGCCGGTCAAGCTCGTTCCCGACCTGGTGAAGGAGGTGGCGCCAAGCACGGAAAACGCTGTAGCGGTGGTCTGCGGCCCGCCGCCCATGATCCGGTTCACCCTGCCCGTCCTCGAGGACCTGGGGCTGAAGGAAGACGAGATCTTTATCTCCATGGAGATGAAGATGAAGTGCGGCGTGGGGATGTGCGGCCGGTGCAACCTGGGGCCCAGGTTCGTCTGCAAGGACGGCCCGGTCTTCACGCTGAAGGAGCTGCGGGAGCTGACCGATGACTTCTAAGACTTCTGATGGATGTTTTTTGACCTTCGAGGGGATCGAGGGCTGCGGCAAGACCACGCAGATGAACCGCCTCTTTGAGATCCTGACGAAAAGGGGCATTCCGGCCCTCACCACCCTGGAACCGGGGGAAGGCCCCATTGGCCGACGGATTCGGGAGAGCCTTCTTTCTCATCATCCGGAACCGCTCGACCCGGTGGCGGAACTGATGCTCTACCTGGCCGACCGGGCCCAGCACGTGAGCCGGGTTCTCGCGCCGGCCCTCCGGGAGGGCAAGGTCGTCCTCTGCGACCGTTACACCGATTCCACCCTCGCCTACCAGGGTTACGGCCGGGGGATCGATCCGGCCAGGATCGAGGAGCTGAACGACTTCGTGACCCGTCGGCTCGTCCCCGACCTCACGTTCCTGTTCGACTGCCCGCCGGAGGTGGGACTGCGGCGCCTTCGCGGGGACCTGGACCGGATGGAGGCCCAGGACCTCAGCTTTCACCGGCGCGTCCGGGAGGGGTATCGTACCCTGGCGGAGAAGAACCCGGAACGCATCGTTGTCATCGACGCGACCCTCTCGGTGGAAACGGTTTTCCGCGAGGTGCTGGCGGCATTGAAGATCCGGGGCTTCTTCGAGGAGATCTGAGATATGGCGGACCAGGATTCCTTCATCCCCATCGGCCAGCCGGTGGCCTCCCGGGTGATCGAGAAGATGATCGGAACGGGCCGGGTCGGCGGAAGCTATCTCTTCTCGGGCCCTCCCGGGGTGGGAAAGAAGACGGCGGCGCGTTTTCTCGCCATGGCCGTCAACTGTGAGACATCCGCCTTTCCACCGTGTGGGCAGTGCGTTGCCTGCGGGAAGATCCTCGAGGGAATCCATCCGGATGTCTGGACCGTCTCGCCCAGGGAGAAGAAGCAGACCATTACCATCGAACAGGTGCGGGAGCTTCAAGGGACCCTTTCCTTCCCTCCCTACGAGGGGAAGCGGCGCGTGGTTCTCATCGACCCCGCCGACCGGCTTGGGCTGGAGGCGGCCAACGCCCTGCTCGTGACCCTGGAGTCCCCCCCCGCGCACACCCTTCTCATCCTCGTTACCACCGCCCCGTACAGTCTCTTGGCGACCATCCGGTCCCGGTGCCAGCTTCTCCGTTTCACGCCCCTCTCCAAAGACGCCCTTTTGGAAATCGCCCGACGCGCGGGAATTCACGTGGGGCCGGACGATTCCGTTCTGGAGCTTTGCCAGGGAAGCGCTACACGCCTGTTGACCCTCCTTCAGGCGGAGACGGAGGAGAGCCGCACGGAAATAGACGCCTTTCTCTCCGCCCTTTTGGCGGGTTCGCGCTCCCCGGACTTGATTGAAACCCCTAAATGGGCTAAACAAAGGGGAACCATGGAGATCTTCCTGGAACGGGCCCTCTGGCTGACGCGGGACTGGATCGTGAGCCTGGAGGAACGGGCCGGCCGGGACGTGGTGAATAAAGAACTGATCCGTGACGTGAACACCGATCGGAGCCGTGTCTCCCGGGCATCCCTCCTGAATCTCTTGGATGCCCTCTTTCAGTCGATGGAGGATTTGAAACGCAACGCGGCGCCGGAACTGATCTTCGATACGTTGCGGATGCGAATGGAGGCGATCGTTGGTTAACGTGGTCGGCGTGCGTTTCAAGCGCACCCTGAAGATATACGATTTCGATGCCAATCACCTGGATTTGAAAAAGGGGGATTCGGTCATCGTGGAGACGGAGCACGGTATCAGCCTGGGGAAGGTCGTGGTGCCGCCCCACGAGAAGGATGAAAGCCGGGTTCACAAGGGGCTCAAGAAGGTTCTTAGAAAGGCCACGGAAGAAGACATCCGGCAGGCGGAGGAGATCCGCAAGAAGGAGTTGAGGGCCAAGTTCTTCTGTTCCGAAAAGGCCAAGGAGCTGGGCCTCGCCATGAAGGTGGTCAACGTGGAGTACTTCTTCGACGGCTCCAAGGCCATTTTCTACTTCACGGCGGACAAACGGGTCGATTTTAGGAAACTGGTGCGGCTCCTGGCCGCCGAGTTCCGAACGCGGATCGAGATGCGCCAGATCGGCGCCCGGGACGAAGCGAAGCTCGTCGGAGGCATCGGGGCCTGCGGGCGTGAGCTCTGCTGCGCCAAATTCATGCCCTCCTTCGAGCTGGTCTCCATCAAGATGGCCAAGGCCCAGGGGCTGCTGCTTAACCCGGAAGAGATCTCCGGGCGGTGCGGGCGGCTCATGTGCTGTCTCGCC
The DNA here is from genome assembly GCA_964577975.1 of uncultured Thermodesulfobacteriota bacterium. GTDB lineage: Bacteria > Desulfobacterota > S145-22 > S145-22 > S145-22 > JAOZMY01. Next base: position 1,965 of record CAZOBB010000191.1, on the reverse strand, counting down.
TTCGAGTTCCCCCTCTACAAGGAGATGGGGAAAAAGCTTCCCAAGATGGGGAAACGGATCAAGACGAACCGGGGGGAGGGACGCGTCGTCCGTCTCGACATCCTCAAGGGCCGCTTCTGGGTTCACCTCCAAAACGGGGAGACCGTTGAAATGACGCCGGAAAATTGGATGAAAGGATAGAGATCATGGCTGAAACGTTTTATGTCACCACACCCATCTACTACGTCAACGACCTGCCCCACATCGGGCACGCCTACACCACCGTGGCGGCGGATGTCCTGGCCCGCTACTACCGATACGCCGGGCGGGACGTCTTTTTCCTCACCGGCACCGACGAGCACGGACAGAAGGTGGAGAAAGCCGCCCAGGCCGCGGGGGAGACCCCCCAGCAGTTGGCCGACCGCGTGGTGGAACGTTTCAAAGACCTGTGGAAAACGCTGAACATCAGTAACGACGATTTCATCCGGACCACCCAGCAGCGGCATACCCGAGCCGCCGCCCACTTTTTCGAGGTGGTCCAGAAGAACGGGGACATCTACCTGGGCATGTACGAGGACTGGTACTGCACGCCGTGCGAGTCGTTCTGGACGGAACAGCAGTTGGTGGACGGCAAGTGTCCCGATTGCGGGCGGGAGGTTCACAGGCTCCAGGAGGAAAGCTATTTCTTCAAGATGTCCAAGTATCAGGAACCCCTCCTTGCCTATCTGGAGGAGAATCCCTCCTTCGTGAAACCCGAGACCCGTTATAACGAACTGGTCTCCTTTGTCAAAGGCGGCCTGCGGGATCTCAGTATCAGCCGCACCACCTTTTCGTGGGGAATCCCCGTGCCGGGCAATCCCAAGCATGTCATCTACGTCTGGTTCGACGCCCTGCTCAACTACATCACCGCGCTGGGGTATCCGGACGATCGGGAACGGTTCGAGCACTACTGGCCGGCGGACGTCCACCTCATCGGAAAGGACATCCTCCGCTTTCACGCCGTCTACTGGCCCACCTTCCTCATGGCGGCGGGACTGAAACCACCGAAGCAGGTCTTCGCCCACGGCTGGTGGACCATCGAGGGGAAGAAGATGTCCAAGTCGCTGCGCAACGTGGTGGATCCCTACCGGCTCGTGGAGCTGTACGGCGTGGACCCGTTCCGCTACTTCCTCCTCCGGGAGGTTCCCTTCGGGCAGGACGGGGATTACTCGGACCAGGCCATGGTGCACCGTATCAACAGCGACCTGGCCAACGACCTGGGCAACCTGTTGAACCGGAGCGTGGGGATGCTGGTGAAATATTTCGGCGGCAAACTGGAGGAGCCCACCGACCTCACCGAGGCGGAGACGGAAATCCGGGAACTGACCGATGCCGTCTACGACGAGGTGGCGAGGGCCTTCACCGACATCGCCTTCCACCAGGCCCTGACCGCCGTCTGGCGGCTGGTGGGACGCCTCAACAAGTACATCGACGAGACGGCCCCGTGGCAGTTGGCCAAGGACGCGGAAAAGCGGGGACGCCTCATGACCGTCATGTATACCATCTTCGAGGGTATCCGGCACATTTCCCAGATGATCTATCCCTTCATGCCGGAGAGCGCCGGGAAGATGCGGGAGCAACTTCTCCTGACGCCCATCGACGAGGCCTCGTCCAGGTACGACAAGGACCGGGTCTGGGGCCAGATGCCATTGGGGCAGGCCATTACCCGGAAGCCTCCCCTCTTCCCGAGGATCGAAACCAAGGAATCATGACGCGGCGGCACTACGATCCCATCTTCCGTCTGATCCAGCGGGTCTGCCGACAGTATGGGATCGCCTTCTATCCCGACCTGGTGAAATTCAACGCCCTGTGGAAGAAGAGTGTGGGGCCTTATATCCTCCGGAACACCGAGGTGCGGCGTTTCCAAAAGGGTGTGGCCTGGATCCGCACGCCGTCTCCCACTTGGCGATTCGAGCTCATCCAGATGAAGTCCCAGCTCCTCGACCG
>CAZOBB010000190.1:0-3560 GCA_964577975.1 uncultured Thermodesulfobacteriota bacterium | reverse complement strand
TCCGCCTTCCCCTTCTCCGATAATATCTTCGTTATCGCCGCCGTCAACGTCGTCTTCCCATGATCCACATGCCCTATCGTCCCTATGTTCACATGAGGCTTCGTCCTCTCAAACTTCTGCTTCGACATAGCTAATCCCCCTCTATAAAAATTTAAACCCGTTTTTTATCAATAATCTCTTCCGCAATCTGCTGCGGAACCTGCATATACCTCGAAAACTGCATCGTGTAGGTGGCACGCCCCTGACTCATCGAACGCAAATCCGTTGCATACCCAAACATATTGGCCAAGGGAACTTCCGCCCGAATGATCTGAACGGTGGAACGATTCTCCATTCCCTGCACCTTTCCACGACGGGCACTAATATCCCCCATAATATCTCCCAGGTACTCCTCTGGGGTAACCACCTCCACTGACATAATCGGTTCTAATAACATCATTCTCGCTTTAGAGCAAGCCTCTTTGAAAGCCATCGACCCAGCTATCTTGAAGGCAATCTCTGAAGAGTCCACTTCGTGATAGGAACCATCAAAAAGGGTTACTTTCACATCAACCACGGGATATCCCGCCAGGATACCCTGATTCATCGCTTCTTCCACTCCCGAACGGACAGCCGGTATAAACTCCTTGGGAATTACACCCCCCACAATCTTGTCCACGAATTCATACCCTTTTCCCGGCTCATTCGGCTCCACTCTCAGATGGACATCCCCATACTGTCCGCGTCCGCCCGTTTGCCGCACGTAACGGCCCTGGGCCTCCGCCGGCCGTGTCACCGTCTCACGATAGGCCACTTCAGGTTTCCCCACGTTGGCGTCCACCCGGAACTCCCTCAAAAGCCGGTCGACAATCACCTCGAGATGGAGTTCTCCCATCCCCGAAATAATCGTTTGACCCGTCTCTTCATCCGTCTTGACCGTAAACGAAGGATCCTCCGTCGCCAAAAGATTGAGAGAGGTGGACAGTTTTTCCTGATCCGCCTTACTTTTGGGTTCGATGGCAATGGAAATCACCGGCTCCGGAAACTCGATCGACTCCAAGATGAGCGGATCTTTATCGCTACACAACGTGTCTCCTGTCAAGGTATGTTTCAAGCCCACGGCTGCCGCGATGTCTCCTGCATACACCTCTTTGATCTCTTCCCGTTTGTTGGCATGCATCTTCAGCAAACGACCGATTCTTTCTTTCCTCTGACGGTTGGCGTTATAAACATAGGAACCACTCGTCATATACCCGGAATAGACACGAAAAAAGGTAAGATGGCCCACGAAAGGATCCGTCATGATCTTAAAGGCCAACGCGGAGAACGGTTCCTCGTCCGCCGCCTTTCTGATAACCTCTTCTCCATTGATCCCCTTTCCTTTGACGGGAGGAATGTCCAAAGGAGAGGGCAAATAATCAACGATGGCGTCCAATAAGGGTTGAACCCCCTTGTTCTTAAACGCGGAACCACAAAAAACAGGTACAATCTTCAAGGTATTCGTACCCATCCGGATCGCTTTCTTTAGCTCCTCTGCCGAGATGTTCTCCCCTTCCAGATACCGCTCCATGAGCGCATCATCCAAATCTGACACCGTTTCGAAGATCTTTTCCCGATACGCCGCCACATCTTCCGCCATCTCTTCCGGAATCTCCACCTCTTCGTAATTCATCCCCAAGGAGCTCTCGTCATAGACGTATCCCTTCCCGGTGATTAAATCCACGACCCCTTTGAACTCATCCTCGCTACCTATCGGCAACTGCATAATCAACGGGTGGGTTCCCAACCTGTTTTTCATCATCTCTATCACGTGGAAAAAATCCGCTCCCGTGCGGTCCATCTTGTTGACGAAAGCGATTCGCGGGACTCCATACTTGTCCGCCTGCCGCCACACCGTCTCCGACTGTGGTTCGACCCCCCCGACTGCGCAAAATACCGCCACCGCCCCATCCAATACGCGCAACGAGCGTTCTACCTCAATGGTAAAATCCACATGCCCCGGCGTATCAATGATATTGATTCGATGTTTTTTCCAAAAACACGTTGTAGCCGCTGAGGTGATGGTTATGCCACGTTCCTGTTCCTGCTCCATCCAGTCCATGACCGCCGTTCCATCATGGACTTCCCCTATCTTGTGCGAAATACCCGTATAATACAAGATTCGCTCGGTCGTCGTCGTTTTCCCCGCATCGATATGCGCCATGATACCGATATTGCGAATCTTCTCCAATGGTACTATTCGTCCCAACCCTTCGTTCCTTTATACCTATGCCTCTTCCTGAGCGGTCTACTTTCGTTTTCAAACCTCTAAAAAAGCAAACAGCTCCCCTTTTCCTTGCATCAAACCTCTATGTAACTCAAAGGGGCTGCTTACCAGCGATAATGGGCAAAGGCCTTGTTCGCCTCCGCCATCTTGTGGGTATCTTCCTTCTTTTTGATAGACGCCCCTTTGCCATTCGCAGCGTCCATCAGTTCACCCGCCAGTTTTTTTACCATTCCACGCTCTCCACGCGCCCGCGCAAACGTGATGATCCACCGGATCGCCAACGATGTCCTCCGGTCCGGGCGTACCTCCACAGGGACCTGATACGTTGCACCACCAACCCGGCGGGATTTTACTTCGATCACAGGCTTTACACTCTCTACCGCCTTTTTGAAAACTTTCAGCGGATCATCTTTTGCTTTTTGCTCGATTTCATCCATCGCTTGATAGAATATCTTTTCCGCAAGCGATTTCTTTCCACAAACCATCATTCTATTGATGAATTTCTGGACCAAGACATCCCGATACTTTGGATCAGGAGGTATACTCCTTTTTTTGACTCCTCTTCTTCTCGGCATTGATCACGTTCCCCTATTTTGGCCTTTTCGCACCATATTTAGACCGGGCATTTCGCCTGTCCTGAACGCCCAACGTATCCAACGTTCCTCGGATAATGTGATAACGAACACCCGGCAAATCCTTAACCCTGCCCCCCCGAATCAAAACCACGGAGTGTTCCTGCAAGTTATGCCCTATACCCGGTATATACGATGTCACTTCCATACCATTCGTCAAACGCACACGAGCCACCTTCCGCAAGGCAGAATTCGGCTTCTTCGGAGTGGAGGTATACACACGCGTACAAACACCGCGTTTTTGAGGGCACCCCTTCAGTGCTGGGGCTGTCTGTTTTTTCTTCACTTTCTGCCGGCCAAAACGAACCAGCTGATTGATTGTCGGCATATGTCCTGACTCCTTCGAACTTCTAAATTTTCTTACACTTTTCTCCCTTGCTTCCAAAAAGCCGGAAGACCCTACCAATTTTGAACAAGCTTGTCAACCCTTCTTTCCCACTTTCTAGCGAAATTCTATAAAATTTTTACCCTGGGATAAAGGATGCAGGCAATTTACACCCCCCTCCCATTATGTTATAGGGAAAATTGCCTGGACCGAAAGGGTCGGCCGGGACACAGACATGACAACGTCCTCGCTTGGAGGGCACAACCACAAAGGGAGGAGGAACCATGAACCCTCAAAAGGTCACCATCCCACAGTTGATTCAGATGAAGCAGGACGGTGAGAAGATCACCATGCTCAC
>CAZOBB010000189.1:0-5459 GCA_964577975.1 uncultured Thermodesulfobacteriota bacterium | reverse complement strand
TCCCGGGTTGAGAAACGTGCTGGAGATAAGGGTGATCAGCCCGTCGGCCCCATTTCCCAGGATGATCTGCTCGGCCGGGATGCCGTGTTTTTTCTGAAGGGCCTCCCGCAATTCCCACCCCCCGGGGTCGGGATAGAAATGGACGTTCAGGGCCGCCTGAACAATGGCCTTGACCGCCCCGGGCGAAGGGCCGTGGAGATTCTCGTTGAAGCAGAGACGCGCCCGGAGCTCCCGTTCGTCGGGTTTATCGGCGAGATAGGGAGATAAGCCCTCGACGCCGTGACGAAGAGGGAGGGATCGCTTTTCTTTTCCTTTCTTTTCCATAAGCGTGATTTATCAGAACGTTCTCCGGAAAGCAACCTCGTGAGGAGTTCCGAAAACCCATCTGGGACGAGTAGTTACTGAGTGTAACCCTCCTTTTTCAACGCCTCGAAAACACGCGATCCCTCCGTTACCCCTTTGAAGATGAGGGCGGAGGTCATGGAGGCGGACGAAACGGCGTCCGTTTCGGGATTGTATTGAATGGGTTTCGTGATGTTTTTCCCTTCGAGGGCCTTGCGGATCTTCTCCACGTCCGTTTCTTCGAAAGGCTTGTTGCCGAACTTCGTGACGTGGATGGGAATGAAGTCTTGGATAACCCCCTGTCGGTCGAAGACATAGATAAAATGGATGTCGTGGCACACATCGCATATCTTTCCTTCGCTAGCCAGCGCGGCAAACCACACGTCTAGTTTTCCGTCTTGCCTGAATTTTGCCATATAAACCGGTGGCACCTCTCCGAGGGAAAGTTTGGTTACCTCTTCTGGCGTCATTCCCCGATTCTTGAGCCTTTCGGAAATCATGGTTTTGATATCCTCGTCCGTGATGGCGGGACCGAGTGTTTCATAGACGGATTTATAACCCGTTTTGGAGGTAGAGGACTCTGTAGCCGCTAAGACGTCGCGAATCTTTTGAAGGTACGCCTCTCGATTCTCAATGACGCCCAGATGGGTATCCTTGATAACGAATACCCCCCCTTCTTTCTTGGTGATGAGCGTGAACGGTGTACCTCCAGGATACCCAATTCCTTCAAAAGCAAGAAAATTCCGGTCCGGGATCAACGGGAAACGGATCCGTTTCCCTTGACGGAAAAGTATTAGCTGAGCCCAGTCGTTTCCCACGCCTATTCCCAGCAGCTTTACTCTTTCTTTTAACTCGGGATCTCTTTCGATTTCCTTGTAAATCCTGTTCATGAGATAGGCTTGCCGTTGACAGTGATAACAGAACGTGTTGAGAAATTCCACGATGAGCACATCCGCTTTGACGGCGTTTAGGTGGAAATGATCGGTGTCGGATATACCGAGGTACTGACGGTATCTCTTTTCTCGAGGTGCCACCAGTTCTAGATTGGGGAAGGTGTCTCCCGCTTGAATAAGGGGGAACCCCTTCTTTTCTCTCGCATACGTGAAGGCCCGCGAGGCGGAAATAAGAAAACCGACTGAAAGGATACATAGAATTCCAAAGAAAATCCTTGGGTGTTGGGTGTATGGGTTCCGCCTCATGACTTGCTCCTTCAAGGTTGGTGACCAGATGGGATACCTGCTGGAAAACGCCATGGCGGAAAACGTTCCGTCGTTTTCCAACTGTCCCACCATTCTTTTACCGCACTTTTTAACCGTTTTTGATTCGTAACGCAAGATGGGGAAATGGTCTTCCTCTTGGAAGAGGGCAGATAGGGAGGGTGATTGAATTTATAAAATGGGTGTGGTAGCGTCGTTACATTATGAAAAAAGGGGAAAAACGGGTTAGGGAAGTCCTGCAAGGAAAAGGAGAGGCGGATCTCCTTATCAGGAACGTTTCGCGGGTCCATCCTGTTACGGCGGAAATTCGCCCGGGTTCTCTTGCGATTGCCGAAGGACGGATCGTAGGGTGGACTGATATGCCGGCGAGAGAGATCCTGGACGGTCGAGGGGGTTACCTTGCCCCGGGCCTCATCGACAGCCATATTCATATTGAAAGTACGATGCTTCCTCCAGGGGAATTTGCCCGCGCGGTGATTGCCCATGGTACCACGGCCGTGGTTGCCGACCCCCACGAGGTGGGAAATGTGGGAGGGCTGGAGGGATTGGATTGGATGATGGAGCAAGGGGAAAAAAGTCCTCTCAATTTCTTTTGGGCCGCGCCTTCTTGTGTTCCGGCTTCTCCCCTCGATACGCCGGGTGCCGTTTTGGGAGCGGATGAGATTGCAAAGCTCCTGACGAGGAAGAATGTGGTCAGCCTAGGAGAGGTCATGAACTATCCGGGGGTCATCCAGGGGGATCCGGAGGTGCGCGCCAAGATTGAGGCGGCAAAGGATCTGGGGCTAGCGGTGGATGGCCATGCTCCGGGACTGACAGGAAAAGACCTGTTTGCCTATATCGCGGCAGGGATCGAAACCGATCACGAGTCCACCACCCTTGAGGAAGCAGAAGAAAAGCTACGCCTTGGAATGCTCATCCAGATGCGACAAGGAAGCGCTGAGCACAATCTGGAAACCCTCATGCCCCTCATCGGTCCCCGCGTTTGGGATCGGCTTTTGTTTGCGACGGACGATAGAAATCCCGTTGACCTTTTGGAAAAAGGTCACCTGAACGAGCATCTTCGCCTATGTATTGCCAGAGGAATCGATCCGGCGGTGGCCATACGCATTGCTACATTGAATCCAGCTCGGTATTATCGCCTTTGTGGACGGGGAGCCCTATCTCCCGGGTGCCATGCGGATGTTGTTCTCTTCCGGGATTTGGAAAATTTCGATGTGGAAATGGTTCTCATTGGGGGGAAAGTAGTTTATCGAGATGGGGAACTTCTGGCCGCAAGGAAAGAAGAACGTTTCTCTTTCGGTTCCTCCATGCGAGTCAAAAATTTGGCAAAGGAGGCATTGGTTGTCCGTCGCCAGGGGGATACCTTGAAGGTTATCAAGCTTATTCCTAACCAAGTGGTTACGGAAAAGGAATATTATCACGTTCCAGCGGGAGAAATCGTAGCACCGAATGTAGAGGAAGATATCCTAAAGATTGCTGTCTTCGAACGCCATCATGGCACAGGCAACGTGGGAGTTGGGTTCGTCCGAGGGTTTGGGCTCAAAAAAGGTGCCATCGCGACTACCGTGGCGCATGACGCCCATCATTTGATTGTCGCTGGTGTGAATGACGATGATATGTTTCGTGCTGTGCAGACATGCGTTTCCATGGGAGGGGGGATTGCCGTGGTAAAAGATGGCGAGGTTTTGGCAACCCTTCCCCTTTCCCTTTTCGGTTTGATGTCCGATCTGCCCCTTTCCGAGGTGGTTTCCCAGTTCAAGGCGGTTCACGCTGCCGCCGACAGTTTGGGAGGGTCGTTGAAGGATCCGCTAATGCAGCTCAGCTTTTTGGCCCTACCCGTTATTCCAAGCTTGAAGATTACCGATAAAGGGTTGGTTGACGTGACCCTATTTCGCCATGTCCCTTTATTTGGAGAATAGAGAAAGGAAAAGCTAATGGCCACGAAAATAGATAAAGGGTTTCTCGAGGAAACCATCTGTATCTTGCGGGATTATATCCGAATCGATACCACCAATCCCCCCGGCAACGAAATCGAGGCGGCTGCCTACCTTGCCGACTTCCTGAAAAGGGAGGGGTTCGACCCTCTCATCGAGGAATCGGCGCCAGGGAGGGCGAATCTCATCGCCACGCTGAAAGGAAAAGGGATCTCTAAACCGATCGTTTTGCTGAACCACATGGACGTTGTTCCCGTCGAGGCGGAAAAATGGACGTTGCCACCTTTCTCGGGAGAAATAAAGGACGGATATATCTATGGACGTGGCACGATCGATATGAAGGGAATGGGGGTCGTGGAGATGATGGCCCTCGTTTACCTGAAACGGAAAGGCATCGTGCCGAATCAGGATTTGATTTTTCTTGCCGTGGCCGACGAGGAGACGGGTGGCGTCATGGGAGCCAAGTGGATCCTGGAACACCACCCCGAGCTGCTCAACGTGGCGGGGGTTCTCAACGAGGGGGGAGGGGGTGTCATCCATGAGGGGAACCGATGGTACGAGGTTTCCACGTCTCAGAAGGTCATCTGCCAAACCCAGTTTCGCGTCGCGGGGGAAGGCGGGCACGCCTCGGTTCCCAAGAAGCGCTCCGCCGTGACGGCGCTCATCGAGGCCCTGGACCACCTTCGACGCCACACCTTCCCTTATGAGCTGATCCCGACCGTCCGAGAATACTTCAAACGGGTGGCACCCTTACAAAAGGAGGCATGGCAACCCGTCTTCGCCGACATGGAGGGAGCCATCGCAAGAAACGATCCGATTCTCGATGAAATCATGGAGGATCCAGCCTATCACTCCATGACCCACAACACCGCGGCCATCACGGTCCTACGGGCGGGCGAAAAGGTGAATGTCGTTCCTACCGAGGCGACGGCTCAAGTCGATTGCCGCCTGATCCCGGGGACTGCGCCGGAGGTCTTCCTCGACGAACTGCGAGCCATTATCGGGAACCCCGACGTCGATATCCAGGCCACCTTCACCGGCGTGGACAATCCACCCTCTCCGCACGACAGCCCCATTTTCCACGCCATCGAAAAGGCCGTAGAAATGCACGACCCGGGGTGCATCGTTACGCCCCATCTTGTTCCAGGGGCCACCGACAGCCGCTACTTCCGAGCCGCGGGCATCGACTGCTACGACTTCATCCCCTTCCGCCTCACCGTCGAGGAACGGATGCTCATTCACGGCATAGACGAGCGAATCTCCATCGAAAACGTGAAGTTTGGCGTCGAGATGATGATTGATATTCTCTTGAATCTGCAAGAATGAATCGCTTGGTTGGATTGACAAAAGTGTCTGTTTGTTTGTAAATATGATTCAGTGCCTGGATGGCGGAATTGGTAGACGCAAGGGACTTAAAATCCCTCGGTGCCTCGCACCGTGCCGGTTCGACCCCGGCTCCAGGCACCAATAAGGGTGTCGTGGCTCTCAAACATTTCTTACAGGCTTAAAGGATAAGGGTAAATCTGTATCACGGAAGTTGTTGTCGTGGATGGAAGGTATCTTTTTGATGGTGGGAAAAAGGGCAAATGCCACCCTCCCTTGATTTTGGAACCCATTGGAAGGAGAGACATGATTTATGAGGAGCTTTAGAGGGAGATAAAGCAATGAAAAAGGGAGTGTTGCTTGTATTCATTCTTTTTTTGATTCCCTCTCTGGTTTACGGGCAGGGGCTCGTGACGGGGGCGAAGCGGGGGTTTGTCCCGGGAGACAAGGTTCTTTTTGAGGAGGATTTCTCCTCGTGTCCCGTGGGGGAGCTTCCTCAAAAGTTCGAGAAGTTCACCGGCGCGGGCGAGTGCGTGAAGTATGGAAACCGGATCTGGTTCGCCGCCATCAACGGGAACGCGGGGTTGTTCAAGAAGGTCGCGCTTGGGAACGACGAGTTCTCCATCGAGTTCGATGTCCTGTT
>CAZOBB010000188.1:0-3915 GCA_964577975.1 uncultured Thermodesulfobacteriota bacterium | reverse complement strand
AGAGGATGGTCTTCCCCTGGTCTCTGAATTCGAGGATTCGATCTATGCTCTTTTTTTGAAAACGCTGGTCTCCCACAGAGAGCGCCTCATCCACGATCAAGATCTCAGGGTCCACCTGGACCGCGATGGCAAAGGCCAAGCGCACATACATCCCTGAGGAATAGGTCTTGACAGGCTGGTCGATGAACTTCTCAAGTTCTGCAAAGGCGATGATCTCTTCTTCGCGTCTTTTGATCTCTTCCTCCGAAAGCCCCAGGAGGGAAGCGTTTAGGTAGATATTTTGTCTCCCTGTCAGTTCCGGATGAAAGCCTGCGCCAAGTTCAAGGAGAGCAGCCACCCTCCCTCGGACCTCTATCTTCCCAGAAGTCGGCGTAAGCGTCCCGGCGATGATCTTAAGGAGGGTGGATTTCCCAGCCCCATTGGGACCAATCACGGATATAATCTCTCCCTCCCTGAGTTCGAGGGACAATTGGTGTAGAATATTCGACTCTGGAACGTAGCCTGCTGAGACGTTTTCGACTTTGAGAATCGTGTTCATCGGTATTGCCCACCTAAATATGCTTCCAGAACCATGGGATTCTTTTTGATTTCCTCCGGGAGGCCCTCCGCCAGCTTTTTCCCCTCGCTCATGACGATAACGGGGTTGCAAAGGTTCATCACCAAATCCATGTCGTGTTCGATAAGGAGGAAGGTGATATTCTTTTCCTCCCGAAGCATCTCTATCTTCGTTACCAGTTTTTTCATCAGGGTCTTGTTGATTCCCGCTCCCGGCTCATCCAAGAGAACGAGTTTGGGATCGGCCATCAGGCTTCGCGCGACTTCGAGAAGTTTTTTTTGCCCTCCTGACAATGAACCGGCGTATTCGTCTTTGAGTTTATAAAGCTCTACGAATTCTAAAACTTCCAGTGCCTTTTCCTTGATTTCCCTTTCCTGTGCCATGACCGCCTTCGGACGGAACCATGTGTTCCATATTCGTTCCCCGATTTGACGATAAGGCATGATCATAAGGTTTTCCAGCACCGTCATTTGGGCGAACTCACGGGTGATTTGGAATGTCCGATAGATCTTTTTTGCAAAGATTTGGTGAGGGGCCAATCCTTCTATTCTCTCTCCCAAGAAGGAGATTTCCCCGTGATCTGGCTTGATGAAACCCGTAATGATATTGAAAAGGGTGGTTTTACCTGCACCATTCGGGCCGATGAGCCCGGTGATGGTACCTTCTTTTACACTGAGAGTGCAGCCTGCTACGGCTTTTAGGCCTCCGAAGTTCTTTACCACATCTCTGACTTCAAGCATGATCCCTCTCGTTCGCTGTATGCAAAAGACACGAAATTGGCTTTTCTCATATACCTATTTCCCCTTTTTGTCAATAATCGGGAAATACCCTTCTGGGAATTGAGCAGAATGGTTTAGATTTCGAAGGCACGCACCGATTTCCTTATCCCTTGGAAAGGGAAACAAGCCATTTTTCTATTTGTTTCTCCGCTTGATGTTTGAGAGAGGTGAATGTTTCTTCAAGGCTCGCGACTTCTCGGATATACTCCCTCTTTTTGACGGGGTTGTGAAGGCTGTCCACGTTGATGAGGACATTCATCTTTCCTCCCTCGAAAGCAACGCAGATAAGGTGAAAGGCGACACCTGCGTCGCTGAAGGCGTTTTTGTTTCCGTGTTCTAGGATGAAAATGTTCCACCTGAGGAGATCGGTGGCATTTTGCATGAGTTCCAAAGGGGAGGCGATGGCGCCTTCGAAGGCGCTTTGAATGGCCTGTTTCCTTCGCGCCTTTTCGGTTTCCGTACGCTTCGGAAGGCGAAAAGATTCCATAACCTTTTGATATCCATCGGCGTCCTTTTCGGCAAGGCTTAGGAAGTAAGAGTATGCTGTCTTTAGCTTTTCGAGCAGACGAGTGAATTTTTCATCGATTTCTTTCTCGTTTTCTCTACCTACGGATAGGCGAACGACCATTTCGAGGAGGGCGACGGCCTCCGCGGCGGCAATGCAAGAGGCGCTTCCTCCTCCGGGGACAGGTTTTTCAGAAGCCAATTCTTCGAAAAAATGGTTCAGGTCCATGTGAATCTCCTTTTAACTATTTGTTTCTTTTCTTTTAGCAGGAAGAAGAGAAAGGATCAATGTGTCGTTGTTTCTCTCCCCTGGGACCTCCTTTACCTATGCCCCTCCCCTTGACACACAGTGTTTTTTCGGATACAAAGGGAACAGTCGATAGTGGAGATATGGTGGGTGTGGCTCAGCTGGTTAGAGCACTGGGTTGTGGCCCCAGAGGTCAAGGGTTCGAGTCCCTTCACTCACCCCAGCATGAAAGTTACAGGAACTGGAGACGTCATTGATTTTTCAATGTCCTTCATGTAACCGGCGTTTTTCCGTTGATGCATCAAAAATAAAGAGTTCATTGATTAAAGGCCGCTGTTCGGTGTGTGGCCATGTGTTTGTCCTTTTGGATCATGCCGAGGATGAGATGGAGGCCTCTCGATTACGGGATAGATTGGAAGAGGCGCGGGCGGAGAAGGCGCGAGGTGTCACGGGAGGAGTGACGGGTGTATATGAAGTTACGCCCAGTGAGGAGGAAAAGAGAGAGGAGGAGACGGTTGGTGCTGGGGAGGAAATGAAAGGAGTGTCCCCTTCGTCAGATGAAGTAGAGAAGGGCGCGGGCGTGCCGGAAGAAGGGGGTGAGAGAGGAGAAGAGGTATCTTACGAGCGTGGAGAGGAGGAAAAGGCGGAAGAGGTTCCGGCGGAAGTTGAGATGCCCGGGGTCGAGGGGGGCGTTTCCCAAGAAGAGGAGACTTCGGAGAAGGAAGAGATTCCTCAAGAGGAGGTATCGGTAGAGGTTTTTGGGGAAGAATCGGAGACACCCTCCGAGGAAGTTCCTGAAAAAGAGGAGCTAGAACCCGAGGGCGAGACGGAAGAGGCAGGGGACAAAGAAGAGGAAGATGAAGAAGGCATGGGGGATGTGGTACTCCAACCTGATGAGGAGAAGTTAGAAGGCGAAGAGGAAGAACCAAGGGCGGAGGAAGTGAAAGAGGACTCCCATAAGGAAGGAAAAGGCGGAATCGGTGAAGAAGAGTTGCCTGACGCGTATGAGCCATTGGTACCTCCAAAAAGGCGCATTTCTCTCTTTCCCATCTTGGTGGTGGTTTTGATTGTCGTGGTGCTGGCGGGAGGGGGATGGTACTTATATCAATGGGGACAATTTTCATCTACCGGTGGAATTATCGGTAGCATTGTTGAAAAGATTAACGCGATTCGTGGTGAGTCTTCCTTTGTTCTTTTCGATATCAAAAACGAGCAGGAGCCTGCGCTTAATGGGAAGTTTTTCAGCGTGAGGGGGATGGTTCAAAATAAAAAGAAGACCGCCGTTCCGTGGGTGTCATTAAGGATAAAAATTTTTGACGCGAAAAACAATGTCGTTTTGACAGGTACCACTGTTGCTGGAAGGGTTTTGAAGCCTGAAGAGATTTCCAAAATGACGGTTCAAGACGTGATGAAGCAGTATCGTTCCATGAATGCCATGAACAGAAAAGTGAGTGGAAGGTTGGAGGCAGGTAAAAAACTTCCCTTCCTTTTCCTTTTTGATTTGAGTAAATTTCCGAGAAGTCGAGCCAAAACCTTCCAGGTTGAGGTGATTCAAACTCGGAAATAGCCTCGAGTCGTTTATTCTTTTACATCGCCCACAAGCCAAGAAAAGAATCTTTTGACAGGGAAGAGATTCGGTGATACCACGCTGTGTGTAAAATGCTTGGGCCCGAGAAAGGAAAGGCAGATGCATCTAAGAAGAGTAAGGTTGCTACACGAGAAATTTCCCACGAAGGTGCATTATCCCTTCAGTCTTGAGATCCTACAAAGGACGGAAGAGGTTGAATTCCGAACACCCGTGACCTTTTTCATCGGGGAGAATGGCTCGG
>CAZOBB010000187.1:0-8132 GCA_964577975.1 uncultured Thermodesulfobacteriota bacterium | reverse complement strand
AGGACGAAGAGGCTCATCATGGAACCCATCTCTCCGATCTTCTTTCCCTCCTCCACGACAAGGGCGCTCAGGGCCGGCATGGCGATGCCCCCGGAGATTCCGAGAAGGAAATTCACCCAGAATATTTCCGTGAAGTTTCGCGTAAAAGGGATGAGAATGAGGGCCGTGGCGGCCATGGTACCCCCGAGGGTGACAAACCATTTCTTGGGGAGTTTGTCCGCCAGTTTCCCGAAGGGGGTTTGAAGCAGGGTGGCAATGAGGATATTGAGGGAGATCAGGATGCCGATCCTGGAGCTGGAGAGTTTCAGGACGTTGTCGCCGAAAATGGGAAGGAAGGCCCAGGTAACCCCGATACCGATGGAGAAGCAGAGACGGTAGAGGAAGATGCCCTTCAGCGCTTTGGGTTTAAAAAACTTTCGATATCCCCTGGAGACAGGGTTGGGATCCACCGTCCTTTTCTTTTCCGGCAGAAAGAAGAGGGACGTCAGAAAGCCGATAAAGCTCAGAACCCCCATGGCGTAGAAGCTGCTGTCCATGCCGAAGGCGTCCTTGACGATCCCCCCGAGGATGGGACCCGCGGCAAGCCCGCCAAAGAAGAAGAGATTGAAGGTGCCCATATAGGTTCCCTCTTTCCCCTTGGGCGTGATCTCTCCCATGTAGGCTAAAGCGATGGGAATGACCATGGCGGCGGCGATTCCTTGAACCGTGCGCGTCAGGATCAACAGGGGGATGTTGGTCGATTTGAGATACCCGATGGAGGTAAGGGAAAAGAGGAACAGACCGGCCGTGATGAAGATCTTTCGCCCTCGCCTGTCGGAGATCTTTCCGATGAGAGGGAGGAGAAGGGTCCGCGAGATGGAAAAAGAGGCAAAGACCAGGCCGATGGCGAAACCCGTGGCCCCGTAGTGCTGGGCGTAGACCGGCAGCAGCGGTGCCACGATGCCCATCCCCAGCATGGCCGAGAAGATGGCGAGACAGAGCGCGATAAAGATCTTTTTTTGCAGTTCACCCATGTCAAGAAACGCCTGGCCCCGATGAGGGCCAGGCACGAAGTGGTTGAAATGTAACCCTGATGCCGAAAGCGTGTTTTTCAGGATCTCTTGATTGCTTCGACGACCAGGTCGCCGACCTCCTGGGTGGAGTAGCCCATCTTCCCGGCGGAAAGACTCTTCAGCTTTGGGATGACGGATTGAACGGCCGTTTCTATGACGTCGGCCGCTTTTTCTTCCCCCAGGTAATCCAGCATCATGGCCGCGGAGGAGATGGCGGCCAGGGGGTTGATGACGTTCTTTCCCGCGTACTTGGGAGCGGATCCGCCGATCGGTTCGAACATGGAGGTTCCCTCGGGGTTGATGTTCCCTCCGGCGGCGATTCCCATTCCTCCCTGGATCATGGCGCCCAGGTCGGTGATGATGTCCCCGAACATGTTGTCCGTGACGATGACATCGAAGGTCTCCGGGTTCTTGACCATCCACATGCAGATGGCGTCCACGTGGGCGTAGTCGGTCTCGATATCCGGATACTCCTTTGCCACCTCGTTGAAGGCGCGGAGCCACAGGTCGAAGGCGAAGGTCAAAACGTTGGTCTTTCCGCACAGCGTCAACTTTTTCTTTTTGTTTCGTTTCCGCGTCAGCTCGAAGGCGTAACGGATACAGCGTTCCACCCCCTTACGGGTATTGATCGATTCCTGGATAGCCACCTCGTCCGGCGTGCCCTTTTTGAGAAACCCGCCGGCGCCCGCGTAGAGCCCTTCCGTGTTCTCGCGGATGACCACGAAGTCGATGTCTTCCGGGCCCTTGTCCTTCAGGGGGGTGTCCACACCCTCGTAAAGCTTGATGGGACGAAGGTTCACGTATTGATCGAGGCCGAAGCGGAGCTTCAGGAGGATGCCCGTTTCGAGGATGCCGGGAGCCACGTCGGGATGCCCGATGGCGCCCAGCAGGATGGCAGGGTATTTTCTCAGTTCCTCCAGGGCTCCGTCGGGAAGGGTTTCCCCCGTTTTCTTGTAGTGTTCTCCCCCATACGGGAAGGTGTGATAATCGAACGAAAAACCGAACTTTTCGGCAACGGCATCGAGGGCCTTCATGCCCTCCCGGACCACCTCAGGCCCTGTCCCGTCCCCGGGAATCACGGCGATAGAGTAGATTTTGTCTCCCATGTTGTTGACTCCTTTCTCACTTCATTGGGTGTTCTTTATCATGGATGAGGGTGAAATGGAATTACAAAGGTGATTTTTGCGTAAATTCTGAAAGGACCTCACGCGGAAGAGCGCCCTCGCGAATGAGTTTGGGCGTACTTGGACGGATATCGACGAGGGTCGAAGGGGGGGAGGGTCTTAGCACACCCTCGGTGATAACGTATTCGACGCCTTCCGGGAAATTGTCCACGATGCGTTTTGGATCGCGGGCGTCGTCCTCGGGGGAGCCGGAGAGGTTGGCGCTGGTGGAGACAAGGGGAAACCGGCGGTGCCGAAAGAGGGCCCGGACGAAGGGGTGGGGGGAAACGCGGACGGCGAGACTCCCTTTGAACGCGATGGGAGACAGCGGGGAGTCGGGAGGAACGGTAAGGATGAGGGTGAGGGGGCCGGGCCAGAACTGCCCCGTCAGTTTGTCGCCTACGTCCGGGAGGATGATGCCGTTTTCCTCGAGATACCTCGTGTCCGGTATGAGGTAGATGAAGGGTTGGGAGGCCGGGCGCCGTTTCAGGCGGGCGATTTTTCCCATGGGATCCCCGGGGGCGAGCGCGTCGCACCCGATGCCGTAGAGGGTTTCCGTCGGATAGACGAGAAGGCTCCCCTTCGCGAGGCTCTGGGAGATTTCCCCGATCTTTTCTGGTTTCCTGAGGAGATCTTTCAGGTCAAGAATTCGAATGGCGCTTCCCTTCGAGGATTTTTTTTACCTCTTCCCCATCGGCCAGCACCTTTTCGACCATTTCTTTCCGGTAGGTCGTCAAGGCGTTTTTGAGGGAATCGTCTTCGATGGCGAGGATCTGGAGGGCGAAGTAGACGGCGTTTTTCATTCCCGCCTTGCCCACCGCCATGGTGGCCACGGGGATTCCCCCCGGCATCTGAACGGTGCTGAGCAGGGCGTCGAGCCCGTTGAGGGCGGAAGAGGGCACGGGAACGCCGATGACGGGGAGTAAAGTCTGAGAGGCGATGACCCCGGCGAGATGGGCCGCGGCACCCGCGACGGCGATGAAGACCTTCCCTCCGTCCCTTTCGAAATCCCGGACGAAGCCGTGAAGGGCGTCGGGGGTCCGGTGCGCGGACAATACCCTCACGTCGAACGGAACCTTAAAGTCATCGAGAATCTTCAAGGCGTTTTCCACGACGGGAAGGTCGCTCTTGCTCCCCATGATAACGGCGATCTTCGATGCGGACATACACTTTCTCCTACGCGTTCGTTTCCCGTTGAATCCCCTTCAGGCCGATGTCCTTCCGGAAGGTCATCCCGTCGAAGTGGA
Organism: uncultured Thermodesulfobacteriota bacterium; assembly: GCA_964577975.1. Lineage (GTDB taxonomy): Bacteria > Desulfobacterota > S145-22 > S145-22 > S145-22 > JAOZMY01. The sequence continues at coordinate 4,670 of CAZOBB010000187.1, read as the reverse complement.
TCGATTCGATGGCCTTGTAGACCTTCTCCCGGCAGGACGCGAGGGAGGCGTCGATGGCCGTGACGCCTAAGACCCGGCCGCCGTTCGTGACGATTTCTCCGGCGTCGTTACGTTTCGTCCCGGCATGGAAGACCTTGACGTCGGACCGTCCTTCGAGGGCCTCCAGGCCGGTAATGACCTTTCCCTTTTCGTAGGCGCCGGGATATCCCTTGGAGGCAAGGACGACGCAGACGGAGGGGTTGGGGCTCCAGTCCATCTTCGCCCTATGGAGCTGGCCTTCATGGAGCCGGATGAACGTTTCCACAAGGTCGCCTTCCATGCGGAAGAGGATCGGCTGGGTTTCCGGGTCTCCCATGCGGACGTTGAATTCGAGGACGTAGGGGGTGCCGTCGGCGATCATCAGGCCCGCGTAGAGGATGCCCCGGTAAGGGGTCCCCCGTTTGTTCATCGCCTCGACAACGGGCTCGATGACGGCGCTCATCACCTTTTCGTGCATGGAGGTATCCACCACCGGCGCGGGGCTGTAAGCGCCCATGCCGCCCGTGTTGGGTCCCTTGTCCCCGTCGTAGATGGCCTTGTGATCCTGGGACGAAGCGAGCGGCAGGATGGTCTCTCCGTCGGTCAGGACGATGAACGAGGCCTCTTCTCCCTCGAGGAACTCCTCCAGGACCACGCGGTTTCCCGCGTCGCCGAAGGCCTTTTCTTCCATGATGGTTCGAATAGCTTGCTCGGCCTCTTCCCGGGATGAGACAATGAGAACGCCCTTCCCGGCGGCCAGGCCGTCTGCCTTGACGACGAGGGGATACGGTTTTCCCTGAAGGGCCTTGAGGGCGTCGGCGGGATCGTCGAAGACCTCGAAGTCGGCCGTCGGGACCCCGGCGTCGCGGAGGATCGCCTTCGTGAACGCCTTGCTTCCCTCGAGCCGGGCGGCCTTCCGGTCGGGCCCGATGATGGGAATCCCCGCCGCGGCGAATCGGTCGACGATCCCGGCCACTAACGGGGCCTCGGGACCCACGACGGTAAGTCCGATGCCCTTTTCCTTGGCGAAGGTCAAACATCCCTCCAGGTCGGTGGGAGAGATGGGCACGCAGGTCGCCTCCGCCTCGATCCCGGCGTTCCCCGGCGCGCAGTAGACGGCCTCAACACCGTCTCCCTGTTTCAGCTTCCAGACGAGGGCATGCTCCCTTCCGCCGCCGCCGATGACGAGTATCTTCATGGATCTTCCTCTCAATGGTAGAAGTGACGGTAACCGGTGAAGACCATCGCCATGCCGTGTTCATCCGCCGCCGCGATGACCTCGCTGTCCCTCACGGAGCCGCCCGTCTGCACGATGGCCGTAATACCCGCCTCCGCGGCCACGTCCACCACGTCTCGGAAGGGGATGAGGGCGTCGGAGGCCAGGCAGCACCCTTTGATTTCCAGTTGGGCCTTTTGGATTCCAAAGCGGGCGGAATCGACCCGGCTCATCTGACTGGCCCCCACGCCGACGATCTGTTCCGCATTGGCGTAGACGATGGCGTTCGATTTCACGTGCTTACAGACCTTCCACGCCAGTTTCATGGCCTGGATCTCCGTGTCCGAGGGCGCCCGTTTCGTCACGGTCTTGAAGGTTTCGATGTCGAGGGAATGGCTGTCCCGCTCTTGAAAGAGGAGCCCTCCCACCACCTTTCGCAGGTCGAAGAGGTCCTTGCGCTGCGGGGTGACGAGGGGAACCTTCAGGACCCGGAGATCCTTCTTTTTCGATAGGATGTTCAACGCCTCCTCGGGGTAGTCGGGAGCGATGAGGACCTCCACGAAGTGGTCCATGAGGGCCTCGGCCAATTCGGGTGTCATGGGCCGATTGAGGGCGATGATCCCGCCGAAGGCGGAGACGGGATCGCAGGCCAGGGCCTTCTTGTAGGTGGCGAGGATATCATTTCCCGGGTCGATGGCGACACCGCAGGGATTGGCGTGCTTGATGATGACGCAGGCCGTTTCGTCGAACTCCTTGACGGTTTCGAGGGCGGCATCCGCGTCCATGATGTTGTTGTAGGAGAGGGGTTTCCCCTGGAGACTCTCCGCTATGGCGATGGAGGGTTCGTCCACGGTGGGGTCCACGTAGAAACTCGCCTGCTGGTGGGGATTTTCCCCGTATCTCAGGATGGAGGCCCGCTTGAAATTGAGGAAGAGGGTGCCGGGGAAAGGGGTGTCCGGGTAGCAGGCCTTGTCCAGGTAGGTCGAGATGAGGGAGTCGTAACGGGCCGTGTGGGTGAAGACCTTCTGGGCGAGGCGGATATTGAGTTGCTCGGAGACCTTTTTGTCGTTCTCCTTTAGTTCCTTGAGCACGATTTCGTAGTCGTCCGGATCGATGATGACCGTCACGAACCGGTAGTTCTTCGCCGCGGACCGGAGCATGGTGGGGCCCCCGATGTCGATATTCTCGATGGCCTCTTCCAGGGTGCAGTCCGGTTTCTTGATGGTTTCCTCAAAGGGATAAAGGTTGACGACCACCATGTCGATCGGGAGGATGCCCTGCTCTTCCATGATCCTGACGTGTTCCGGGTTGTCCCGGAGTCCGAGAAGGCCTCCGTGGATCTTGGGGTGCAGGGTCTTGACCCGGCCGTCCATGATTTCGGGGAATCCCGTGTAATCGCTGATTTCGATGACGGGGACGCCATTGTTTTTCAGCATGGCCGCGGTGCCTCCCGTCGAGATGATCTCGATTTGCATGGCGGCGAGTTCCTTGGCGAATTCCACGATACCGGCTTTGTTCGACACACTGATCAATGCCCTTTGAACATCACTCATGGGACTCCTCTCTTTCTTTTGGGTTAGAATCCTAAGGATTCGTTGACGATGATGACCAGGGTTTTGGTGAGCATGGGGCGCCATTCCAGGATGGTCACGGCCCGGCAGATACGCTGCGGGCTCCGGCAATCCATGCATTTCCCCGTTTTGGCGCAGGGCGTCGGGATGGAAAGCCTGCGCGCGTTGGGGGGAGAGGCGACGTTCTTGATGCGATAGAAGGCCGCGTCCAAGGTTTCGACGATTTTATTGATCCCCGCCACGAGGATGACCCGGTCGGGACCGAAGATCATGCTGGTGACCCGGTTGCCGATCCCGTCGATATTGACGATCCGTCCATCCGTGACGAGGGCGTTGATCCCGCTGAGAAAGATGTCCGACTGCATCTGGAGCTTGCGGATTTTCGTGATCTCTTCTTTGGGGGCATCGGGGATCCAGTGGTCGTAAACGGTGTGTCCTTTTTCCTTGAGGGTATCGAGGACGTCCAGCTCCCGAATCGTGATGGAACCTCCCACCCCGACCTTGTCACCGGGGTTGATCCTCTCAAGGATGATTTCACGGGCCTTGGCCTTGTCGGGGACCCATAGGGCCTCGAAATCCCGGGTTTCAAGGGCGCGAACCACCTGATCTAACTTTTCGTCTGTAACGGGTCCTATCATTTTTCCTTCCTTGATTTGGGATGTTTCCTCTTTTTTTTCATCTGGCGCTCTCGGTCGTGAAGGAGTTTGTTGATGGTATCAAGGAGTTTTTCGTATTGGACCGGTTTGTTGATGTACTCGAAGGCGCCGAAGTAGAGGGATTCCAGAAAGGTGTCCATGTCGCCGTAGCCGGTGATCATGATGACACCCACATCCAGGCCCTTTTGATGAACCTCTTTCAAAAAGGTCAGGCCATCCATCTCCTCCATCCGGATGTCGGAGATGATAACATCGAAGGGTTTCGATGTCTCGATGATGTGGAGGGCTTCTTTCCCGTTGCTGGCGGTTTCGATTTCAAAGCCGTCGTTTTCGAGGAGTTTTTTAAGCTTTTTGACCAGCTTGACTTCGTCGTCAACGATAAGGATACGTGACACGTGTTCCCCCCCCTTCTTGCTACCTTTCCCCACTTCCTTTTAACATATTTTACCCTGCCTTGTCACGCTTCTGCCTGGGTTCGATGGCGGGGAGGATGATCGTAAACGTCGTGCCCTTTCCCGGGGCGCTTTCCACCTCGATGGTGCCGTTCGAGCGGCTGATAATACTGTGCACGACGGATAATCCCAATCCCGTGCCCTCCGGGCCCTTGGAGGTGAAAAAGGGCTCGAAGATGTGCGGGAGGTTTTCGGGGGGGATTCCCTCGCCCGTGTCCGAAACGGTGATTTCCACGACCTTTCCGATGGGGTAACTCACCTGCTGCCCCCGGCTGGGAAGCTGGTACATGGTGTCAACGTCTAACACCTTTGCCTCCGCCTTGATGGTGATCTTCCCTTTTTCCTTGATGGAGTCGGCGGCGTTTTTTATAAGGTTGATGAAGACCTGGAGCATCTGATCGGAATAGACCCGGACCATGGGCAGGGGATCGACGAGATTGACCTCAACTTCCACTCCCCGTTCCCTCAAGTTTTTGAAGAGGAGTTGAATCATTTTGTTCCTCAAGACGCGCTTGAGGGAGGCCTGGCGCTTTCGTTTCGACTGGGGGCGCGAGAAGGAGAGGAGTTGATCCACGATTCGGGCGATCCGCTTGATCTCCTCTTCCATGTCGTCGATTTCCTCGAGGAATTCCTCGTCCTTGGGTCCCATCCGGCGGAGGAGCTGCAGAGAGAACTGGAGGGTGGAGAGGGGATTGTTGATCTCGTGGGCGATCTGGGCGACGAGCTGGCCGATGGCGGCCATCTTTTCCGATTGATA
>CAZOBB010000186.1:0-2946 GCA_964577975.1 uncultured Thermodesulfobacteriota bacterium | reverse complement strand
GAGATACATATACGGCCGATAGAAATCGCCGATAAAAAACTGGGTGATAAAAACCAGCGCGAGAAAAGCCAGCAACAAATCCATCCCGGCAAGCACCAGAAACGAGACTACAACATACCCCGCAAAAAATGGTTCTCCCGGGGCTTTCCATGCCCCAACAGCCACGCCGACCGCGGCGCAAAGAAAAACACAGACGGCCTCGAGCAATCTTCGGCGATTTCTATTCATAGGAAATTTTCAAGCGGAAACCCGTTGGGAACACCCCGTTACTTCTCTACAACGGAAGCCTTGTCAAGTGTAAAATACACCAGGAATATACACGCCGACAATATGACGAGGACAAAAAAGCTCCTGTACCTCACGTCCAAAAACGCGGCGATGACGCCCGTGGCGGAAAAGATCCCCGAAATTGTGCTCAGCACGAAAGACGCCTTCCGGTGGCTCCCAAATTTCTTCAGGAGCCGATGATGAACGTGTTTCTTGTCGGCGACAAAGGGAGACTTTCTCTCTTTTACGCGCCTTATAAACGCCCACCCCGTGTCAAACAAGGGAATAAAAAGGATGATCAGTGGAACGGACATGCTCAAAACCATGGCCCCTTTCTGGGAATGCGCCATGGAAAATACGGCAAATATAAATCCTAGAAACATACTTCCCGTGTCTCCCATAAAAATCTTGGCGGGGTAGAGGTTCCAGGGGAGAAAACCCACTAACGAGCCCACCAGCCCCAACAACAAAATGGCCATGATTTTTTCGTTCTTAAGCAAGAAAACGACCGCGAGACAAATCGCCGCGTAGATACTGATCCTCGTAAGCAGCCCATCCAAGCCGTCGATCAGGTTGAAGGCATTGATCGACAAGACAATCCAGAAAACCGTAAAAAGGAGGCTGAACTTTCCCAAAGAGACACTGCCGACGAAAGGAATCGAGATATACGTAATTCTCGCGACAAACGAATATACCACGAGGGCCCCGATAATCTGAAAAAGAAACTTCTGGGGGGCTCCCGCCCCCTTCAAATCATCATACACCCCCAGCAAAATAATGATCACAACCGATACCAAGAACGGAAACAGATTCTTGAAATTCGACACCGGCAACGAAAACAAGTCCATCCAGAAAAACGATAAAAAGAAAGTCACCGCGACGGCGATCCCTCCCAGCCGCGGGATCCTTCCATCATGTATCTTTCTTTCGGAAAGCTGGTCGTAGATATTCCTTTTCCGCGCGAGATGGAGAATCAATTTCGTCAAAAAAAAACTGGCGAGGGCATTGATCAGGCACCCTGCCGTCACTTTAAGAATCATTTGCACTCACGTTTCCAAAATCATCAATAATTCCCAGGGAATAACTCCGGTCTTACACGTTTGTAAACCCCAATCGTTTCCTCCACGACACGGACATCGGAAAACTCCCGGACGGTTTTTTGCCTGCCCTTTTCCCCCATTTTCTTTCTAACCAAAGAATTCTTTATCATAAACACCATGGCCTCAGCAAGTTTCCCGGCATCTTTCACCGGGACAAGCATCCCGTTTTCCCCGTCCGCCACCACCTCGCGGCAGCCGGGGATATCCGTGGCGATGAGAGGTTTCCCCATCGCCGCCCCCTCGAGCAGGGTTTTCGGCAGCCCCTCGTGGTGCGACGGCAGGACCACCACATCCGCCTCGCGGAAGAAAGAAACCACGTCTTCCCGGTGCCCCCACCACTTCACATCGCCACGGGCCTCTGCCTCGCGAAGCCAACTTACAGGGACGGAAGAAGGGTTTCCTTTATCCACCCCGCCCACCATCCAGAACTCGGCATCGGGAAACGTCTTCCTGACGAGCCCGGCCGCGGACACGAACTCCCGCACCCCCTTGTCCCAAAGCATGCGGGCAACCATTAGAAAGACCGTTCCCTTCCCCGGCTCTTTCCGCTCCCGGTCCTCGGGGGCGAACGTCTGGACATCCACACCCGATCCTTTTACCAGGAAAGACCTTTCCTCCGACACCAGTTTCCTTTTGACAAAGTAGGAAAAATTCTCAGGGTTTTGAAAAATCGCCACGCTCTTTCCCTTCAGGGCCGGGTGATACAACCCCTCCACCACTTTTTGCGTCCACCCTTTTTCTTCGAAGACATATCCCAGTCCCGTCACGGCGTTGACGACAAAAACGTTCGGGACAAGCTTCGCCGCGAACGACCCGTAGATGACGGGCTTGATGGTAAAATGGTGGACGATCTCCGGTCTTTCTCTTCTGTATAATCGGAAAAGCCTGAAAACGAGACCCAGGTCGCGAAACGGGTTTTTCCCCTTTCGATCCACGCGGAGAGGCCAAAATCGGATTCCGGCCTCCTCCAGCTTTTCCCAATAGGCGGATACCGGGGCCGCGGCGAGTACTTCCCATCCCCTGTCCGCCATCGCCTTCATGAGGGAAAGGCGGAAGTTGAAAAGGTACCAGTCCGTGTTGGCCACGTAGATAATCTTAGGCAAACTTGTCAGGCCTCCGCCACGGCGACAACCAGCCGCCCGTTCCGTAGATGAACACCGGCAAAAGGTAGATGTGGCGCATGCGGTGCAAGGTTCCCAGGTTGACGACCACCAGGGAAAAGAGAAGAATAAACCCAGCACCCCAGAAAAAAAGCATCACCCACTCAAACGTAACGCCCTTTCTGATCAGCCAGGCAAGGATACCCCCGTAAAACAGGTACAACACCACCATTTCACCGCCAACAATCAAACGGGCAAGCCTGCCGCTGGTTTTGGCCCGCTGGAACCAAAACCGAGGAAACGGGGCCAGGAAACCGATTTCCAGGGCCCTGGGAAGGTATCGAACAACATCACGCACGCTGTGGAACTGGACCGACGTATCGATATTCGAGCCGGCATGGGGGCAGCAGGTGCAAAATCCCTTCCGATACCAGGCAAGCGTGATAAGCTGCCTTTCAATACCGTCCGGAACCCATTTT
>CAZOBB010000185.1:0-10801 GCA_964577975.1 uncultured Thermodesulfobacteriota bacterium | reverse complement strand
TCCCCACAAGGGGAAACTCTCCGCCTTCAAGGAAGTCAGGGTCCTGGACGATTACACCATTCTCATTTCCACCAAAGAGCCCTATGCCCCGGGCTTATACATCCTGGGATACTACCTGCCCATCGTACCTCCGAAATACATCGCCAAGGTTGGGGACGAAGAATACAACATCCATCCCATCGGATGCGGTCCCTATAAACTGGAGAAGTGGGTGCGGGGCGAAAAGATCGTCCTGACCCGCTACGAGAAGTATTACGGCCCCAAGCCCGCCTTCAAAAAGGTCATCTTCAAGGGCGTACCGGAAGAGGCCTCCCGCATCGCCGCCCTTCTCACGGGTGAAGCCGATGTCATCAGTGGGGTCTCCATCCATCAGAGAAAAAAGATTCTTGCCTCGGGGAAGGCGTACCTGACCAACCAGATGGGGGTGATGCCCTATATAGGCATGAACACCTATAAACCTCCCTTCAGCGACGTCAGGGTCCGCCGGGCCATGAACTACGCCATCAACCGCCAGCTCATCAACAAGGCACTGTTCAATGGAAAGGCCATCCTCTGCCCCGGCCCCATCAGCCCCCGCACCTTCGGCCACGACCCGACACTGAAACCCTATCCCTATGACCCCAAGAAGGCGAAGAAGCTGCTTGCCGAGGCGGGCTATCCCAACGGATTCAAGACGCGTCTCGCCTACCCCACCTATATGTCCCAGATCCAGGAACAGGCGGAGGCCATCGCGGCGGACCTGGCCAAAGTAGGCGTTAAGGTAAAACTGGAGCCTTATGAGAGGGCCGTCATGTGGCAGCGCTACAAGGCACGGAAACACGCCATGTATATCTACTGGTGGGACGACGCCCCGGAGCCCGATCGCTATGTCTACTCCCTCTTCAATTCCAAGGTCCGCGACTACTACTACAAAAACCCCGAGGTGGATAAGCTGCTGGATCTCGGACGGACCATCATGGACCGGAAGAAACGCGCCGAGGTCTACCACAAGATCGACCGCATGCTCTACAACGATGCCCCGTGGGTCTTCCTCTACGTGATCCCGGAGGTTTTCGGCGTCAGCAACAAGGTCGAGTACCACGGACGCCGGGACGGCTTCCTCGACATGCGCACGGCGAAGCCGAAACAGTAACCATCAAACTCTCCCCGGGCTGGCCACCTCGCCGGCCCGGGGAACGGGAATCGTATGGGCCGTTACATCCTAAGGAGACTCTGGCACACGATTTACGTGGTGGTAGGCATCTCTATCATCGCCTTCTTCTTCATCCATCTCTCCGGCGACCCGGTCATGCTGATGCTTCCCGCCGACGCCTCCACCCACGAGATCGAGGAGCTCCGCCAGAAACTGGGATTCAACGATCCCCTTTACGTTCAGTATTGGCGCTTCGCCACGCACGCCGTCCAAGGAGATTTCGGAGAATCCCTCTACTACCATGTCCCCGCCATCAAACTGATCACCGAACGGTTGCCGGCAAGCCTGGAGCTGGCGGTGGCCGCCATGCTCTTCGCCCTTGTGGTCGCCGTCCCCCTCGGGATTCTCTCGGCGGTGAAACGGGGTTCCTTCATCGACCTGGGCTCCATGCTGGGGGCCCTCTTCGGATTATCCATGCCCCATTTCTGGCTGGGGATCATGCTGATCCTTCTCTTCTCCGTCAAGCTGGGATGGTTGCCCACCTCGGGGCGGGGAGGTCTCTCTCATCTCGTCATGCCCGCCTTGGCCCTCGGCATGAGTTTGATGGCCATGTTCGCCCGTCTCACGCGTTCCGTCATGCTGGAGGTCCTCAACCAGGACTACGTGCGAACGGCCCGCGCCAAGGGCCTCAAAGAACGGATTGTCATTGGCAAGCACGCCCTCAAAAACGCCCTGATCCCATTGGTAACCGTGGCGGGAATGCAGTTCGGATTCCTGATCGGGGGCACGGTCATCATCGAAACCGTCTTCGCCTGGCCCGGCGTGGGGCGCCTGGTGGTCCAGGCCATCTTCAACCGGGACTACCCTCTCGTTCAGGCCACCGTCCTCGTGCTGGCCGTGCTCTTCGTCCTGGTCAACCTGCTGGTGGATCTCCTCTACGTCTATCTCGATCCCCAAATCAGCTACCTGGAGGAAAAATGATCCGGGATCTCATCCATTCCCCCACCCTTCGCCTTTGGCGGGACACGTTTCGGGAACTCAAACGTTCTCGAAGCGCGATGGTCGGCGGGATCCTCATCTTTCTGATCATCGGCACGAGCGTGACCTTCCCCCTTTTCTACCACGTGGATCCCCTGGCCCAGGACCTCATGGCACGCCTCACGCCGCCGGCCTGGCAGAGCGGGGGAAGCCTTGCCCACCCCCTGGGAACGGACAACTTGGGACGCGACGTCCTCTCCCGCATCCTCTACGGGAGCCGGGTCAGCCTGTTGGTGGGGTTTGCATCGGTCTTGGTCGCCGAGATCATGGGAATCTTGCTGGGATTGTTTTCCGGCTATTACGGGGGGAAGATCGACACCGTCATCATGCGGGTAGCCGACATCTTCATGGCCTATCCCTTCATGTTGCTTACCATCTCGGTGATTGCCGTTTTGGGAAACTCCCTCTTTAACCTCATCCTTGTTCTCGGAATCTCCGACTGGGTCACCTACGCGCGGACGGTGCGGGGAAGCGTGCTTGCCCTCAAGGAAAAGGAATTCGTCCGGGCCGCCTACAGCCTCGGCACGCGGAACCGAACGATCCTCCGGCGCCATATCTTCCCCAACATCCTCTCCCCCATGCTGGTGCTGGGCACGGTGCGGGTCGCCAATATCATCATCTGGGAGAGCGGTCTCTCCTTTCTCGGCATGGGCGTGCCCCCGCCGCGGCCTACGTGGGGCCGCATGCTGGCGGAAGGCCGTCTCTACATCACGGACGCCTGGTGGCTCGTGACCCTGCCGGGGTTGGCCATCATGCTGACCATTCTGGCCATCAACCTCTTCGGGGACGGATTACGGGACGCCCTCGACCCGAGACTGAGAAATGTCTGAAAACCCTTGGAAAACCAAAGGAGAATGGCTGTCATGAATGCCCTTGTAATCGGCGGGGGGCTCCAGGGTAAGGCGGTCGTCCACGACCTCTCCCAGAGTTCTCTCATCGAACAGATCACGGTCGTGGATATCGATCTCTCTTCGATCCAATCCTTCCTGAAGCAGGGACATTATCCCAAGGTAAAGACCCTCGAGGCCAACGCCCTTGAGCCCAATGTGCTCGCCCGCCTCATCCGAGACTCTAAGTCCCATATCGTTGTCTGCATGCTTCCGGCGGATCTCAGCAAACCCGTCGCGGAGGCCTGTGTCGAGGCGGGCGTTCCCTTCGTAAACACCAGTTACGCCCACTGGCTGGAAGGGCTGGACGAGCCCGCGAAAAAGAAGGGCGTCCTCCTTCTCCCCGAGATGGGATTCGATCCGGGCGTGGATCTGATTCTCGCGCGCATTGCGCTTGATGAATTGGACGTGGTGGAAGGGTTCTACAGCTACGGAGGCGGTATCCCGGAAAAGGCCGCCTGCGACAACCCCCTCAACTACAAGATTACATGGACTTTCGACGGGGTTTTGAAGGCCTATGTCCGCCCGGCGCGTCTGCTCAAAAACGGAAAGCCGGTCGAGATCCCGGGGACAGAAATCTTCGAAGAGGAGAACATCCACACCATCGAGGTGCCCGACGTGGGGCGCTTGGAGGCCTATCCCAACGGCGATGCCACCCACTTCATCGGGATCTTCAACCTGAACAAAAGCCCCGACCTGAGGGAAATGGGGCGTTTCGCCACCCGCTGGCCGGGGCACTGCGCCTTTTGGCGCGTCATGGTCAAACTGGGCTTTCTCGAAGACTCCCCCGTGCGGTTGGAAGATAAGTGTACCATCAGCCCGCGTCGGTTTCTGGTCAAGTTCCTGGAACCCCGCCTCCAATTCAAGGAGAATGAACGGGACATCGCCCTGCTGCGCATCCAGGTGTGGGGGAAAAAGGAGAAACGGCCCCGGACCGCGATCTACGATCTCATCCACTATCGCGATCCCAAAACGGGGCTCTTCGCCATGAACTGCGCCGTCGGGTTCACCGCCAGTATCGGGGCCCAGATGATCCTTGAGGGGGCCGTCTCGGGTTCGGGAATCCTCTCGCCCATCCGGGCGGTGGACGGCCGTCGGTTCCTCGATGAACTGAAGCGGAGAGGCTTCAAGGTGGACCGCCGCGTGGAAGAGGGAATGCCGAATGCCGCGTCTGAGTGATGAGGAGAGACAGATTCGTCGGACGGTCGGCTCCCGCCTCCGGGAACTCCGTAAGTCGATGGGCCTCACGACCACGACCCTCGCCGGCCAGGTGGGCATCTCCCAGAGCCAGCTTTCCAAGTTAGAGAACGGCAAGGCGGCCATCTCCATCCCCACCCTGACGAAACTCTGCCGCATCTTCGATCGCCCGTTGAGCTACCTGTTTCAAAAAGACGAAGAGGTCCCTCGGGTATTGGGGACCATGACCACGGTTCCCGGGCCGGAAAGCCGGGGATTGGCACGGTTCGCCAAGGAAGTCGAACATCGAAGCAAGGGGCGGATGTCCCTCATCTCCCTCTGGGCCACCGTCCTCGGTTCGGCACCCGAGCAGGTGCGGATGCTCCAAGAAGGGATCATCGATCTCTTCATCGAAGAGCTGATTTTCTATCAGCACATCACCCCTACCGTGAACTTCGTCAGCCTGCCCTACGTCTTCGCGAACGACGCCCATCTGCTCACGTTTCTCGAGAGTCCCTTTTTCGAGGAAACCATTCGCCGCCCCCTAACGGAAGCGGGAATCCGGATTCTCAACCGCCGATGGAACTGGCGACGGGGATTGGAGAGGGTTCTCGTCTCCAAACAGCCGGTGACCCGGCCCGAAGAGGTCAAAGGGAAAAGGGTTCGCGTTTTCGATTCCCCCGCCCTTGCCCGCTTCTGGGAAGGACTGGGGGCCCGCCCCGTGGTGGTGCACTGGCCGCGCGTCAAGGAGGCATGGGAGAAGGGGGAATTCGACCTCCTCCCCACGCACCGGTCCCATCTCTACCCGCTCGGTTTCTGCCGTCACGGCCCTTATGTCACACGGCTGGGGGATGTCCCTCCCGCCCTGGCGGTCACCGTCAACGCGAAGAAGTATCTCTCCCTCCCCCCGGACATTCAGGCCGCGCTGGAGGAGGCCTGTGACGCCGCCGGAACATTCTTCACCCAAGAGATACAAAGGTCGGAACCGGATCATGAATCGAAAAATTTATCGGAATACGGGGCCGTCTACCTAAAAGTCGATCTCTCTCCATGGAGGCGGGCCGCTTCGAAAGTCGTCCGAGACATGGCCGAATCGGGAGAGATCGATCGGGAGGCATTGAGAATCATCCAACATCTCCATCACCCCGATAAGGGAGCAAACCTTTGACCACGGCCGAAAAGCTCGCGCAATTCATCACCCAATATGACCCCGCCTCTCTCACTCCTCTTTTAGGGCGTGCCGTCCGCCGCTGCCTGCTCGATCTGATCGGTGCCGCCTGCGCCGGATACGGCACGGAAGCGGCCCGAGCCTCGCGCGCCGTTGCCGGACGCCTTTTCCCTCGAGGGAAAGCCAGCGTATGGTTCTCGGAGACGAAGCTTTCGGCGGTGGCCGCCGCTTTCTGCAACGCGACGGCTGCCGCCGCCCTGGACCTGGACGACGGTCACCGGTCCGCGGCGGGCCATCCGGGCGCAGGGATCATCCCCGCCTGTTTGGCCATGGCCGAAGGGGAAAACATCCCATCCGAGATCCTCTTTACCGCCATTGTTTTGGGCTACGAGGTGGGGTGCCGGATCGCCGCCTCCCGTGATCTTTCCTACCTTCCCACCATGGCCACGGGACGATGGATCGCCGTGGGTGTCGCCGCTTCCAACGCCTATCTCCTCCGCCTTTCTCCGGAGGTCACCGCCCAGGCCTTGGCCATCGCGGGCATCCATTCCCCCGACATGGCCGCGGCAGGCTATTCCCGGATGATGGGAAACCAGGTCAAAGAAGGAATCCCCTGGGCCGTGTTGACGGGAATGACCGCCGTACATCTCGCCGCGGAAGGGTTGACGGGCCCCCTGGACATCTTCGACCACCCCGATTACTACGACGCTTCCAGGATCCTCGAAAAGCTGGGGGACCACTGGGCCATCGGAGAGATCTATTTCAAGCCCTATGGTTGCTGCCGGTGGATCCACGCGGCGATCGACGCCCTTCTCTCCATCCTGAGCGACAATGACCTACCCACCGATGCCATCGACCAGATCCAGGTGGAAACCTTCCGACGCGCCGTGGAGGGCCTGTCGAACGAACCCCGGCCGGCGACCGTGGAGGCCGCCCAGTACAGCCTCCCCTTCTCCCTGGCGGTTGCCGCCATCCTTGGAAGAGAAGGCCTCCTCCCTCTCCGCGAGGAATGGCTGGGACGTCGAGACCTGCTTCAACTGTCCGAAAAGGTCCGCCTGAATGTGGATCCGGAATTGGACCGCCTCTTCCCTTCCCGATCCCCCGCCCGTGTCGTCGTCACCTGCGGAAACCGACGCTACGAACAGACCGTTCTCGACCCTCTGGGCGATCCTGACAATCCCCTATCGGATGAAGACTTGCGAGAGAAATTTTACATCCTTACGAAAGACCTCCTCGCCGAAGACCGGCGGAAGGCCATCCTGGAGTCGATCGAACTTGACCAACCCGGCAATTTGTCGAATCTCTTTCATCATCTAAGCCGCACCCTTTGAATCCCCTGCTCCCCTGTCAAAAAACAATTTACGCCGTTCCCTTGACATTTGTCCTTGGTCTGCCTATATAAATCCATATAAATCGTTCACAAAATGAAAAAGAAACTGAACAGGTTTAGCGGAAGTAAGTATAGGGATATATTACAAAAAACCTTTATTCGTCTGGACGGAGCGTGAATCATGCGTAAGAGCCTATTCCCAACCATCCTCTGTTTCATCCTCGCGGCATGTTTGTTGTCTGTCTCTACAAATACCTTCGCGGGTGAAACGAAGGCGGCAAAGGCCGTCACACCACCCACCGAATTAAGCCTCTCGCAGGCCATCGACATCGCCTTGAAGCAAAACCTGGAGGTCAAGGCCGCCCGGGCGAAATACCAATCCTCTCTGGCGCAGAAATCGATGGCAACCTCCGGGTTTTTCCCCAGGGTCGATCTCTCCGAGATCTTTTCCCGGAGCAACAATCCCGTCTATTTCTTCGGTATGCGGCTGAACCAGGGAAAATTCGTCATGTCCGACATGCGGATCGACCGTCTGAACGATCCGCCCACCTTGAACAACTTCCTGACGCGGCTTCAGATCGTCCAGCCCATCTTCAACGGGGGAGACGTATGGATCGGACATCAACAGGCGAAACTGATGGTGGAAAGCAGCCGGGAAGAAAAGACCCAGCGGGAAAAGGCCGTGATCCTCGCCGTCATCGAGGCCTACGACGGGGTTCTCATGGCTCGCGCCTTTCACAGTGTCATACAGGACGCGGTCAAAACGGCCAAGGAACACGTGAAGATTGCCGAATCGATGTACAAACAGGGGCTCGTGGTCAAGTCGGATCTCTTGAGCGCTCGAGTCTATCTCCTCAGCCTTCAAGAAGAGGAGATCCGGGCCAGGAACATGGTGGCCGTGGCCATGTCGGCCCTGAACGACGCCATTGGGTTTCCCCTGCACTGGGAATACAACCTCACGGGCACCATGGTGGGGGGGCCTCCCCCGTCCCAGCCTCTGGAGTCCTTTTGGAATCAGGCGCTGACGGGAAGGAACGACCTGAAGAGCCTGAAGTTCAAGGAAGACGCCATGATGAAGGAAATCAAGAAATCGAAGCTGCATTTCCTTCCCTCGCTCAATCTCATGGGAAATTGGGAGAACTATGACGAGGATTTTGCCGATGACGGAGGGAAAAACTGGTCTCTCATGGTGATGGCCAATCTGAACATCTTCCGCGGGGGATACGACAAGGCGAAATACGACAAGGCCATGGCCGATTACGAGCGGATTCATTTCCTTCGTCTGCGGATGGAGAGCGGAATCAAGCTTCAGGTCAAACAAGCCTATCTGAAAATCAAGACGGCGGCGCAACAGATCAAGGTGGCGCAGAAAGCCGTGGAGCAGGCCAAGGAAAGTTTGAGAATCGTAAAAGACAGATACAAAAACCGCCTCACCACGATGGTCGACGTCCTCGACCGGGAGGTCGCCCTGAAATCCGCCGAGGTGCGTCTGACGCAGGCCCTTTACAACTACGAAACCGGATTGGCAAAGTTGCGATTCGCCATCGGAAAGCTGAGCAAGGAATTCCCAGAAAAACGGAAAACCATCGAATAAGAGGAGACAACCATGAAGAAAGGAATCGGGACAGCCCTCATCTTTATCCTTCTTTTCGGCGTCGGGTGCAAGAAGTCATCGGAGAAAAAGAAGGTAGAACGCCCCACCATTCAGGTCTCGAAACTCTACGAGGTCCACAAACAGGTCGTCCATCCCCCTTACGAGGCCACCGGAACAGTGAAATCCGAGAAGACGGTCATGGTGTCTCCCAAGGTCATGGGATACATCCAGGCCATCTACGTCAAAGAGGGAGACCGGGTCAAAAAGGGTCAGAAACTCGTCTCCATCTCGAGTCCGGAAATCAACGCCAAGGTCAAGATGGCGGAGGCCGGTCTGAAGGCAGCCATACAGGCGAAAGTGGAAATCAAAGCCCACCTGAGGGAGGCCATGGACGCCCTGGAGGCAGCCAAGGCCCAGTACCACCTGGCGGAGGTGACCTACAAGCGTTTCAAAAACTTGGTCAAAACGGAATCCGTTTCCCAGCAGGAATTCGACCAGGTGGAAGCGAAGTATAAGGCGGCCAAGGCGGGCCTGAGCCGGGCCAAGGAGATGATCAAGGTCATCAAGGCGAAAGAGGCCCAGGTCGACGCGCAGATCAAGGCGGCCCAGTCCCAGGTCGCGGAGGCGAAATCGTATCTCAACTACACCCTCGTCCGCTCGCCCATCGACGGCCGCGTGGTCAACAAGATGATCGACACGGGGAACCTCATCGCCCCGGGCAGACCGATCCTTTCCCTGGCGGACGAGAAGGATTATCGCCTCTACGTGAGCGTCGAGGAGTCCCTCCACAGCCTCATCAAGGAAGGCGATCCCGTGGCCGTCATCTTCTCTTCCAAGGCCCCCTTTGAATCGAAGGTCGTTCAGGTTGTCCCCGACGTGGATCCCCGCACCCGCACCTTCATGGTCAAGGTGCTGGTTCCCCCGGACCTCCAAGGGATCCGTCCGGGGATGTTCGGACGGGCCATTTTCCGACTTCCCGAGAAAAAGACCTACCTCGTTCCCGCCAAAGCGGTGATTCAGAGGGGACAGCTGGAATTCACGTACGTGGTCACCCCGGACAACCTCTGTCAGATGCGGCTTGTCAAGCTGGGGAAACGCTACGGTGACAAGATCGAGGTCCTTTCCGGCCTGGAAGAGGGGGAAAAGATCATCGCGGAAGACGCGGCCAAGGCCATCGACGGGGCGAAAGTGACACGAGGATAAGCTCCTTCATCCACTGCTTAAACGGAGGGGAGAAGATCCCCTCCGTTTTTTTGTTTCCTAGCCGGGCCTTTCTCATTGACAATTCCGCCAATGTTTCGTAAAAAATTGTATACAAAAAACAGGAGGGAGGAGAAAGATGAAGAAGATTTTTGTAGGACTTATCGTCACGTGCATGATTCTTGGCCTGGGAACCGCCAGCTACGCGGGCAAAACACTGACCTGGACCGCGGGCGGGGTCGGCGGCGGCTGGTACATGATGGCCGGAGGTCTGGCCCAGATCATCCAGCAGGCCACGGGAATCAAGATCAAGGTCGTCCCCGGCGGCGGCACAAAGAACCCTGCCCTCATCAATCGGGGGGACTGTGAACTGGGCTGGGGTCTCCCCTTCATCAACAACGCCGCTTTCAACGGGAAGGACCCATACAAGAACAAATTAAAAAACCTTCGGGCCCTGGCGGGGGGCATGAGCATGAACCACTTCCACTTCTACGTGGGCGCCAACACCCCTTACAAGAGCATGGACGAGATCTTCAAGGCCAAGAAGGCCATCCGTATCGCTGTCTCCCCTTCCGGGACGTCCGACGAGTGGGTCTTCCGAAAGGTCCTCGCCTACTATAAGACCAGTTACAAGGACCTGAAAAAGGCGGGGTTCAAGTTTTTCCGCGGGAATTACAGCAGCCAGACCAACCAGTTCAAGGACCGGAACGTGGACGCCGTTTTCACCTTCCTGGCCGCTCCCGCCGCCGCGGTAACGGAGGCCTCCGTGGGGCGCAAACTCCGCCTGCTCCCCTTCCCCAAGGGGCTCTTGAAATACCTCTCCCAGTTCGGGATCATCACCAAGACGATCAAAGCGGGAACCTATCCCAAGGCGGAAAACGCCAACCAGGATATCGTGACGGCCGCCGCGGGCAGCGTGATCACCACCAACGCGCAGCTTCCCGAGGATGTGGCCTATAAAATCACCAAGGCCATCTTCGATAACATCGACAAGGTCCGTCAGATCCACGCGAGCCTGAAACCCTACACGTTGAAAGACGGCCCCACGGGGACGGGAATCCCGCTTCACCCCGGCGCCATCAAATTTTTCAAAGAGAAAGGGGTCTTGAAATAATTCATGACCTTGCCGTTCAACATTGTTGAGCCTTGATTTGAAAGGAGGCATCTCCCGGATTCGAGTTCGGGAGATGCCTTTTTTTGCTCGGGAAACCACGAGCAACCGGATATACATCCATACATGAGAACGCTGACCGGATTCACAAAGTACGCACTGATG
>CAZOBB010000184.1:0-31140 GCA_964577975.1 uncultured Thermodesulfobacteriota bacterium | reverse complement strand
TGTCGCCCCCCACGCGGGGGCGTGGATTGAAACACCCGCGCCTTGATCGCCTCGATGTCGGTTTTGTCGTCGCCCCCCACGCGGGGGCGTGGATTGAAACGCACTTTCTCCCGAGGAAGTCGAGGCCCTCGATCGTCGCCCCCCACGCGGGGGCGTGGATTCAGTTCGGAACACGATTTATAGCCTACCTATGAGGAATGGAAACAGCTTTCAGCTTGGAGCTTTTGGCTTAGGATTTATACCCTCCCTATGAGGAAGGGAACTTTCTTGTTATTGTCTTTTAGAGTACGGTGGTTTCGATTCATTGTGACGCGCGCGAGGCGGGAAGCTCGAGGGGGTGATGTATGTGGATCGTTGGAGGTTTGATCCTAGCGTTTTTGGTCTTGGCTGGCTTCTTGGGGGTGTTCAAGAAAAGGCGTAAAAAGACGCGTGAGCCAGAGATTCTTCCCCCACGTTTTGTTCCGCATTGGTTTATGATGGCGACGGTTATTTTTTTGTGCGTCAGCATTTTGCTTATTGTTATTTTGGATTTCATTTTCTGAGTTTTTTGAACATCTGTTTTCGGGTAGCACTTTCTTGACAGGTATGGAAGGATTTTCTAATTGAAGGGAGAGAGGTGTCGAAGGAGGTAGCGCGTTGGAAGATACCGTTTCGAAGTATGTTGTGACGTGGGGTCTGCATCTGGCCCTTGCCGCTGCCATTTTCTTCATCGGGCGGTTTGCCGCCAAGTATCTCGTGAAGTTTCTGAAGAGGGTGTTAAGGCGAGCGGGGTTGGACGAGATCCTCGTGAATTTCACCGGTTCTGTGTGCCATATCGCCCTTTTGGTTTTCGTGATTATCGCCGCTTTACACGAATTGGGAGTCGATACGACCTCCCTTATTGCTATTCTCGGGGCCGCGGGTTTGGCTGTGGGGTTGGCCCTCAAAAACTCCTTGCAGAATTTCGCCTCAGGGATTCTTCTCATCTTTTTCAGGCCATTCACGATTGGAGACTTCGTCGAAACGGCGGGGGTCACCGGTACGGTGGAGGATGTTACAATTTTTAACACCGTGTTGAAGACATTGGACAACCGCCAGGTGATCATTCCCAACGGAATGATTTACGACGACAAGATTGTCAATTATTCTGCGAAGGATGTTCGTCGGATCGATTTGGTTTTCCCCATCGGTTATGAAGATGATCTGCGAAAGGCCCGAGAGATTATAGAGAGAATCCTTTCGGAGGAACCACGGATTTTGAAGGATCCGCCGCCTTTCGTGGGAGTTGGTGATTGGGAGGAGAATGGAGTGAAGCTCTTTGTGCGGCCATGGGTGAAGACGGAGGATCTTTGGGAAGTGAAGACGGGTTTGTTGGAGAAGGTTAAACTGGCCTTTGACGATGCCGGCGTGAGTGTTCCCTATCAAAGGATGCAAGTCTATTTGCAGAAGACGCCTTCATAGAGAAGCCCGATTTTCCCTTTGCCTTGTAAGAAGGACGGTCGTGACGCTTCCCCATATTCCACCGAGAAGTCCGAATCCCACGTCCCGGATATCCCCTATCCGGTCGGGCAGAAAAATCTGAAATATTTCATCGACGCTTGAGACGAGAAGAACGCCCGCCCACGCCAAGAGAAGGGAGTGGGTCCAAGATTTGTCTCTGAAGATAGCGGCGAAAAGGCATCCAAGCACGGCGTACTGAAAGATATGAATTCGTTCCTCCGGGCTTCGCATCCCTTTCAGAAAGAGGAAGACCCCTCCAAGGATCAGAAGGGCGAGGAGTTTTCCAAGTAGCGGGGCGTTTTTTTTCCATAGGAAAATGAATAGAAGAACGGTTACCCCTAGAAAAAGACTCCAGGGGGCGGCCTCGATGGCACTGCCGCCGAGCAAGTGGGTTAACCAGCGCAGCGCGTTTCTTGCGACGGCGGCGGAGAGGATGAGATAGGCGATATAAGCGATGGTCACCTGTTTCAGATTCATGGTTTTTCCGTGATGATTTTGATGTCTCCTTCGGTGTGGGCGTAGATCGTAATCGTGCCGTTTTGGTCGGTTCGAAGGATTCGGGCGCCGGTATGCCGAAGCCTTACCAGGGTTTCTGCCGCGGGGTAGCCGTGAATATTTTCGGCGTCGACGCTGAGGATGACGACCTGGGGGGAAACGGCGGCTAAAAAGGATGGGGTACCGGAGTCGCACGCGCCGTGGTGTCCAATTTTGAGGATCTGAGCTTTCAGGTTGATGTGGGTTTTGAGGAGCCGCCGCTCCGTTTCCCTGTTGGCGTCTCCCATGAGCAGGCATCGAAGCCTTCCGAACGTGGCCATGAGCACGAGGGAGTTTGTATTCCAGTCTTTCGTGAGACCCGCGCGAGGAGGCCAGAGAACACGCACACTTAGGGGGAAACATTTTATCACGTGGCCCGCGCGCAGGGCGGTGTAGTGAGAGGAATCCCGAACGAGTTTTTTATACCATCGTCCGATGCCGCCCGGTTTCGAGAGGGGGGACAGGTCTTCCCCGTTGTCATAGAATCGGGAGACGGAGAGGAGGGAAGCGAGAGTAAAGACCCCTCCGATGTGGTCCAGATGGGGGTGGGTGAGGATGAGGTGGTCGAGACGGGTGATCCCTAGAGTTGTGAGGTGAGCTAGGATCTTCGCTCCAGCCAATGGATTGCCCGTGTCGATCAGAAAGGTGCAATGTCCTTTGTGGCTTAGGAAGATGGCGTCTCCCTCTCCCACGTCTAGAAAATCGATCCGCAACGTATCCGATGAAATTCCCGAATGGGGAAGGAAAAGGGTTAGTAACAGAAGGATTCCCATGAAGCAGCTAAAATGACCGCCCTTTCTTTTTCCTTTTTGGAACAGATGGATTTTCATATTTCCTTTCTATGCCATACGGGAAGGGAGGTCAATTGGATGTATTTATTCCTTGAAATATCTAAAAGACCTATGCTAAAACGATGAGGGAAAAGAGGGGGAGAGAATGAATAATCCACATATCTTGAAGACGTTTGATAAGGAGCTGAAAACCTTAAAAGACAAGATTCTAGAGATGGGAGAGATGGTGCAGGATGCCATCGCCACCTCCATTCGTTCCCTCGTGGAGAGGGATTCGGATCTCGCCCGCCAAGTTATCGAGAACGATCGGAGAGTCAACGAGTTGGAGGTTCAAATCGATGGGATTTGCCTTTCCCTGATCGCGCTGCGCCAGCCGGCGGGGGGAGATCTCCGATTTATCGCCACGGGGTTGAAAGTCAATGTGGATTTGGAGCGGATCGGTGATTTGGCCGTCAATATCTCGGAGCGCGCCCTCGATTTGAACAAGGAACCTCAGCTCAAGCCGTATATCGATATTCCCCGAATGGACGAGGATGTGCGTTGGATGATCCGGGGTGCCTTGGACGCTTTTATCAAGAAGGATGAGGCGATAGCCATGGAGGTTATCCAGCGGGACGAGGAAGTAGACCAGTTGAATACTCAGATCGCCCGTGAGCTTTTTACGTACATGGTGGAAGATGCGAAGAAGATCTCGTCGGCTATGAAGATCATGATGGTGAGCAAGTATCTTGAGCGAGCGGCGGATCACGCGGTAAACGTGGCCGAGCAAGCCATTTTCATGATGAAGGGGACGGTTGTTCGGCATCAGAAGATCATTTAAGGATTCTCGTTGAAAAAGAAGAGACGAAATCTGGTTGGGATCGCGTGTTTGCTCTTCTTTCTGCTCGTAGGGGCAGGATGCGGGAAGAAGGAGAATGAGGGTCCGAAAAAAAAGGGGAGTTACGCTTCCATCATCATTGCCGGTTCCACCTCTGTCCAACCTTTCGCAGAAAAACTCGCTGAGATCTACATGGTTAAAAACCCCAATACGGTGGTGAATGTGCAAGGGGGAGGGAGTACCGCGGGGATACGGGCGGCCCAATCGGGCATCGCCAATATCGGAACCAGTAGCCGAAACCTGCATCCGGAAGAGAAAGGACTCTTTGAGATTCCCATCGCGTTTGACGGGATCGCTGTTATCGTGAATCCAAAAAATTCCATTGATAATCTTTCCACGAAGACATTACGCGCCATCTACGCGGGAAAGATCTTGACCTGGCGTGAGCTGACCGGTGTCGATCATAGGATCACCACGATTACCCGGGAAGAGGGTTCTGGAACGCGGGGTGCTTTTGAAGAGCTGGTCATGGAAAAGGAAGAGATTGACCCTGGCTGTATCGTTCAGGATTCCAACGGGGCTGTTCGGGAACTGGTGGCAACGGATCCGTACGCCATTGGTTATATTTCTCTCGGGCTTGTGAACAAACAGGTAAAGGCCGTGGCCTTGGATGGGGTGGCCCCGTCCGTGGAGGCGGTGAAGGAGAAACGGTATCGTTTCTTTCGCCCTTTTCTGTTTTTGACGAAGAAGAAGCCCACGGGGTTGACCCTTCATTTCATCTGTTTTGTTCTCTCGCCGGAGGGTCAACGCATCTTGGCGAAGGAGGGTCTTATCCCCGCTTCAATCATACACGGAGATAGCAACCTATGTCGGCAGCGGACATCAAGCGAAAAGAGAAACTGATCCAGAGGATCTTTCTTGTTATCGCGTTTTCATCGCTCTTTTCCCTTTTTTTGATTGCCCTGTTTATTTTCGTGGAAGGCCTTCCCATGATCTGGAAGGTGGGGCTCAAGGACTTTCTCTTGAGCACACGATGGGCTCCCACGAAGGGTCACTTCGGCATCTTTGCCATGATCGTTTCTTCTTTCTGGGTGACGGTGGGCGCCCTTCTTTTTGGGGGCCCGCTTGGATTGATGTGCTCCATCTTTTTGGTGGAGTTTGCCTCATCCAAGGTGAGGGCTATCATCAAACCCGCCTTGGAGCTTCTTGCCGGGATTCCATCGGTCGTTTACGGTTTCTTGGGGGTGGTTTACCTCGTTCCCCTCGTGCGCGATTATCTGGGGGGGCCCGGGTTGTCCCTGCTGACCTCCTGTATCATCCTGGGGATCATGATCTTGCCGACGGTCATTAGCATTTCGGTGGACTCGCTGGCGGCTGTTCCCGATTCGTATCGGGAAGCCGCTTTTTCTTTGGGAGCCACCCGCTGGCAAGCAACGCACATGGTTACGATTCACGCCGCGAAATCGGGTATTATTACGGCGCTTGTTCTTGGAATGGGACGAGCGGTGGGAGAGACCATGGCGGTTATCATGATCGCTGGAAATGCGCTGAAGATTCCCCTTTCTCCCTTGGATCCAATCCGAACTCTGACGAGCAATATCGCATTGGAGATGGGGTACGCGAGCGGGCTTCACCGTCAGGCCCTGTTTGCCACGGGAATCGTCCTGTTTTTCTTTGTCATGGCCTTGAACCTGATTGCCACTGCCTTTGCGAGGAGGAAGAGAGTCAAATGACGCCGCGGCGAGCTGAACATATCGCCCTTGGGTTGATGGTGAGTGGGGCCTTTCTCGCCCTCGCCATTCTCTTTTTCATCATTGCGGTCATCATGATTAAGGGGCTTCCGCATATCTCGGCCCGTTTTCTCCTCGATAATCCCATGGACATGGGCCGCGCGGGTGGTATCTTTTCTACCATTGTTTCAACCATTTATTTACTGGTGGTCTCTCTCGTCATTGCCATCCCTCTTGGTGTGGGGACGGCCATTTACCTGACGGAGTATACGGAAGAGGGAAAGATTACCAAGATCGTGCGTTTCGGAACCGAGTGTTTGGCGGGAGTTCCGTCCATTATTCTCGGCCTGTTCGGGTTTATCCTCTTTGTGATCAAGCTGGGATTTGGCTGGAGTGTCTTGTCGGGGGGCATCTCACTGGCCATCATGATTCTACCGGTTATCATCCGAACCTCGGAGGAGGCGATTAAGTCGGTACCCCAAGCTTTTCGAGATGTGAATGAGGTTTTAGGCGGATCCAAGTGGCAGGGAGTTACACGTCTTGTCCTTCCCAACGCGGCTCCCGGAATTTTGACGGGCGTCATTTTGAGCGTGGGGCGAGGGATTGGAGAAACGGCTGTGGTTATTTTTACCTTGGGAACGTCGTTGCGCACCCCTTTTTCCATCTTCGATTCTGGGCGTAGTATGGCGGTGCATTTCTATATCCTTGCCCGTGAGGGAATTTCCATGTCGAACGCCTACGCCACGGCGGCGGTGTTGGTTTTTTCCATTCTCATCATAAATGTCATCTCTTATTATCTGATGCACAAGTTTGTGGAAGGACGGAGGTAACGTGCGAACGGAGACGATCGTGATAGAGGCGAGGGATGTCTCGTTACACGCAAGGGGAAGAAAGATTCTCGATAATATCGTTCTCGATATTCGAAGGAACGAGATTTTTGGGATCATGGGACCGGCGGGAAGTGGCAAGACTTCGTTCCTTCGGTTGATTAATCATACCTTTCGTGCTCAGGATGTTGTTTTGGGGGGTGCCCTTTACGTGCTGGGGGAGGATGTGTTGTCGGAGGATGTGAATCCGACGTCGCTGCGCCGGAAGGTTTCCATGGTTTTCGCAACACCGGTCGTGCTGCCGATGAGTATCTTTGAGAATCTTGTGTACGGGTTGAGGATTCAGGGGATTAAGGACAAGGCCGTTCTTCGAGAGGCGGCGGAACGGGGGCTCAAGGCGGCGATTCTTTGGGAAGAGGTGCGCGATCGTCTTCACAAACCGGCGCAAAAGCTCTCAGGCGGCCAGCAGCAACGGCTTTGTATCGCCCGGGCGATGGCCATGTCACCGGAGATCCTTCTGCTGGACGAGCCGACCTCCGGTTTGGATCCCATTTCTACCTTGCGGATTGAGGAGGCCCTGAAAGAGCTGAAAAGACACCACACGATTGTTTTGGTGAGCAACAACACGAAACAGATTGCCCGCGTGTCGGATCGATGTGCCTTTTTTCTCATGGGAGAATTGATCGAAACGGGAGAGACGTCCCGTGTATTTACAGTACCGAAAGAGAAAAAGACCGATGACTACATTGCGGGGAGATTCGGATAATGTCGGACTATACCCTGAAGGTCGAGGAATTCAATCTTTTTTACGGGGACTTTCATGCCTTGAAGAACTTGAACCTTTCCATACGAAGGAATACCGTGACCGCGCTGATCGGCCCCTCGGGATGTGGAAAATCGACCCTTCTTCGGTCTTTCAATCGCATGAACGATTTGATCCCCGGTGTGCGAACGGAGGGGGCCATCTTTTTCGAGGGAGAGGACATTACCAAGGAGACGGTCAATCTTGTCCGATTGCGCCAGAAGATTGGGATGGTTTTTCAGCGGCCCAATCCCTTTCCTCTGTCTGTCCGGGACAACATCACGTTTGGGCCGAGGGTCATGGGAGAAAAGGATACGGAAATTTTGGAGGGAATTGTGGAGGATTCTCTCCAGCGTGTCGGTTTATGGGAGGCCCTAAAGGACGATCTGAACCGAAATGCCTTGACCCTATCGGACGAACAGCAACAGCGGTTGTGTATCGCTCGTCTTCTTGCCGTCAAACCGGAGATCGTTTTGATGGATGAGCCGTGTAGCGCGCTGGATCCCATTGCCACGTTGCGGATTGAGGAATTGATGTTGGAGCTCAAGCGTCGGTACACGGTGGTGGTGGTGACGCATAACATGCAACAGGCCGCGCGGGTTTCGGATGAAACGGGACTCATGTATTTGGGAGAGTTGGTGGAGTTCGATAAGACGAAAAAGATTTTTACTTCTCCCTCTCAGAAGATTACGGAAGATTATGTCACGGGAAAATTCGGTTAAAGAATCAGAATCATAAAAAACATCCTTGTGTGGATGGCCCTTTGTGGCCAGTGGTGTAGCGAAGATCGCTGTCGCCTCTGTCCGAAAGAAGAGATGGCGAAGCGGAATTTGAGCTTTGAGGAACAGCGAGTCCTGTATATCACGTGAACGCCGTGCTGTTCAACGATCGATAGAAACACTCCTTCTCCCTAGAAAAGAGGAACACGTATCGGTTCTCCCCTTTTTGAGCGGTGCGGAGTTCCGTGCCGTATGGATTGAAAAAGATGGGGGGGTAAAGGCCTAGTGGAACTGGCCTGGTTTTTTCGTTGTAAGTTCTTCCTCCATGATCATCCCATTGTTTTTTAGGGCATCACGGAGCTCCTCGCGTGTGATTATACCCTTTTTCACGAGGAGGTCGACCAGCGCGTTCTGGTGAACGATATTCGTTAAAATCAGGTCGTAAACCATCTCGTCATCTCTAAAGTCATCACTGTACTGTGCCAAGGAATATCCTCCCTTTATTTGGCGCTTCCTTATTACTTCGCTTATACTTCAGTTCGGTGGTTTTGTCAAATTTATTTTCCCTTTGAGCGGATGAATGAAATGACCGGATGGTTTCCCACCCGGCCTTTTGACTCCTGCCGCGGTCGCCGACCGCGATGGAATTAAGCCGCTCACGTAAAGGCGCCACTACCGCAGGAACTGGAGGCGGAAAATCCGCTGCTGCTACTGCTTCCCGAAGAAAAAGCCGACATGAGCCTGTCCGGATTTTTCGCGTGGCACTTGGGGCACGTGACGTCTTCTTTGTTGGCGCTCGCTCGCATGATGATCTCAAATTCGTGGCCACACTCTTTACATTTGAACTCGTAGATGGGCACCTTCCCTCACCTCCTTCTTATGCTTATTCAATTTAATACCGGTTTTCCCCTCTGTCAACTGTTTTTCCAAGGTTCTTTTTTGAGAAGGGAAAGGGAATTATTTTTTGTTCTTTTTTTTGTATCGATCCTCGATACTACAGGCTTCGCTCATTCAGGTGGAAACCCCCATTTTGGGGAAGATATACCTGTTTAAGATGAACCACACGCCAAATATGATGATCAACCACAGAAGATCGCTGTCCATTTTCTTTCCTTTTCCGTAAGGTCCCTTCTTTCTATCAAAAATTTGGGTGTAAGTCAAAACCGATGGCTTGACTTTCAGAAGGGGTTTTTTTAGAGTTAAGCTAGTGAAAAAAAGAACGAGGAGCCCCCACCATCTCAGGCGAGGCGGAAAAGGGGTGTGGGTGAAGCGTGGTTGAGAATCATCTTTTTTCCCTGCTGACGGATCGTGATCCGAACCGTGTCCTTTTCGCCCTGTTGAGAGATCGCTATCCCAAAAAGGTTCGTAAGGTTGAACGAGCCATCAAAGAGGTGCGCCGAGGAAGCCGTGTTTTTATAGGAACAGGTTGTGGGGAACCCCAATACCTCCTGAAGCACCTCGTGGGTTTTCCGAACGCCCGGGACATGGAACTGTATCAGATTCTTCCCTTTACCCTGGCCCGCTATCTGGATGAAGAGGATTTTTTGGATCGATTTACCATCAAGGCCTTTTTCGTCAGCCTGAGCCTGAGGAAGGCTGCCGAAGAAGGGAAGATTAATTACGTTCCCGCCTATCTTTCGGAAATTCCGACCCTTTTTGATACCAAACGGATCGGTCTTGACGTGGCTTTGATCCAGGTGACACCTCCAGACGAGCATGGTTTTTGCAGTCTGGGTGTTTCGGTGGACATCACGAAATCGGCCGTGCGAAATGCGGAATTGGTTATCGCTCAAGTCAACCCCCAGATGCCGAAGACGTGGGGAGACAGCTTCGTCCATGTGGATGATATTGATATCATGGTTCCTTTCGAAGAGCCGTTGTATCAGACGATTCCTCCCGCTTTGGACGAAACGGCGCGAAGGATTGGGTACTTCGCGTCTCGCCTTATCGAAGATGGAGCGACTCTTCAAATTGGGTTTGGAAAGATTCCCAATGCCGTTCTTTCCTTTCTTAAAGGCAAGAAGGATCTAGGTGTTCATACCCAGATGATTTCGGATGGATTCATCGATCTGATCGAACAGGGGGTGATTACCAATAAAAGGAAAAACTTTCATCCTGGGAAGATCATCACCTCATTGGCCATGGGAACGGAACGGCTTTATCGTTTCGTCAACAACAACCCGATGGTGGAATTTCGCCCATCCGAGTATGTGAACCACCCGAATATCATTGCCCAGAACGATAATCTCGTCTCCATCAGCACGGCGCTGGAGATAGACGTGACGGGACAGGTTTGTGCCGATTCGCTGGGGTATACCTTTTACAGCGGGATGGGAGATCAGGTAGATTTCATAAGGGGGGCCAATCGTTCCAAGGGAGGTGTGTCCATTATCGCCATGCCCTCTACTGCGAAAAATGGCCGTGTCTCCAGGATTGTCAGTCATTTGAGCGAAGGCGCGGGGGTTACCAATACGCGAGCGGATACCAAGTATGTGGTGACGGAATACGGAATCGCGCAGCTATACGGAAAGGATATTTACCAGCGGGTGATGGAGTTGGTGCAAGTAGCGCATCCCCGGTTTCGAAAGTCTCTGATGGAGAAAGCGAAGAAGCATCATTACATCTTCCAAGACCAAATCACACCACCGAAAGAGGACTGGTTGGCGTTGGAGCGGTACGCCACGGATCTGACGCTTTCGGATGGCACTAGGATTCACTTTCGTCCCATCCGTCCTAGCGATGAATTCATGAGTCGTAATTTTTTTTATAAGCTGGAAGAAAAGTCCATATACTTTCGTTTCTTTCAAAATGTCCGAGAGTGGCCTCACGAAAAGGCGCAGAAGTGGACGAACATCACGTACGGAAAAGATATGGCCCTGGTGGGTATTATCCAGCAGGAGGGAGTAGAGGAGATTATCGCGATAGGGCGATACGCTCACGATCCGGAGACTCCCGGTTATGCCATGTTGGCCTTTATCGTGCGGGAGGACTTCCAGGGGAAAGGGATAACCACGTTTTTACTGGGGCATTTGGAAAAGATTGCCAAAGAGAACAACTATAAGGGCTTTACGGCTACTGTGATGGAGGAAAACTTATCTATGATTCATATACTGAAAAAACGCTATCCGAACGCCGAGATTTCGAGGGAAGGGGGTGGAATCCTCTTCATAAAGATGAAGTTTGATACCCTCCCTGAGAGGGAGAATGAAGATAGGCAAGAAGGGGAAGAGTAGTTGAACCTTCCAACCGCGGGAGCGCGGATAACCTAGAAAAGGAAAGACAGGAAAGGAGGAAAGGGTATGTTGATTACGGAAATCCTTGCGAGAAACGCTCGGATGTACGGAGACGAAGTTGCGTTGATAGAGCGGGAGCCAGAAAAGGGAATCCGACGGGAGATGACATGGAGGGAGTTCGACGAGCAGGCGAATAAGTTCGCCAATGCCTTGATGGAGAAGGGGATCAAAAAGGGAGATAAGGTTATCCATCTTATGATGAATTGTCTGGAGTGGCTCCCGGCCTATTTTGGTATCTTGAAGACAGGGGCATGGGCGGTGCCCCTGAATTTCCGTTTTACGGCGGACGATATCCTTTATTGCGCCAAAATCGCCGAAGCCAAAGCCATGATATATGGGGAACAGTTTATCGAGCGCGTCGAGACGATTCGGGGAGAGCTCGATACGATAGAGGATTTCTTCTTTGTGGGAAAGTCCACGCCGGTGGGGAC
Source organism: uncultured Thermodesulfobacteriota bacterium (assembly GCA_964577975.1). Lineage (GTDB taxonomy): Bacteria > Desulfobacterota > S145-22 > S145-22 > S145-22 > JAOZMY01. The sequence goes on along the minus strand of CAZOBB010000184.1, from coordinate 19,717 downwards.
GGAGAATTTTGAGAGTGTCCTGGAGAGGATGGAGGCGACGGAGCCGAAAGTGGAAATCCACTACGAAGATGAAGCGGGACTCTATTTCACATCCGGCACGACAGGGCAACCCAAACCGATCCTTTTGACTCATAAGAATTTGGAGTCGGCTTGCATTACGGAGAATCGTCACCATCTTCAAACCCATGAGGACAATTTTCTCCTGATCCCCCCGCTCTATCATACCGGCGCGAAGATGCACTGGTTTGGGAATTTTATTGTGGGGGCACCGGCCGTCATCCTTAAAGGGATTAAGCCTCAGTGGATTCTGGAAGCCGTTTCCGAGGAACGGGTCACGATCGTATGGTTGCTCGTTCCGTGGGCGCAGGACATCCTTATCGCCATTGAGAATGGAGATGTGAATTTGAAGGATTACACGTTGGATCAGTGGCGGTTGATGCATATAGGAGCGCAGCCGGTTCCTCCCGCCTTGATTAAACAATGGAAAGAGGTCTTTCCCAATCAGGATTACGATACCGATTACGGGCTGAGTGAAAGCACGGGACCTGGGTGTGTCCATCTCGGTATGGGGAATGAACATAAAGTGGGAGCGATCGGAATTCCAGGTTTTGACTGGGAGACAAAGATCGTGGATATGGAGCTCAAACCGGTAAGACCGGGGGAGCCGGGGGAACTCATGGTCAAAGGCCCGGGAGTGATGAAGGAGTATTACAAAAATCCCGAAGCGACGGCACGTACCCTTATCGACGGCTGGCTTTTGACGGGGGATATTGCCAAGGTGGATGAGGACGGGTTTATCTGGCTTGTCGACCGGAAGAAGGATGTGATCATTACGGGAGGAGAAAACATCTTCCCGGTAGAGGTGGAGGACTTCCTCCATGAACATCCTGCTGTCGGCGACGCGGCAGTCATAGGGCTTCCAGACGAGAGATTGGGAGAGATCGTGTGTGCCATCATTCAGGTGAAGCCAGGAAAGACCTTGACAGAGGAAGAAGTTTTCAAGTTCTGTGAGAAATTGCCTCGATACAAGCGACCGCGAAAGGTGATTTTTGGAGAGGTGCCTAGGAATCCAACGGGAAAGATCGAGAAACCAAAACTGCGGAAACAGTACGCCGGAATGGCGGAAAGCTTTAAGATTTAGCGATGTTGCGTTAAACCAACCTTAACCCTCTCCGCTTTCAGTGGGGAGGGGAAGGCTGAGGGTCTATGAAAAAATTTTGGAACGAGACGGCCGAAACCATGCCGGAAGAGACAAGGAAAGCCCTTCAGCTCGAGAAGCTGAAGGAAACGGTGGCGTGGGTCTACGAACGGGTTCCGTTCTATCGGTCTAAACTTGACGAGCACGGCGTCAAGCCGGGTGACATTCAGTCGCTGGACGATCTTGGGCGTCTTCCTTTCACGGTGAAGACGGATTTGCGTGATCACTACCCATTCGGGTTGTTCGCCGTGCCTCCCGAGCAGTGCGTGCGTATCCACGCATCATCGGGGACGACGGGAAAACCGATCACGGGGGGATACACGAGGGAGGATATGGCGCAGTGGGGTGAGTGCATGGCGCGAACCTTTTGGGCCGCTGGAATCCGCCCCACTGATATCTGTCAAAATACGTATAGTATGGGGCTTTTTACGGGGGGGCTGGGATTCCTCCTTGGGACAGAAACCCTGGGTGCCACCTTGGTGCCGGCAGGCTCCGGACAAACGGAGCGGCAGGTCATCCTCATTCAGGATTTCAACACGACGGTGCTTTACGGGACACCTTCATACGCCTTGACGCTCTCTGAAAAAGCGATGGAGTTGGGTGTCGATCTGCGAAAAACCGCGTTACGGATAGGGGTATTCGGAGCGGAACCCTGGTCGGAAGAGATGAGGAAGGAGATTGAGGAACGAATGGGTCTCGTGGCGATGGAGTCGTATGGTTTGACGGAGATGGGGGGACCGGGTGTGGCGTTTAGCTGTTCGGAAAAGGATGGCTTGCATATCAACGAGGACCATTTTATCGCGGAAGTCATCGATCCGGTTACCGAAGAACCGCTTCCCTTGGGAGAGAAGGGGGAGTTGGTCTTGACAGCTATTCAGAGGCGGGCCATGCCGTTGATACGCTATCGGGTGAGGGATTTGACACGGTTATACAGGGAACCGTGTGGTTGTGGCCGATCCCTCCTGAAGATGGAACGGGTGGCCGCGCGCTCGGACGACATGCTTATTGTGAACGGGGTCAACCTCTTTCCCTCTCAGATAGAGAGTATCCTCTTGGAGATTCCCGAGGTCAGTCCCCACTATGTCATTGTCGTGAGAAAGGAAGGATACTTGGATCGTTTGGCCATCGATGTGGAGGCCCGGAAAGAGATGTATGCCCGGGGAGAGGAGAAGTTGAAGGAGATTGAGGCGAAAATTCGAAGCCGTATAAAGGGTGTTGTCGGGTTGAGCGCGCACGTGAGAATCGTTCCTTATAAAAGAATTGTACGGAGTGAAGGAAAGGCAAAACGTGTGATAGACGAAAGGCGTTGAGAAAAAAGGGATTTGTTTTTTGGGATAAGGCGTGGTAGATTGGTAAGAAAATGAGGAGGAAGGTTATTATGATAAACGGGAAGGGAAGGCGTGGCGGAAAGATTGTTGCACTGTGCCTTTTCGTAGGCCTGGTGGTATGGGCGCAGGCCGTCTGGGCTGGAAATTACAGTGAAGAACAAGAGTTGGTGGACAAGGCGACCATTGTGGTCCAACGTATCCTTTCAGATGAGAGCATGGGCTGGGCGAGGGCTCATCTCCAGAGCGCCGAAGCGATTATCATCTTTCCGAGTTTCATGAAGGGCGCCTTTATTGTGGGAGGAGAAGGTGGAAGCGGTGTGGCATTGGCTCGGGATTCCAAAACAGGGGAATGGAGCTATCCTGCTTTCTTTACGATGGGTTCGATCTCTTTTGGGCTTCAGATTGGGGGAAAGATTTCAGAGCTCCTTCTCATGGTTATGACCCGCAAGGGTTTGGATGCACTTCTGTCTGCTTCCGTAAAATTGGGAGGGGACGTGGGAGTGGCGGCCGGCCCCGTGGGTGTTGGCGCGAAGGGAAAGTTGACCGATATTGTGGCCTTTGCGCATTCCAAAGGGGCCTTTGTGGGAATCAGTTTGGACGGTGGTGTTCTTGCCCCGCGAAGTGATTTCAACGAAGCCTATTATGGAAAGCCTATTCCCGTGTCGGATATATTGATCCGCCGTGTTGTCAAAAACCCTGGCGCAGACCGCTTGAGGGAAGTGGTTTCGAAGATTCGTAAATAGCGGTCAGGCAGGTAAGGATGGTGGGGGAAAGGCCTGGAAGCCTTTCCCTTTTTTGTTTTTGGGAAATCCGGAAAAATTTTACTGAAGCTCTTGACACGAAAAAAAAGATGCCTATATTATCAGCACTCGAGTGGGATGAGTGCTAATATTGATGAGAGAAGGAGGTGAAGACACGCTCTCAACATCAAAACATACACCCAACGAAAGAATTTTTGAGATAAAAACAAAAAAAAGAGAAAGGAGTTGAGAAGATGAAGATCAGACCGTTACAGGATCGTGTGATTGTCAAACGTTTGGAAGAAGAGGAAAAGACGAAAGGTGGAATCATCATTCCCGATACCGCGAAGGAGAAACCCCAGCAGGGTGAAGTGATCGCGGTAGGAAAAGGAAAGGTTCGGGACGATGGAAAGGTTTCTCCTTTGGATGTGAAGGTAGGAGACAAAGTTCTGTTCAGCAAGTATGCGGGGACGGAAGTGAAGATTGAGGGAGAGGAATATCTGATCATGCGTGAAGACGATATCCTGGGTGTGATTGAATAAAAATTTAAAACGGTATCAAAAGGAGGAATAGAATCAATGGCTGCGAAAGAAATTGTATTTAGTCAGGAAGCCAGACAGAAAATATTGAAGGGGGTAAACACCCTTGCCGATGCGGTCAAGGTCACGTTGGGACCGAAGGGGCGCAATGTCGTTATCGATAAGACCTTTGGGTCTCCACAGGTGACAAAGGACGGTGTGACCGTTGCTAAAGAGATCGAACTTGAAGACAAGTTCGAAAATATGGGCGCCCAGATGGTGAAAGAGGTGGCCAGCAAGACGAGCGACAACGCCGGTGACGGAACGACGACGGCGACGGTACTTGCGCAGGCCATCTACACGGAAGGTTCCAAGGTCGTGGTGGCGGGCGCCAATCCCATGGACGTCAAACGCGGCATCGACAAGGCCGTAGAAGCGGTCGTGGAAGAGCTGAAGAAGATGAGCAAGCCGACGAAGGATCAGAAAGAGATCGCGCAGATTGGTGCCATTTCCGCCAATAACGACGAGACGATCGGGAATATCATCGCCGAGGCGATGGATAAGGTCGGGAAAGAGGGGGTCATCACCGTCGAAGAGGCGAAAGGAATGGAGACGACGTTGGAAGTCGTGGAGGGAATGCAGTTTGACCGTGGCTACCTCTCTCCCTACTTTGTGACCAATCCCGACAGAATGGAAGCCGTTCTGGAGGATCCCTATATCCTCATCCATGAGAAGAAGATCAGCAGCATGAAAGACCTTCTTCCCATTCTGGAGCAGGTGGCCAAGATGGGGAAACCTCTCTTGATTATCGCCGAGGACGTGGAAGGAGAGGCCCTGGCGACGCTGGTGGTCAACAAGCTGCGGGGAACCTTGCAGGTTTGTGCCGTGAAGGCGCCCGGTTTTGGTGACCGTCGGAAGGCGATGCTGGAGGATATCGCGATCCTGACGGGCGGCCGGATGATCTCCGAGGATCTCGGCATCAAACTGGAAGGTGTCCAGTTGGCGGATCTTGGAACGGCAAAGCGCGTAACGGTGGACAAGGACAATACCACGATCGTTGATGGTGGTGGATCGGCTGACGATCTGGCGGGAAGGGTCAAGCAGATTCGTGCCCAGATCGAAGAGACCACCTCTGACTACGATCGTGAGAAACTGCAAGAGCGGTTGGCCAAATTGGTGGGTGGCGTGGCCGTGATCAACGTGGGTGCCGCCACCGAGACCGAGATGAAAGAGAAGAAGGCCCGTGTGGAAGACGCCCTGAACGCGACGCGCGCGGCGGTGGAAGAAGGCATCGTTCCGGGCGGTGGTGTAGCGTTGATTCGGGCGTTGCCTGCCGTCGAAAAGCTGAAATTGGACGTCGAAGATCAGCAGATCGGTGTTAACATCATCAAACGCGCCTTGGAAGAACCGCTGCGGCAGATTTCGAACAACGCCGGAAAGGAAGGATCGGTGATCGTGCAGCGGGTCAAGGAGGAAAAAGGTAACTTCGGATACGACGCCGGGAAGGATGAATTTACCGACATGATCAAGGCGGGTATCATCGATCCGACCAAGGTCGTGAGGACCGCTCTCCAGAACGCGGCGAGCGTGGCGTCCCTCATGATTACCACCGAGGCGATGATCGCCGAAAAACCGGAGGAGAAAAAGCCGATGGCTGGAATGCCTCCGGGAGGGATGGACGGAATGTACTAAGAGCGAGAGGCTCGTGAAAAGGGGAGGTTACCGCCTCCCCTTTTTTGTTGACCGGTAAACCGCTTTGGCATAAGATGGGTGAAAAACGGGGAGTGATACGTCTGAAATGATAGAAAGGAAACGCCGAAGATGAAAAGAGGAATAACGGGGTGGTTCAGATCGACGTGTTTCGTGGCGGCTGTTTTCTTTTGCGTGTTGACGTTTCGGGGATGGGCGGTGGCATCCGTCCATGTGGCTGTGAGTATCCCACCCCAAGCCTTTTTTGTGAAACAAGTGGGAGGAAAGCGGGTCTCGGTTCATGTGCTTTTGCCACCGGGAGCCAACCCCGCCACGTATGAACCGAAACCGAAGGCGCTGGTTGATCTCCGGAAGGCGGTGCTCTACTTTCGGATCCATGTTCCGTTTGAGGATGCGTGGATGGAAAAGTTCCGTGCCGTGAACGGGAGGATGCGCGTTGTCGATACCGTGGCGGGGATGAAGGAACGGATAAAGGGCGACCCTCATGTCTGGTTGGCTCCTTCTTTGGTGAAGTATCAAGCGCGGGTGATGGCGGAGGCGCTTTCGGAAGTGGATCCCCAAAGGGCCGATATATACAAGCAGAACACGCGTCGTTTTGAGCAAAGACTCGATGCCTTGAGCCGGGAAATTCGTGCGTGCTTTGAGGGGATCACACGATCGACCTTCCTCGTTTACCATCCGTGTTGGGGATACTTCGCGAAAGAATTTGGTCTGAGACAGGTTGCCATCGAGCGGGAAGGGAAAGCGCCCGGCGCGAGCTATCTGGCCACTGTTATAAGGGCCGCGAAGGAAAGGGGAATTCGCTGTGTCTTTGCCCAGCCTCAATTCGACACCCGCAACGCGAGGGCGATCGCTCGGGCCCTCGGAGCCCGTGTCGTGCTGCTAGATCCGCTAGCGAGGGCGTGGGATACAAATCTCAAGGAAGTGGCGGAGAGGATAGCCCAATGCCTGAAGAGGTGACGGAACAGGGAAGCGTTGATCCCCTTATCGAGCTGAGTCATGTCACAGTGCGATACAAGGGCCACCTGGCGCTGGAGGATATCTCGCTTGTCATCCATGAACGTGACTTCTTGGGTATCATTGGTCCCAATGGCGGCGGAAAAACCACCCTTTTGAAGGTGATTTTAGGCCTTGTGGAACCGGATGACGGAGAGGTGCGAGTGCTGGGGAAGCCGCCTAAAGAAACGAGACATCGGATTGGGTATGTGCCTCAGACGGTCGATTTCGACTCGGCGTTTCCCATACAGGTGATGGATGTGGTGAGAATGGGATGTTTGAAGTTTCTGAGGTTCGGGAAAGAGGCGCTTCCTGGCTGCCATGAAAGGCTTGAGCGCGTCATGCGGGAGCTGGAAATCTGGGACCTGAGAGATCGCCCGGTAGGCCGGCTTTCGGGAGGAGAAAGACAGCGTGTCTTTATCGCCCGTGCCTTGGTGACGCAACCGGAGATTCTGCTTTTGGACGAGCCAACGGCGGGTATCGATAGCAAGATTCAATCGACCGTGTATGAGATCCTCTCGCGTTTGAATGAGAGGCTGACCATCTGTCTGGTTTCCCATGATATTGGGGTCATCTCTTCTTATGTCAAAACGGTTGCATGTTTGAATCAGCGGCTCTTTTATCATGGGGAGAAGGAAATAACGGAAGATATTCTCATGCAGACATACCGATGTCCCGTGGACTTGATCGCCCACGGGGTTCCTCATCGGGTGTTGAAACACCACGGGTGAGAGACGATGGAGTTCCTCCACTTTACGTTTTTTCAGAACGCGTTGCTTGCCGGCGTGCTGGTCAGCATTGCCTGTGCCATCGTGGGAACCTACGTGGTGATGAATCGAATGGTTTTCATTACGGGAGGAATCGCCCATACGGCCTATGGGGGTATTGGCATCGGTGTTTTCTTGGGCGTTAATCCGGTGGTGGGGGCCGTTGTGTTCAGCCTTGCCGCGGCGTGGGCGATGGGAACGGTTTTTTATCGGACAAAACAGAGACTAGATACCCTGATTGGTGTGATGTGGGCGGTTGGAATGGCGATAGGAATCGTTTTTGCCGATGTGACACACGGTTACACGGCAGGACTGATGAGCTACCTTTTTGGGAGTATCCTGACGATTTCAAGGGTGGATCTCTTGTTCATGGGGGCGTTGGACGTGGTGGTCGTGGGATTGACGCTGTTTTTCTATCAGCAATGGTTGAGTATCTCTTTCGATCCTGAATTCTCTGAGATCATGGGGCTGCCCGTGAAAGGATTTTACCTTCTCATGCTGGGAATGACGGCCTTGACGGTGGTGGTCGTTATGCGGATGGTGGGAATTATCATGGTGATCGCCTTGTTGACGATTCCGCCGGCGATAGCCAATCGCTTTGTCACCCCTCTGTGGAAGATCATGGGACTCTCGTGTTTGCTGGGGATCCTTTTTACGGTGGTTGGAATGATTATTTCCGTTTACCTTGACCTGACGTCGGGGGCTATGATTATTCTCGTAGCAGGGGGGGCCTATTTCATCTCCCTGCTGTTCAGCCGTGACGAAAAGAATGTGTCCCTGTTGGAAGGAAGGGGAGAAAGGAGGAAACAATGACCATGCAGCTTGCACCTTTTGATGCGCCGTTCGGTGAAGGGTTTTCCCATCCAGGAACGTTTAATGGGCGATGGATCGTTGGGGAAAGGGCATCCTATATTGAGAGCATAAGCCCCATCGACGGCTCCGTGATAGGGCGGGTGGCTACTACCACGGAGTTGGAGTTAGAAGAGACGGTGCGAAGGGCTCAGGAGGCGTTTGTCGAGTGGCGCCGTGTGCCGGCTCCCAAGAGGGGAGAGGTGGTTCGGCAGATGGCGTTGCGTTTCAGGGAATACAAGGAGCCTCTTGGAAAGCTTATAACATTGGAAATGGGAAAGATACTTCCCGAAGGGGAAGGGGAGGTTCAGGAACTCATCGATATTGCCGATTTTGCCGTGGGCTTGTCGCGCCAGCTTTATGGGATGACGACGCATAGCGAGCGGCCTCACCACCGTCTGTATGAGCAATGGCACCCCCTTGGCCCCATAGGCGTGATCACGGCCTTCAATTTTCCGGTCGCGGTGTTTGCGTGGAACGCGATGATTGCCCTCGTGTGTGGGGATACGATTATTTGGAAGCCTTCGTCCAAAACACCGCTGTGTGCCGTAGCGGTCGTGCGAATCATGGAAGAGGTCTTAAGAGAAAACGGGATGCCTGAGGGCGTCGTAAACCTCGTGGTGGGATCGGGAGCCAAGGTTGGAGAAGGTTTGATCAACGATTCACGAATTCCTTTGATCAGCGCGACGGGAAGCGTGGCTATGGGGAAACACGTGGCCAAGACCGTGGCGGCAAGGCTTGGTAGGACGATTCTGGAACTGGGGGGAAACAATGGGGTCATCCTCATGGAGGACGCGGACATGGAGCTGGCTCTTCAGGCAGTCCTTTTTGGTGCCGTTGGGACGGCGGGACAGCGGTGTACCACGATCCGACGGTTGATCGTTCATGAAGAGATCCTGGAGGCCTTCACGGAGAGGCTTATCACGGCCTATAGGGCGATCCAGATAGGAGATCCGTTCGAGAAACGGACATTGATGGGGCCTTTGATTGATGCGGAGGCGGTACGCCAGTTTGAGGAGGCCATAAGGCGTATTGAGAAGGAGGGGGGGAAGATTCTAACCGGGGGGAAGGTGTTGCACGAGGAGGTGTACGCCAAGGGGTTTTATGTGGAACCGACCCTTGTTCGGGCGCATCCCGATATGTCGGTCATCAAAGAGGAGACCTTCGCGCCTATCCTCTACATCCTACCGTTCAAAACCTTGGAGGAAGCGATTGAGCTGCACAATGCCGTTCCCCAGGGTCTGTCCTCGGCCATGTTTACCAAGAACCTTCTCCACGCCGAGACCTTCCTCGGCCCGGAGGGGAGCGATTGCGGTATCGCCAATATCAATATCGGAACCAGCGGCGCGGAGATCGGCGGAGCCTTCGGAGGTGAGAAAGAGACGGGCGGTGGTCGTGAGGCGGGAAGCGATGCGTGGAAGGCCTACATGCGGCGTCAGACGTGCACCATCAATTGGGGACAGGATATGCCGTTGGCCCAAGGAATCCAATTTGGGAGTGGGTGTACGACGTGATGGAACGGAAAAGGAGGGGCTCGGATGAGCCCCTCCTTTTTTACGCCTGGTGAAGGTTTTTATGAGGAAGCGCCGGCTTCTTGAGGTCCTTCCTGAGTAGGCTTTCCAAGCACGATGACGCTCTCGATGACCATCCAGATCTCCAATAGGAATACGATCAGCCCGACAAAGAAGAGCAACCAATTCTGTTTCGCGTAGAACTTTTGCAGGTTCAGGATCATGGCCCATCCCGTCATGAACAGCATGAAGATCAAGGGAATGCCCGAGTAAATGAGGGATTTTCCCTTTTTCGCGAGGTAGACAGTCAAGACGAGGAGTGCCAACGCGGCGAGCAACTGATTTACCGTTCCGAAAAGTGGCCACAGAACCAACGCGCCTTTCCCGTTTCCGGAATAGAAGGCGAGGATGACGGCGGAGATCACGGCGATGAAGGTGGCCGTGAAGCGACCGGAGAGGAAATCCAGGTTCAAGTCGGTCGTCAGCTCAGAGACGATATACCGTTGGACGCGGGTTGCCGTATCCAGCGTCGTGCCGGCAAAGGACACCATGAAGACACCCATGATGGTAATCGCGATGGCCTTGGGGATACCATAGGCTTCCATCATGTTGGCGGCACCCCAGATGACGGCGTGAAGTTTGGATCCGAGACCTTTAGCGGCCGCCCAACTGGCGTAATGGGTGTTGAACGCCGCAACCCCCGTTAAGGTCTGACCCTTCACGACAAGAGCCATTCCCAATCCACCGGCAACGGCGGCGATAACCAGTGTGGAAAGGGTTCCTTCCATCAACATGGAGCCGTAGCCGACGAACTGCGCGTCATTCTCGTTCGCGAGCTGTTTGGATGATGTTCCCGAGCTCACGAGGCTGTGGAACCCCGAGATGGCGCCACACGCGATGACCACGAAGAGGAAAGGCCACATGGGAGGTGCCCCTTTCGCCTGCGGATTAAAAGCGGGCGCCACGATGGGTGGATGGGCGACAATGACTCCCAAGAAAATCAACGCTAACATGATAATCAGCTCATGGGCGTTGATATAGTCTCGTGGCTGGAGGAGTGTCGTCACTGGCAAGGTGGACGCAATGAACGCGTAGATGAAGAGAATGATCATCCACACCATGATGGGGTTCAGCCCGAACATGCTGGGCATTTTGAGGGGCCAATACGCACCGATGATGATGGTGACGTACATGGCGATGATGGCTACGATGGAGAGAACGGTGATGTTGCCGTTCTTTTTATATACCATATATCCCAGCCATACCGCGATGGGGATTTCGAACCACACGGGAAAGACCGACTGGGGGAACATGTTGAACAGGATGGCGATGACCAAGGCGAAGATGGCGATAACGATCCACAGCTCGAAGAAAATGATCAACAAAAACAGGGTCCGAACCCGCGGGCTGATAAGTCCCGTGGCCAGTTCTCCGATGGATTGCCCCTTGTTCCGGACGGAAACGACAAGGGCACCGAAATCGTGCACGGCACCCGCGAAGATGGACCCGAAAACGACCCACAAGAGAGCCGGCACCCATCCCCAAATAATGGCGATGGCCGGACCCACGATCGGTCCCAATCCCGCGATAGAGGTGTAATGATGGCCAAACAGGACCTCCTTTTTGGTCGGGACGTAATCCACCCCGTCGTTGAATTCCACGGCCGGGACGGTCCGGTTGGGGTCGAGATTGAAGATCTTTTTGGCAAGAAACTTTCCATACGTATGGTACGCCACGAAATACAAGACAAACACGATTATACACATCAACAGAGTATTCATAAGCGTTCCTCCTTTATAGATATGGTTGTAGACCTAAATTCTCCCCTTGTTTTCACCTCCTCCCGTAGCTTTTTTGAATGCCAATGTCTCACATGGAATCCCGTGTCACTAATAAATCTTTTGCGTAAACAGTGTAGGAACCTGGTTCTTTTTTTGCTCCTGCTCTTCGTCTTTTTTCCTTATGGGATTTACAGCATGAATCTTTGCTATCTTTTTGATTACTCGTTTCTGTCGCTTTTTTTGATGCCCGAATAACACCTCCTTGTTTCGTGGTTTGTCAAGGGAGCGGTTTTTTGTAAATATATCACCTCCTTTCTTCTCCATGTTTCACATCGGATCTCTCATTCCATCTCTTACATCCATGAGGTTTTTGAGAATGACAGTGTGTCCCGCTTCTCTAAAGGACCCTTCTAACTCCTTTATCTTTTTCTTGATGTTTGGCGTTCTTATCAATTCCACATCCCCGTGGAGGGCGCGAATCTGAACGTTATATGTCGGAGGGGTTTGGAACACGATGATACCCCTCCCCTTCGTCCGCCGGATGTTTTGTGCCATATATTGGACGTCGACGATTCCCGGCTGGGGAATGTAACCGATGAAGACTAACCCCGATGACACCGTTTTCTCCCAAAGCTCGAGAGTTTTTCATTAACAAACGTCCCGCATGAGATTCCTCACCTCGGAAAGATCCCTGATCTTTACGTTGAATCCGTCGGATTTGTAGAGCGATTCGAGTTCTTTTACTTTGGCTTTGACGTCATCCGCTTGAAGGAGGGGTACCCCCTTTTCCTTGGCCATGCTTGTTACGTTTTCGGCGGGTGTCTTCTCATAGACCACAATTCCACTGGAGCCTTTTCTCGAAAGATTCTGTGCCATGTATTGGATATCGACAATCCCGGGTTGTTCCGTAAAACCGATGAACATCTTAGGTTTCATGGCTTATCCCTGTCCTCGTAAAAGATTCAACGCGCCGTCGGCTTTTCTTCCTCCTCCTAAGACATTCTTCGCTTTAGCGCAAATTGGCAATTTTGTCAAATGCGTTTGCGAGGGAAGGACATGGAAAAAACACGTGAAAGTGCAAGATCCGGCTGCTTAAAGAAACGGTCAAGAGGCTGAGGTGGGAGAAGAGAAAACCACGTTTGGTCTTACGGGGAAAAACTCGAGATGGTATCCTCTCAAGGAGGATTCGATGTGCCAGAGATGAAGGCGTATGAGGTTTATACGTGCTGAAAATTGTTCCGGGACAGTTTTTGTTTGATAACCGTCTTCTTTCGTGGCGGTAGGGTTTCTTTCCAAGAAACACGAGTCCTTGGATTGACATCGTCCCTTTTTCAGTTCTAATAAACAAAGTAATAATTTTTTGCGGGAGGTAATTATGAAGCCGATTCAACGTCATCCAATACGTTTTCTGATGGACGAGGAAGAATTAACGTTTCTCGGGGTGCAACACGATTGGCGCAGCGGAAGGATCTGTTGGAAGGCAGGGAAGGAATGGGACGGCTCCGTTGCATGGAGAGACTACCAAAAGACCTTTACGTATGAAGATTGTCTTGCGGCGGCACCTCGGCATTATGGACATGAAGCGGTCATGGCCCTGTTTGGGACGCACGGATTGGAATCCTACCGGGAGGAGATAGAAGGTCTCTTACGAGCTGGGCGCCATCAAGGAATCGATTTCTTCCGGGAGCCTTCTCTCGATATTACTTTTATGAATAATATGCACTCGAACGTGTTGGGTGTGAGGAATGGGAGGCATGCCATTCGCGCGGGAGGGATTCGTCGGCATTCGCTGAGTGATCCGGAATTGGACGTTATCGTGGATGGACTAAATTTGGCCCGTGCCATGTCGTTCAAAAATGCGGCCGCGGATATCCCTTTTGGGGGATGCAAATGCACGGTCCATAGTGAAGAGATTTCTTTGGAGGATATGGATCGATTGGGTTTTTTGGCCTATTGTTTGGACCGTTGTCGGTTTTTCACGGGTCCGGACATGGGGTTTCCTCCGGAACTGTCCGATGTATTTCATGAGCATTTTACGAACAATATAACGGGGGGGAAACGAGGTCCCCTCGGACCTACCGGCACGCCCACGGCGTACGGGGTGTATCTGGCCATAAAAGCGGCGGCGGAGTTTCGGTACGGTGACGCGCATCTCAGGGGTAGAAAAATACTGATTCAGGGATTGGGAGCCGTTGGCTTTCCACTGGCGGAATTGTTGATTAAAAAGGAGCGGTGCGCCCTCATGGTTTGTGACATCGAGGAAAGTGCCATCGATCGCTTGGTGAAGGCGTTTCCCGAGGCGACCATCGAGGTGGTGCCTCCTACCAAAGCCCTCGAAACGGAAGCGGACATCTTCGCACCCTGTGCCATGGGGGGGATTATCTCGAAAGCGGTGGTACCACGGCTTCGCTTCGAGATCATCTTTGGATCGGCCAATAACGTCTTGGCGGCTCATAGCCAGGAGGAGGAGATCGAGCTGGCGAAAGCCCTGGCCGATCGGGATATCCTCTACCAAGTAGAGTGGGTTCATAATATCGCGGGCGTCATGGCGGGTTACGAGGAATACATGAGAGGGAACGAGGCGGATCGGGGGCGTCTTTATGCGCACATCGAGCGCATCTGTGGGGAAGGGGTGGCCCGCCATCTCCGTGAAGCCAAACGTCTTGGGCTGACGCCTACGGAATATGCGTATCGAAGGATAGAAGCGAAGATCTATCCCGTTTGACACAGAGGCCTTAGGTGGTAAGATAAAAAAGGGGTATCTTCATGAAAAGACGTTTCCTCGTTGCGTGTCTTGGAGCAATCGGGGTGTTTCTCATCCTGTTGACGATGGGGGGGAAGGGAAACGCGGCGATCTATCAGATCACCGTCGATGGGCCAGTCACGGGGTTTACCAAGGATTTTGTCCATAAGGGAATCCAAAAGGCGGCGGATGAAGCGGGAGGTGCCGTTCTTATTCAACTTGATACCCCGGGGGGACTGATCTCCGCCACGCAGGAGATCGTGAAAAATATCCTCAATGCCCCCGTTCCTGTCATTGTGTACGTGGCGCCCAGTGGGGCGAGGGCCGGGTCGGCGGGAACCTTCATAACCCTTGCCGCCCACGTTGCCGCCATGGCGAGCGGTACCCATATTGGGGCGGCGCATCCCATTCTTCTTACCGGCGGGGACTTGAAGGGAGACGCCCGAGAGAAGGTTGTAAACGATACCCTCGCCTTTATACGTTCCATCGCGCAGAAACGGAAGCGAAACGCCAAATGGGCGGAGGACGCGGTGAGGAAATCCGTCTCCGTTACGGCTCGGGAAGCCCTAGAAAAGAAGATCATCGATTGTGTGGCGGAGAACCGGAAGGCGCTTTTCAAGATGGTGGAGGGAAGGACCGTCGAAGTAAAGACCAACGAGGGTATTAAGCGGGTCGTTCTCCACCTTCAGGGACAACCGGTTCATGAGATTCAACTGACGTTGTTGGAGAAGATAGGAAAAAGGTTGGCGGACCCTCAGATCATGTTGATTTTGTTGGTGATCGGTGTTCTAGGTATTTATTTGGAGATAAAGACACCGGGAGCCACCCTACCGGGGATTATCGGAGCCGTGGCGCTGGTGGGGTTTCTTTTTGCAAGCCGGATTCTCCCTATCAATTATCTTGGGATTTTACTGATCTTTCTTGCCATCATTCTTTTCATAGCGGAGATTTACGTCACGAGTTTTGGAACGCTGACCCTTGCGGGACTGGTCTCTTTGGTTTTCGGATTAAAGGTCCTCTTTCAAACGGAGAAAAGCATGGGCCTTCAGATCCCTTATCCGATGATTTTTGGGATGGTTGGCGTGATAGGGGGAGTTGTGATCGTGCTTGGAACATTGCTTGCCAGGGATTTTAGGCGAAAGGGACGGACGGGACGAGAGGGCCTCATCGGGGAGAGAGGCATAGCGAAAACGGCCATCGGAGAGAGAGGCAAGGTTTTTGTGCACGGGGAGATTTGGGACGCGCGCAGCGTGGAAGGAACGATAGAGGAGGGGAGTGATATTCGCGTGCGGGGGGTCGATGGCTTGTTTCTGGTGGTCGAAAAGGCTGAAAGAAACCTTTAAAAGAGGAGGACGTGAAATGTTTTTGATTCCACCTGTCATTATCTTGTTGGTCATTCTTTTTTCGATGCTGAAGATCCTCAAGGAGTACGAGCGCGGGGTAGTCTTTCGGCTTGGCCGCCTTGTCGGGGCACGGGGGCCTGGCTTGATAATTCTGATTCCCTTTATTGAAAGGATGATCAAAGTAAGTCTTCGTACCGTTGTAATGGATGTTCCTCCTCAAGATGTGATTACGAAAGACAATGTCTCCATCAAAGTGAACGCCGTGGTCTATTTCCGGGTCATCGATCCGGAAAAGGCTATCATCGAGGTGGATGACTATCTGTACGCGACCTCTCAGTTGGCCCAGACGACCCTCCGGAGCATCTTAGGCCAATTTGAGTTGGATGATTTGTTGTCTCATCGGGAAAAGATCAATTTTGAATTGCAGGATGTCCTCGACAAGCATACCGATCCATGGGGGATCAAGGTTTCGGCGGTGGAGGTCAAACATATCGACCTGCCGGAGGAGATGCAGCGCTCCATGGCGCGCCAGGCAGAGGCGGAGAGGGAACGCCGGGCGAAGGTCATCAACGCGGAAGGAGAGTATCAGGCGGCGGCAAAGTTGACGGAGGCATCGGAAATCATAGGACAACATCCCATCGCCTTGCAACTTCGTTATCTTCAGACGTTGGTGGAGATCGCCACAGAGAACAGTTCGACGACCATTTTCCCGATTCCGATCGAGCTTCTCAAACCCTTTTTGAACATGATGGACAGGAAAGAGGAAGCCAACCCTAAAAAGGAAGTAGAAGTAGGGTAGATTTTGGTATTCACAGGAGGAAATTGTCTTTCCTTCCGGGGTAATCCCGGGGAGTTGTAAAAATTTTCGTATTCTGATAACTAAGGGGACATCTCCCTGAGGAGAGGTAGCGGTAGGAAAAGGGAGGTGTCGGGTCATCCTTTCTACTCACGCGACTTTTTCGAAACGGGTCTCGGGATCTCAAATCTCAACGATATTGTCCGATAAGATTGAATAGTGTCCCCTGATAAGAGGGAAAGATCATGGGGATGGAGATAAATTAAAAAATTGCGGGGAGGTGGAGAAATCGTGAGATTAAGGCTTGGAGCCAAAATAGGGATGGGGTTTGGGATCGTTTTGTTCATTTTGGCGTGCGTGGGATATGTGAGCTGGCGCAACGCCGAACGTGTGAACGGTTGTTTCAAGGAATATGCGAAATGGGGTACCATCGACATGGTTTCCAATGAAGATGTGACCCAGAATCTTCTCAAACTTTGCGGCACCTTCGAGGCTTATTTGATCGATCCAACGCAGGAGAGAAAAGAAGAGATTTATCGCCGCTTGGAAGAGGTAGAAAAGGGGGTGGCGCTTTGGAAAAGGATGGTGGAAGGAACGAAGGTAGAAGACGCGGCCAAAAAGATTCAGGAACTTGTGGGAAAGATAAGGGAGTTTTTGCCGGTTTACCTTCCGATTGTAGAGAAATGTAGGAGCGGAGAGGGATGCTCGAAGGAGGAAAGGGAGAAGGTAATGCGGGGGAGAAGAACGGTGAAGGGGTATTTGGGTTCTGCCCGGGATATCTTGGAGGACACCATGGAAGGCGTTATCGATCCTCAGAAAAAGCGCCTTGAAAAGGAGCTTTTCTCCACGGAAAACAGGGAGATTTCCCTCTCGTTGTATCTCACGCTCGTAGGGTTCGTCGTTGGAATAATCTTCGCTTTTTTGATCACGAGGTCGGTGACGAAACCGGTAAAACGTATCCTTTCCGGGGCTCAGGCAATGGCGGCAGGAAACATATCTAAAGAGGTGATGGAGCACCTGGAGATAAAAGGGAAGGATGAAATAGCCGAGATGGCTCAGGCGTTGCAAAAGATGCTCAACGGGATCATCGGGCGGGGAGAATCGTTGGTGAAAGGGATTCCCGACCCCTTTGTCATGGTAGACCTCGAGCGAAACATATTGTACATGAATGAGGCCTGCGCCGAGATGACCGGTTTCTCCGTGGAGGAAACCGTCGGAAAACTAAAAGACCCGGAGGTGTTCAATCCCCATAACCTTCCCGTTTGTGAGGTCTGCGACACACTCAAAGAATTGGAAAAGCTCGATAAGCCTATCTTGAGCAAAAAGGTGAAAATGAAGAACCGTGAGGGGCGTGAGATCCTCCTTTCCGTCAGTTGCGCACTCTTGAGAGATCTTTTGGGAGAAAAGATAGGGGGAATGCTGATTTTGAGGGATATTACGGAAGATGCGAAGCGGGAAGAGATGATTCGGCAAAATCAGAAACTACTCTTGGAGGTGGCGCAGGAGGTTCAGGAGGTGGCCAATCAAGTTGCTGCGGCCTCGGAGGTGCTCTCTGCTCAGGCAGATGAGATTGCGTCTGGAGCGGAGGAACAGTCTGTCCAGGCGAATCAGGTGGCTGCGTCTGTTGAGGAGCTAAACGCGACCATAGCCGAGGTGGCAAAAAGTGCGCAGGATGCGGCGGATCAATCGAAAGAGGCTCGAGAGGTGGCAGAAAGGGGAAGTCAGGTGGTGGAAGAATCCCTCCAAAAGATCGAACGCCTTGCCGGTACCACGCAAAAGGTTGCCGACTCGACGGAAGTTCTGGCAGAAAAGAGTCGAGAGATAGATAAGGTCATTGAAATGATCAGTGATATTGCAGATCAGACGAATCTTTTGGCCCTCAATGCCACCATTGAGGCGGCGTCGGCGGGTGAGGCGGGGAAAGGGTTTGCCGTGGTAGCGGGTGAAGTCAAGGAGTTGGCGAAACAGACAGCGGCTTCGACCGAAAGCGTGGGAAGCGCCATCGAACAGATACAGGAAGGAATCCGGGAATCGGTTCGGATGATCGAGGAGACCTTAAAAGAGGTGTCGGAGGCAACGGCACTTGCTAGAGAAGCAGGGACCTCGCTTAAAGGGATCGTGACGAAAGCGGATGACACCGCGGAGATGATTACGGGGATAGCAGCGGCAGCGCAGCAGCAATCCACGGCCGTCGGAGAGATTAGTAAGAACGTGGACGGAATACTCAAGGTTAGTCAAGAAACGGCGCGAGGTGTTTCAGAGTCTGCCCGAGCCACGAGAGAATTGGCGCAACTTTCGGAAACCCTTCTGGCGAGCGTGAGGAAATTTCAGTCTTATGGGGCCAATGGATAGGCGCATGGTTTCGTTCCACCCTCTCCGTCTAGGACGGTATTAGCTTATCTGAATTGAAATGGGTGGAAAGGATGCCAGTTGCCCGGGCGAGGAGTTCTACGTGAGAAGATAAGGGTATTTTTCTTTGTATGCGGGGGCATTCACCGGAAAACCCCCCCATTTTAGTCGTTTCTCTGACGTAAGGAACGTATCCTCGAGCCCCCTCTGGTAGAATATTTCTTGGGCGATCTGGTTTCCTCATTTTTCTTCCGACACTTTTTGGATTTCCATAATCAGTTTTGGGACGGTTCAGTATGTGGCAGATTCCCTGAAAGTTGAGGACTTTCGAGCTGGGATCGAAGCGAAAGTTTTCAGGGATCGGATGGACGTTTTTCATGGTTCAATGATGGGCAAATCCCGGCAAAAAGAGGATAAGCGACGGAAAGAGCATGAGAATGACAATGGACGCCACATCCAGGATGACGAATGGAAAACTCGCCTTGTAAACATCTTCCATGGAATAGTTGGGGGCCACGGCCTTCATGGTGAAAAGCACCAGGCCGAAGGGCGGGGTAATGGTCGCCATTTCCATATTGATGAGCATGAGGACCGAGAACCACAAGGGATTGATGTGCATGGCCTTGACGATGGGCATGAAGATGGGAATGGTAATCATGAGGATGGAAAGGGGTTCCATGAAGGCCCCCATGACCATGAGAATGAGTTGCATGATTATGACATAGACAATGGGTGAGAAATGGAAACTGGTGGCGAATTCGATGAGGCCTTCCGTGGCACCGGTAAAAGCCATGATCTGGGAGAAGCCGGATGCCCCGGTCAGGATCATGAACATCATGACGGTGATGCTGGTACTTCCTTTGATGGCCTTTTTCATGTATTCGGAGTTCCAGCCGCTGTAAACGATGGCGAGGATGAAACACCCCAGGGCACCCAGAGCCGCGGCCTCTGTGGGGGTGGCGACACCGAGAAAGATGAGGCCGATGACGAGGAAAATGATGATCCCGAGAGGAACTACGTATTTGAGTGTGGCGATCAGCTTTTCCTTGAGTTTGAATTTTTCAGCAAGCTCGTATTTCGGGGCTAAT
>CAZOBB010000183.1:0-4115 GCA_964577975.1 uncultured Thermodesulfobacteriota bacterium | reverse complement strand
TATTCCTGCAAGGACGGATCCAGCTCGGCGAAGACATCCGAGGCCTTGTCCTTGGAAACAAGCCTGAAGACGATGACCGCTTCCTTCTCGTCGAGGTTCTCCAGCAGCTCCGCGATGTCGTGGACATCGATCTCGCTTAAGACCTCTTTCAAGGCGTTCCAATCTTTTCTTTTAATGAGGTGCTCGATATCCGGTAGAATGAGGTGTGTGAACATATTTTTTCTCCTTTGAGAAACGAGAGAACATTATCTACGTAAGAAATTATTGGTTGCGGTAGAGTCCTTCTTTTGTATCCCTCTCCCTCATAATCGTATGGGGGGAAGAAGTCAAGAATTTTATGAATGAATTCATGATCTTTTCCGTCAACTTGACGATTCAATATGAATAGTAAATAAAAAAGGGACCCTTCACGTTTTGATTGATGGCGCTCGGCAGAGGACGCTCAACTTGTTCTTTGGGGGCCAGCAGGGAGATTTGATAAAGGCAACGTTATGTGAATTGAATCGGATCTTTTCGCTCCAAGATGAAGCAAGGATATGCCCCATGGAAATGGAGCGGGAGAATACAAAAAGGCTTTTCATGATTTTGAATGTAGATGTCTTTTTTATTCTTTTTTTTGGCCGCTTTACTCCTTTTTCGAATTTGCCTTTCATGGCCGGCATTTTTGTATAAGGCATCGATGCAAAAAAAATTTTATGAGAATAAGAATAGTTAAATGAAAACGTTTAGGATATTTAAAACCTTGTTTGAGAGATTTTGAGCGAATCGTTTATATATAAGTTTTATTTATGCTAGTATAAAAATATTTATCTTGCCTCTTTTTAAACCTCATTGTAAAGTCAGCGTGACAAACAGAATCCCTTTGGGGAAATATGACAAAAGGGAAGGAGGTGAGTTTGTATCTGAAAACGGGATTTTAAAATAACCCTTTTGAAGGAGGTTGATTATGGCAGGAAAGTTTCCGAACCCCCACGAAATCGAAACCATCCCGGGAACCGAAGGCTGGGAGCGTATGTATCCCTATTATTATCGGTGGACCACCAAGGACAAAGAGCGTGAAGAATATGAAAATAATATGTTCTGGTTCTATGACGGACTTCACTATCCAGAACCCATGTATCCTTTCGACATCATCTGGGATGAGGCCTGGTTCCTGGCCCTATCACAGAACAACACACGGGTCTTCATCGTACCCCCCGCTTTAGGGGTCGATCATCGCCTTATCAACGGGTATATCTACATCTCACCAGTTCCGGTACCAGATCCCAACGAGATTCCCAAGCGCGCTGAAATCTTCATGAAGCGGGCGGGATATTACTATCAAAATTGGAATGAGTTGTATGAGAAGTGGAAGACGAAGATGGTGGATGTCATACGCCAGTTGGAGGCCATCGAATTCAAAGAACTCCCCGAAATGGAAGATGAATCCCTCGTTTTTGAGGGGGTGGGAAAGACCAGTGGATATGAACTCTTGAAAAAATACGACGAGCTCATCGACCTGGGTATTCTCACGTGGCAGTACCATTTCGAGTTCCTGAACCTGGGATACGCCGCCTATGTCGTCTTCCTCGATTTCTGCCAGAAAACCTTTCCAGGGATCTCCCTACAAAGGGTTACCCAGATGGTGTCCGGGATCGACGTCATCATGTACCGCCCCGACGACGAGCTAAAAAAACTTGCCAAACTTGCCGTGGAACTGGGCGTGGACGGGGAAGTCCTGGCCAGCACGGATGTCGAAGCCTTGCTGGAATCCCTTAAGCAGACGGAAAATGGCAAGAAATGGGTGGATGCCTTTGAAGAGGCACGGGACCCTTGGTTTTACATCTCTTCCGGAACGGGCTGGTATCATCACGACCGCTGCTGGAACGACAATCTGAACGTGCCTATTGATTCCATCAAGATCTACATTGAGAAGGTCAAAAAAGGCGAGAACCTGGATCGTCCTTTGGATAAGATCCGTGAGGAACGCGACCGGATCACGGAAGAATACCGCAGCCTCCTGGAAACGGATGAGGATCGTCAGCAATTCGATATGCTCCTCGGGACATCCCGGACGGTCTTCCCCTACGTGGAAAACCACCTCTTTTACGTGGAACATTGGTTCCACTCCATCTTCTGGAACAGGATGCGTCAGGTTGGGAATCTTTTGAAAAATCACGGGTTTATCGGTGATGTAGAAGATATTTGGTACCTCAATCGCCATGAGATTAAACAGGCGTTGTGGGATATTGTGACGGCATGGGCCACAGGAACAAAGCCTTATGGTCCGCTTTACTGGCCGGAAGAGGTGGCATGGCGTAAAGACGTGCTTCAGAAATTCCGCGAGTGGACGCCACCGCCCGCCGTCGGCACCGCGCCGGAGAAGATCGAGGAGCCCTTCACCATCGTCTTGTGGGGTATCACCAACGACACGATGGAATCTTGGGCGAAGGCCAAGGAGGTCGAAAACCTCACCGATCTCACCGAGCTTCAAGGTTTTGCCGGATCTCCTGGTAAGGTTGAAGGACTCGCGAGGGTCTGCCGAAGTGTGGATGAGATCAACGAGATCCAAGAAGGGGAAATCTTGGTATGTCCTACCACCTCACCTTCCTGGGCACCGGCGTTCTCCAAAATCAAGGCGGCTGTTACCGACGTGGGTGGGATCATGTGCCACGCCGCCATCGTCTGCCGTGAATACGGGATGCCGGCGGTCGTGGGAACAGGTGTCGCCACCTCGGCCATCAAGACGGGTGATACCATCATCGTTGACGGGAATACGGGTAAGATCGAGATTATCCGATCATAGAAGGAGTGTCGGTTATGTTTCGGAAATCCCCGTATATCCTCTGGTTCGAGGAAAGTGGGCGGAAAACATTCGAGTTGGTGGGGGGCAAGGGTGCCAGCCTGGGCGAGATGACCCGGGCGGGCATCCGGGTTCCCCCCGGATTTTCGGTGACGACTCAGGCGTATTTGGATTTTTTGGATTCTTCTAAAATTAGGAAGGTCATTTTTGATCGTCTCAAAGAAGTGGATTTAAAGAAACCCGGCAGCCTTGAAACCATTGGAGAGGAGGTCCGCAGGATTATTCTGTCGCAGGAAATTCCTGAGAAAATCGTGGAGGCTATCCAAGCCGCTTACCGGAAGCTCGCGGAAAAAACGGGGGTTACCAATCTTCCCGTTGCCGTTCGTTCCAGCGCCACGGCGGAGGATCTCCCTGACGCCAGCTTTGCCGGTCAGCAAGACACCTACCTCTGGGTCACGGGGGAAGAGAGTGTGGTAAAGCACACGAAAGACTGCTGGGCCAGTCTGTTCTCGGATCGCGCCATCGCCTACCGTATCAATCATGGTTTCACCCACGAACGAGAGAAGATCTCCGTCGTGGTTCAGAAGATGGTTCATGCCAAATGTGCGGGTGTCATGTTCACCCTGAATCCCATCAACGGCGATCGCTCCAAAATCTCCGTGAATTCAAGCGGGGGGTTGGGGGAGAGTGTTGTCAGTGGTACCGTAACCCCTGATGAATTTTTGGTAGACAAAGTGACGTTTGATGTTTTAAAGCGGATTATTTCATCTAAAGAGCTGGAACATCGGGTCAATGTGGAGAAAAACCGGGTTGATGTTGGACCCGTTCCCGATGAAAGAAAGAACGCCCCATCCATTACGGACGAAGAACTTATCGAGTTGTGCCGTATTGGAAAACAAATAGAAAAATATTATGGTTCTCCGTCGGATATCGAATGGGCCGTCGATGCCGATATGCCGTTTCCAGAGAGTGTCGTCATTCTTCAAGCACGTCCGGAAACGGTGTGGAGCCAAAAGAGGAAGAAGAAGCCAGAGAAGAAAGAGGTCAAACCGGCGGATCCGATCAGCATGATTGCTGGCATGTGGGGCGCGCCGCCGAAAAAATGAGAAAAAGGAGGAAGATTATTTATGAAAGACATGAGAGATTTTATCAAGAAATGCGAAGAAGAAGGGGTCCTGAAAAGAATTACCGCGGAAGTTGACTGGAATCTGGAACTCTCTCATATCGCAACCTTGAACGAACAAAAACGGGGGCCGGTCCTGCTCTTCGAGAACGTCAAGGGCTACGACATTCCCGTGGTCACCAGTGCCTTCACCACCCCCAAGAAACTGGC
>CAZOBB010000182.1:0-2792 GCA_964577975.1 uncultured Thermodesulfobacteriota bacterium | reverse complement strand
TCCCCACGTGATCCGGAAAGAGCGCGTCCCATCCGTGTTGATAACCCAGAGGTGCCAGGGAGCCCCCCGGTGTTTCACCGATTTCGAAAAGTAAACCCGCTTACCGTCCCGGGACCATGCGGGATAATACTCCCAGTGGGCTGGATCCTTTGTCAGGGAATGGATTCCGGTTCCATCCGGACGCATCAGAAAGATATCGCTTTTCCCGTGGCTTTCCGAGACAAAGGCGATCCATTTCCCGTCCGGTGAAAAATGGGGACGGCAATTCCCCCGCTTGTTCGTCAGCTTTTTGATCTTCCCCGTCTTTAGATCCAGCGTGTAGATATGCCAACCCAGTCCCCGGTTCCCCGTAAACGCAATCGTCTTTCCGTCCGGCGAACAGTTTGGAAGGGTGTTTTTCCCAATGGTATCCGTCAGCCGTGTCAGTTTCTTCGTGGTCAGATTATAGAGGGCCAGCTCCGAACTTCCCCACGCGTCCGTGTCAAAGACCACTTTTTCCCCATCGGGACACCAGGCGGGCCAGAGGGCATTCTTACCCTTCAAATCCACCACGGTCACCGATTTTCCATCCTTGAGGAAATAGAGGTTCAACTTCCACGTCTTACCCGGCTTCGTCATGTATAGAACCTTGGTGCCGTCGGGGGAAAACACGGGATACTCATCGGGGATGGCATTATCCGTCAACTTCCGGATTCCCTTTGCGGTCAACAGGTAGATCTCCGTGTCCCCATCCACGTCCGACTGAAACACCAACCTGTCATGGAAATCGGGAGGCAATGAAAAATGGATGACCCCGAAAGCCTTCGATAAGGCGGGCAACACCGCCTGGGCGTAGACCTCGGCCAGCTTCCGCGTCCCCGTTTCATTGGGATGAATTCCATCCTTATCATACCACTCCGGATGACCCTTGAACGCCTTGTACACATCAACCCGCGAGCACTCCAGCCTCCGTGCCAGCCGAACAATGAAGGGGTTGATCTCCTTGGAGACCCGCGCGCGCGAGGTCCAGTCGAAATACCCCGAAACATCCCTCAGAACCGGGGGAATCGTGGCGATAAAGACCCGGGCCTTCGGGTGCTTCTGCTTTATAAGGCCCACGATCTTCTCCATGTTGCTCTCGAAGATTCGGGTGTCCGTATGGTCATGGTCGATGCGCACATCATTCGTGCCAAGCTGAATCAACACCACATCCACCCTGCCCGTCAGTACCTCCGGATGGGACTTTAGATACTCCAGATACTCCCCGCTCGTGTCACCGGAACGGCCGAGGTTCTTCACGCAAATATCCCTGAATCCCTTTTCCTTCAGAATTTCCCGGAGCCTCTCCGGATAACCGCCGGCGGTGATGCTGTCCCCCATGCAAAGAATGGTAAAATAACCTGCCTTGCAGGGATCCACCTTGTGGTGTTTCTTCGTCCGGACGTAGTATCCGCCCGCCCCCACGATACCGAGGAACAGGAAAACGCAAAAGGCAAAAACGAATTTTTTTCTCATCGTTCAAGCCAGCGCTTCAGCCTTCCATAGCCAACGAAATTCTCAGACAGGTAGGTCTTGAGGTTGCTCGTGGGAACCCCCAGAAAGGTTTTTCGGAAGATCATGTCACACTTCTCACACGGTTCAACGCCTTGATAATTTCTCTCCTTCATCCGTCGCCGCAGCTCAGTGAGGGGCTCCCCGTGCCAGATCTCCTCCAGTGTTTGGGTGTTGAAATCCCCTATCTTCAACTTCCCGAAAAAATCCTGCGGGCAAGGATAAACGGTCCCGTCATAAAAGATCACCAAAGCATACCACGGAAAGGTGCAGGGGACAAAATAGTCGGGATTTCCGATCATCGACTCCTCCCCTTCCACCTCGAACTCACCGCTCCAGTTGTGGGGTTCCTTCACGATAAAGCGGTTCAGCCCCAGTTTCATCAGGGGTGCCTTGAATGCCTCGATCTGCTCCTTCGTGCCCTGGGAAAAATTGATAACCTCAAAGATAGTGTAAGGGGTTTCATATCCCCCTCTCTGTTTAATCTCCAGAAATTGCTTGATGTTGTTCAAGGTCTTTTCAAAGTCGGCCCCCCGGCGGATCTTCTCGTAGGTTTCGGCATCGTAGCCGTCGAAGGAAAAAGAAATCAGGTCAAGGCCCGCCTCGATGAGGTCCCTTGACTTCTCTTCGTCCAGGAGCGTGGCATTCGTATGGAGCCGCGTGTAAATCCCCGCCCCTTTCGCAATCCTCACCATGCGGGAAAGCTCGGGATGAAGGAGCGATTCCCCCGTGTGATGAAGATTGGCGTCATAGACGACCCCCCGCACCTGATCGATGATCTTTTCATACAGGGCCATGTCCATGAAGCCCCGCTTCTTGATCTTGTCCGAGCTGTTGGGACACATGACACACCGGAGGTTGCACCGGTTGGTCGGCTCGATCCAGAGGCGAATCGGGGGATAGGACGGCCGCAGCACCCCCTTCCGATACGCCCAATACATCTTCATCAACGTTTTATACTGATCCAGCTTTTTCATCGATTGTTCCTTACCACCCCATCAAGTCCACACCTTAAAGAACCCGTTGTTTTCAGCAACTATTCACTTGCCTTTCGCCTTTCGCCTTTCGCCTTTCGCCTTTCGCCTTTAGCCTATTGCCTTTCGCCTTTTGCCTATTGCCTTTCGCCTTTCACTTTTCACTTCTAACCTTTTTCCTCAAATACCGCCATCCCATCGGCCACACGTGTGTGAAGTCCTCCCACGAGCGTATATTCCTCCAAACCTCCGGAAGCTACTCCCAGGCGGAGATCCCCTGATCCTGCC
>CAZOBB010000181.1:0-4085 GCA_964577975.1 uncultured Thermodesulfobacteriota bacterium | reverse complement strand
GACCTGATAGCGGGCCAGTTCCCTCGCCATCGATTTGGTCATGGAGATAATCCCCCCCTTCGCGGCACTGTAGTTGATCTGTCCCACGGTTCCGACGATTCCTGCCACGGAGGTGACGTTGATGATTCTGCCGGACTGCTGTTCCTTGAAATAGGGATAGGCCGCCTGGGCGCAGAGAAAGGTCCCCTTCATGTGGAGATCCACCACCTCGTCCCACTGTTCCTCCGTCATCTTGTGCATCATGGCGGGACGGGTAATCCCCGCATTGTTGACCAAGATGTCCACTTTTCCGAAGGCATCCCCTGCCGCCTTGAGCAGGGCCTGGGCGTCGTCTCTCTTGGCCACATCGGCCTTGACTGCGATGGCCTTCTGACCCATGCTTTCGATTTGGGAGACCACCTCTTTGGCTGCGCCTTCGCTCCTGGAATAGTTTACCACCACGTTGGCTCCTTCCCGTCCAAAGGCCAACGCAACGGAGCGCCCTACCCCTCGGCTGCTTCCTGTGACGACTGCGACTTTCCCTTTAAGTTTCATCGTATATCCCTCTTCTTTTTTCAGACAACAGTAATCCGCCGGGGGAGTTTCCTCCCCCTTTGGATCTTGGCTCCAATTTATGTGGTTTTACTTTCTGTATCCCAGGGCAAACCCCGCAATAATGATTTTTTGAATATTGCTGGTTCCTTCCACGATCTGATACGTCTTGGAATCCCTGTAGTACCGTTCAATGGGATACTCCGTGGAAAAGCCGTAGGATCCGTAGATCTTCATGGCAAGATTAGCTGCGTGGGAAGCTGCTTCAGCGGCGTACAGCTTCGCAACGGAGGTATTCAAGGTTGTCTTGAAGACCTTTCCCGTCTCGCGCCACTGCTTGTCCTTTTCCCAGGCGGAACGATAAACGAGAAGTTTGGCGGCTTCATGTTCGATATACATATCGGCGATCTGATCCTGGATCATCTGGAACTTGCCGATGGGTTGACCGAACTGGGTTCTCTCATTGGCGTACTGGACACAGTATTCGATCAGGGCTTGTCCTACGCCTACGGCCCTGGCCGCAGAACTCAACCGGGTGTTGTCAAGCATATTCATACAGATTTTAAATCCTTGGCCCAACTCGCCAACTACATTCTTCTTGGGTACAAAGGCATCCTGAAAGGTGATCTCACCGGTGGGGGCACAGTAAAGGCCGAGTTTGGTCTCAATGGCGATCTGCTCGATGCCTTCCGCATGCATGTCTTCAATGAGGAAAGCTGTAATTCCCCGATGTTTTTTGCTTTTATCCGTGTAAGCGAAGGTGACGGCTACGTCAGCGACCGGGATGCCGGAGATCCACGTTTTTGTTCCGTTGAGAAGAAAACCGTCTTCCGTTTCCGTCGCCGTGGTCCCCATCCCTGCCACATCCGATCCGCTATTGGGTTCTGTGATGGCGAAGGCCCCAAGGGTTTTGGCCTCTACGAGCCCTGGATAGAAGGCCTTTTTCTGCTCATCGTTACCATAATTCATGAGGACGGTCTGCATCCCCATCATTTGAAGATTGAAGGGAAGTCCCCACGAGGGGCTCACCCGCGCGATTTCTTCGCACATGACGGTGGCTCCGAGAAAACCGGCGTCGTTCCCCCCAAATTCTTCGGGTGCGATACAGCCAAAGAAACCTTGGCGTGCCATGTCCTCTACAATTTCCCTGCGGAACCGGTGTTCTTTTTCGTCTTCCTCCATGGTGGGACGGATTTTTCGTTCCGCGAAGTTTCGCGCCATGTCTCGCATTGCCTGTAATTCTTCATCAAATTCAAAATCCATAGATGCCTCCTTTATTTTATTTAACGTTCATTAAATTCAGCGCTTCCATACTACACTTTCTTGACGATACCCACTTCTGTAAGGGATAAAATCTCCTTCCTCTACTTTGTGCAAATTATAACAAACTCCCCTGGCTTGTCAAGGATAATTCAAGATGAGTGTGAAGCGAGGTGGAAGGCTGGAGGGATGTCTGACGGGGAAAGAGGGGAGGGGGGCGACAACGCGATGGAACTTGCGCTTGCACTTTCATTTTGTTTCAGTATATTAGTATATGGCGTTTTGTTCGTGGTGAGAGAAATAGGAGGGGGGAGTGGATGTTTTAGAGGCTATCCTGACGCGGCGGAGTATCCGGCGGTTTACGGGAGAGCACGTTTCCGAAGACAAGATTCTTCAAATCTTGAAAGCGGCGATGGCGGCGCCTTCTTCCAAAAATGAGCAGCCATGGGTGTTTACCATTATCGACGATCGAGATTTACTTGCGGAGATTCCTAATTTTCACCCATACGCGGGGATGATTTCCTCGTGTGCCGCGGCCATTTTGGTGTGCGCGGACAAACGACGTTTTTTGTCTGAAGATGTTTGGATCCAGGATTGTGCCGCTGCTACTCAAAATATGTTGCTCGCAGCGTATGGTTTAGGGCTGGGTTCAGTTTGGCTGGGGATCTATCCGCGGATTGAAAGAGTAAAGGGAATGGCTTCCCTTTTGACGCTTCCGGATCACATCATTCCCTTTTCCCTTGTGGTTATTGGTTTTCCGGCCGAACGGAAACCTCCTGTCGATCGATTTGACCCAAGCCGGATTCATAAAAATCGCTGGTGTAGTTAGAGAAAGGAATGATGAGAACGTGCGTATGAATCGTTTCATTGGGGTGTTGAAAAAGGTTCTTCACAGATTGGATGAAATTCTGCATATTGTGATTGCTTTTTTGTTGGTTGCCTTGGTGTGCTGTATGGCTTTCTATACAGTTACCCATTTCAAGGCCTTTACGCCTGAGGCAGTATTGACAATTATTGACGACATCATGTTGATGTTAATAATACTTGAGTTGTTATGGCCAGTTTTGAAATTCTTGCGTCGCGAACGTTTTTCCTTGTCTCCTTTTATCTATGTTGGGATCATTTCGGGGGTTAGGCGAATCTTGACTATTGAGGCAAAGGCCTCCATATCTCACCACCAAGGTTATTATTCCCTCATCGAGATCGGGGTGAGCGTGGGTGTGGTCTTGGTGCTGGGGATCGTTCTCCTTCTCTACGAAAGGGCGGGAGGATGCCGGATTGATGATGTGGATTGAGACAACGAAACACGTTTTCTCTTCTACTTTAACCGCGTACCTGAGATTTCGTTGAAAATTCTGTGAAAGACAAGTTCCTTTCCCCTAGCGGTGAAAAAGAGATGAAAGATCCCTGAAAAGGGCTTGGCGCAATGGGGATCCAGAGCTGGTCATGTACCGCTTCGACCCGTTGGTCTTGTGTTTTGTTTTCCCACACTCGGCTTCTACTGGGATGCTACACCGAGGTGTTGAGGAGAAAACAATCCCAGGGGTAACCTCCATCCCGCGGCAGGAGGGTCGGGGGAAATAGTTCGTCGTCGGCAGAAGAGGTTTGACTTTCCCGATGAGTTCGTTTAGAATTTATTAAACGTTAGTTAAAAAATCATAAGGAGGCTGGTTATGGAGATTAAAACGATTGGTGTGGTTGGCGCAGGCGCCATGGGAAGCGGCATTGCACAGGTTGCGGCGACGGCGGGTTACAACGTCATCATGCGGGACATCGAGGACCGGTTCGTCGAAAGGGGGATGAACGGAATCGAGAAGTTCCTCTCGAAGAGCGTCCAGAAGGGAAAGGTCACGGAGGAGCAGAAGAAGGAGATCCTCGGCCGGATCAAGGGCACCACGAACATGGAAGACCTGAAGGACGTGGACTATGTCATCGAGGCGGTCATCGAGAATCTCGACCTGAAAAAAGAGGTCTTCAAGGCCCTGGACGAGATGTGCCGCCCGGAGGTGGTCCTGACCAGTAATACCTCCTCCATGTCCATCACGGAGATCGCGGAGGCCACCAAACGGCCGGACAAGGTGGCGGGGATGCACTTCTTCAATCCTGCGCCTATCATGAAGCTGGTGGAGATCATCCACGGGTACAAGACCAGTGACGAGACCATCAAGGTCGTCTTCGAGGTGACGGAGAAGATGGGCAAGGTTCCCGTCGAGGTCAAGAAGGACAGCCCGGGCTTCATCGTGAACCGGATCATGATCCCCCACATGCTTGAGGCCATCAAGATCGTGGAAGAG